>CALRVY020000016.1:0-28162 GCA_943371725.1 Pseudanabaena sp. UWO311 | reverse complement strand
TTGAACGTCGGGAAAATGCTTTTGAATAATCGCAAAACTGCTTTCAACTTCTTGTCGGCGGTCGTTATAGCCCGAAGTTAAATGCGTATGTTTCACGCAACTGTCGATCAGCAGCAGGCAATTGTCGTCGAGTTCGGCGTTGTAGTATTGGTAGGAAAGATCATCGCAATCGAGTTTGATAACCTGATTTTTTTTTCCAAAAACAGAAGCAAACTGATCCATAATTCCACAGTTCACACCTGCAAATTCGTGCTCGGCTTTTTGTCCCATCCGCGCAAGCGTTTCGCGAGTTAACCCCATGTCGAATAATTCGTTTAGGGCAAACGCCATTCCACAAGAAACAGCAGCCGACGACGACAAGCCCGCTCCAATGGGTACACTACTACTGAAAACTACATCGAAACCAGGTAGTTGCAATTCGCGATATTTTATTTCTTGAATGACGCCAATCAGGTAGTTCACCCACGTTTTGTCTATGGGTTGGAGTTTTGTATTACTTTCAAATTCGTAGTAGTCGTTTAAATCGGCAGCAAAAAGCCGTATCGTTGTTCCCGACGATTTTTTTACAGCGAAGCAAACATATTTGTTAATTGCCGCTGGTAGGACAAATCCGTTATTGTAGTCGATGTGTTCGCCGATGATGTTGATGCGTCCGGGCGAAAGGAATACGGCGTCGGGTTCTTGATGAAATTGAATTTTAAATTGTGAAACCGTATTTCGGATGAGTTTTTTCTTCATCGATAAGAGCACTTAGGGTAGTTGTTTTAGGGTAATTTTTGTTGTTTGTAACGTATTCGAGTATGCTTCGATGGTTATATCTCCAGCCGTTTTTCCCGCTTGTACGATCAGTTGACATTTGCCGTTAAAAGCGCTGCGTTGCCAAGTTCCCGGAGCGCATTGGTCGGGTTCGTGGCTGCTTGGGTCGCCGTTACCTACACCCAATATTTTGGCATTTTCGCTTACGCGGAATTTAATTACGTTATCGGCAACTGGAACTTCAAATCCGTTTTTGTCGACAACCGATACATTGATGATGGCGAGGTCGGTTCCGTTGGCGCGCATTTTTTCAACACTTGGCGTGAGTTTGATGGCAAACGGTGTGTCGGTTGTTTTGACTTGCGCACGAATGGTTTTACCTTTTTTGAGCGCAACTGCTTCCAGTGTTCCGGCTTGGTAGGGCACTTTCCATTTCAAGTGTCGGTTTCGAGGCATAACTTGTTTACCAAGCGATTTGTTGTTGAGGAAAAGTTCTACTTCATCGGCGTTCGAATTTACCCAAACATCGATTTCTTGGCCCACTTTATCAGGCCAGTTCCAGTGGGGAGAGATATGAAGTACCTCTTCATCAGTCCACCAGCTTTTGTAGTAGTAATAAATGTTTTTTGGGAATCCGCAAACATCCATAACGCCAAAGTGTGAGTTAACGTTTGGCCATTGGTAGGGTGTAGGTTCGCCTCGGTAATCGAAACCGGTCCAGATAAAACCTCCCAACCAGAAATCGTTTTCAGCGGCGAGTACCCACCATTCTTCGGCTTTGCTTGCCCACCAAGGTGCGGTGATGTCTTGATCGGGAACATAGGCACGTTCTTTATCTACTTCGTAAATTCCACGCGTAGTTACGGTGCTTCCCATTTCTGTTCCGAGTAGCGGCTGGTTTGGATGATCGCGGTGGTAATCGGCAACGGCGTATTGTCTGTAATTGAATCCACGAATCGGGATAACTTCGTTTACTCCGTTGAACTCGTTCGGCATATCGGCAGCATAGGTAGAAGTTCGGGTCGGATCGAAGATTTTTTGTTGTGTTAATAAGGTTTGTGCGATTTTCTTCCCAGTTTCTGTTTTCTGAATCCAACCTTCTTCATTGCCAATCGACCAAAGAATAACCGACGGATGATTGCGGTCGCGTTTAATCAAACGTTCGAATTGGTCTAAGTATTCTGGACTGCTGTTTAGTAAACGTTGTTCGTCGACAACGAGCATCCCTAAACTGTCGCAAGCTTCTAAAAGTTCTTTGGTTGGTGCGTTGTGGCTAGCACGATAAGCATTGCTTCCCATTTCTTTCAACAATCGAATGCGGTAGTATTGCAAGTCGTCGGGCATTGCGGCACCAACACCTGCATGATCTTGATGGTTGTTTGTACCTTTGATTTTGAATCTTTTTCCGTTCAGCGAAAAGCCTTTTTTTACGTCGAATTCAAAACTGCGAACCCCAAATTTTACTTTCTCTTGGTGAATTTTCTGACCGTTTTTTTCGACAACAACAACTGCGCGGTACAGGTACGGATTTTCCAAATCCCAAAGTGTGCAATTGTTTAGTTTCAAATCGAATTTTGTCTCAGTTTTTCGGTGCGCACCAATTTGTAAGTTCTTTTTAGAAGAACGCGTTAACTCTTTTCCGTTGCGGTCGGTAATGTAAGTGTACACAGAGCAATTATCGGAAGTTAGATTTTTGTTTTCTACCTCGAGTGCCACGGAAATATTCGCTTTTCTGCTGGAAGGCGTAGCAGTTACAAATACAGTATGCTGTGGAATGTGAATTTTATTTGTTTCATGAAGCCACACGTGTCGGTAAATGCCGGCGCCTTCATAAAACCAACCTTCGTATTGTGTAGCGTCTACGCGAACTACGAGTATATTGTCTTCTCCGTATTTAAGATAATCGGTAACATCGTACGAAAAGCCGAGGTATCCACTTTGGTTTGTTCCCAAATAAAAGCCGTTTAGCCAAACCGACGCATTTCTGAAAACACCGTCGAATTGTATTTCAAAACGATTGTTTTTTGAATTGCTACTTACTTGGAATCTCTTGCGGTACCAGCCAATACTGGTTTCAGGATACAATCCGCCAACCGGTTTAAAGCCGTGAGAAACCACATCGAAGTTGTCGGAATACACAAAAGGAAGTTTTACTGCCCAATCGTGTGGTACTTGCACTTTTGTCCATGTTGTATCAACAAATTTCGGATCGATAGCTGTTTTTGCTGCGCCCCCCGATTTGGAGAAAACAGTAGCAATGCTGTAATTGAAATCTTTTTCTGCATTGGCAGCGTGTCCGAAATGAAACCGCCAGTCGTCGTCTAAAGATGTTCGTTTTTGTGAAAATCCGTTCCACGTAAGTGTTGCGAAAAGCAGTATTAATAAGCTTCGTTTCAACATGAGGTTAATTTTTAAATGCGTTTAAAGCTGGTGAGGGTCGGCCGTCGTTTTGCCAAGCGCATAGTTTGTATTTGCTCCAGCTTTCGGCACCTTGCGGTTCCCAATAAAGAACACCTAAGCCGTTGTTATTCGGAACGTTTCGTGTGGCTTTAATTGTGGCTTCGAGTAGTTTATAAGTGTTTTCAACTTTCGAAACTTCTCCGCCAACTTCAACAACAAAAACCTTTTTATTGTATTTTTTGCTGAGGTTAGTCATGTTGGTTTCTAAGTCTGTTATCGTTTCTGTGTAATCTTTCTTAATCCAAAACGGGTAATATGAAAGTCCGATAATATCGTATTGCACTCCGTGTTTGGTAGCTTCATCAAAGAATGCATTGAATTTATCGATGTTGTTTCCTTCATCGACATGCACGATAACACCCATATTTTTATCTACCGCTTTAGCTGCATGATAACCTTCGTTGAGTAATTGTGCTAATTGCGCCCAGTTTTTGGTGCTGCCGTCGGGCCAAAGCATGCCTCCCGGAATTTCGTTTCCTATTTGAACCCATTCGGTAGTAACGCCTGCTTTTTTTACCGCGTTTAAAACATCAAACGTATGG
Organism: Pseudanabaena sp. UWO311; assembly: GCA_943371725.1. GTDB lineage: Bacteria > Bacteroidota > Bacteroidia > Flavobacteriales > Flavobacteriaceae > Flavobacterium. The sequence continues at coordinate 24,404 of CALRVY020000016.1, read as the reverse complement.
TTGTAAACGGCTTTTTTAAGGTCTGAAAATGCCATGTTTTCCCATGCTTTTGGTTTAAATTGTTTTGCTGGATCGGCCCAAGAGTCGTTGTAATGAAAGTCGATCATAATTCTAAAACCCAATTTGCTTGCTCGAACTGCCAAGGCTACAGTTTCTTCCTTGCTGCAATGTCCGCTTTGTGGGTCGTTATTTGGGTTCACAAAAACACGAAGCCGAATGGTATTCATACCCAGATCTTTCAGTATTTGTAGGCAATCTGCTGGATTTCCGTTTGCATCTTTAAATACAAATCCGGTCGCTTCCATCTGCGGAAGCCAACTTACATCGGCTCCTTTTGCAAATTCAGCATTGATTTGGGCGGAGCTAGAAAAGTAGCTTAGTACCAGTAATAATGGTAGCCAAAATTTCTTTTTCATAGCTATTTAATTACGGTCTCTAAATTGTGATAAAACAGGAAGTGCATTGTTGTTGAAGTCCCACAATGCTTGGTTTTCCCAACTTGATCCGTTGCTTGCAGTTGGTCCTCGGAAAGCAACCCATTCCGACCCCCAGTAGCAAAATCCTATTCCATGCGTCGATTGAGCTGTGGTATTGTAGATAGCCGACATAAAAGCACTTTGTCCGGATTCTGTTGCAGCAAATGCGGGGATAAGTTGGTTGGTTAGCCCCATGATGTTGTTCGTAAAATCATTGAATCCTAAAGTGAATGGATAGGCAGTTTCGGCAATTATTACTTTTTTGTTGTACAAGCTTCCTAAAGAGTTCATTTTTTGTTGCAAGTCGGTCAAACTTTTTCCATGCCAAATGGGATAGTAGGATAAACCAATGTAGTCGTAATCAAGGTCTTTCACTTTATCGAAAAACCAATCTGAACCGTTGGTTCCAGCAAAATGCAACATGATTTTTGTTTGTGTTGACTGTGCACGAACGGCCTCAATTCCTGCCGTTGCTAATTCTTTAAAGTTTGCTTCGTTCTGCGATAAGCGACCTTCTGGCCACAGCATACCGTCGTTGGTTTCATTTCCAATTTGAATCAAGTCGGGTCTGATCTGGGTCATGATTTCCGTGGTGTAGTTTGCCACGGCCGTTTTTAATGCGGTCATGTTCATGCTTTGCCAAGCTTGTGGTTTGGTTTGATGTCCTGGATCGGCCCAGGTATCTGAATAATGAACGGTGATCCAAACTTTCATTCCCGCTTGACGAACCCGGTCGGCAAACGTCTTTACCTCCTGAAAGCTACTGCTCGACGATTCGGGCGAATGCCACAAACGAATACGTATGTAATTGCATCCGGCATTTTTTAGTGTTATCATCGGATCTTCAGAGACATTATTGTTTTTGTAAACAGTTCCCTCACTTTCAATAAGTGGCACGAACGACATATCGGCACCACGAATGAATTCGTCTGTGGTCACATCAGGCGGATTGTTACTGGGCGTACTGTTGTCAGAAGAACAAGCTGCAAATAGTGCAGCCAAACAAAGAATGGCAATCTTTTTCATATTCTATTCAGTTTTATTTGTTTCAAATTGGAAGATACTCTCGTGGAAATAGGTGTCGGTTGGTTCAATAATTGAATTGGGAAAATTTTTGTGATTGGGAGCATCGGGATAGTTCTGAGTTTCGAAGCAAATCCCCGAAGTTGTTCCGTAAGTAGCCCCATCTTTACCAACAAGTTTGTCAAAGCAATTTCCCCCAACATATATATGCACCGAAGGTTGATTGGTAAACACCAATAGGTTTATTTTAGTTTTTGGACTGTACAGAGCTGCGGCTATCGGTTGAGAGAGCGCAAATGTATTGTCGATTTCGCTAGGGCACGCTTTGGGTTGGCTAAAGTCAAAAGGGGTGTTTTTCGTTGAACGTAATATACCGGTTGGAATTCCTTCGGAATCTACTTCCAAAAAAGATTCAGAGTAAATACTTAACTTTTGATTCACGACCGAGTTGGCAGTACCATCAAGATTAAAGTAGCTGTGTTGCGTTAAATTGATAGGAGTAGCTTGATTTGTTTTGGCATAGAATCGTACAATTAGAGCATTTTCTTCACTGAGAATATAATGGACTTCAACTGTTGCGTTTGCTTGGTAATTGATGCTATTGAGTTTGGTGTTGATTTGAAAAACGAGTTGGTTTTGGTTACTTTTTTCTCCGTTAAAATCCCAAATCTGATTGCTTAGATTTATAAAACCGCCGTGTAATTGGTGTTTGCCATGATTTTTATGTAATTGAATTTTACTACCATTAAGCTCAAAAGAAGCATTTTTTATGCGTCCTGCGTAAAGTCCAACAGCTGCGCCGATGTAGGGAGCATTGGGTAGGGAAAACGATTTCTCATAGTCGGCTGCTGAATCAAATCCGAGAACTACATCTATTTTTTCGGTGTTATTAATAGGGATTTTCAAACTTGTAATGCACGCTCCATAGGTTGAAGCGCAAATTTCTAATCCGTTTTTATTGGTAATTTTATGGGTAAATACTTCACTACCATCGGATAGGTAACCGAAAGAGCTGCTAATTATTTCCGAATTAAATTGCGAAATGTAATTTTTCATACGTGTTTTTTTCAACTATTTTCAAAAATAGAGAGTATTTCCTAAATTGCAGACCAGTACCTACCGGTTTTTAAAAATTATACTACCGGTTTTTAAATTATGAGATTAATACAGATAGATAAAACGTCGGTTATTCCTGCTTATAAGCAGATTGTTTTTCAAGTTGAAACAGCCATTTTAAGTAAGCGTTTGTTTAAAGACGATCGGCTTCCGTCGGTTAATAAAGTATGTTTAGAAAATTCGATTTCTCGAGATACTGTATTTCAGGCGTTTGATGAATTGAAACGGCGCGGAATTATCTATGCAATAATGGGCAAGGGGTATTATGTGAAGACGGTCGATTTCCAGCAAGGACTGCGCTATTTCTTGTTGTTTGACGAATTGAATGCTTTTAAAGAGCAGCTTTTTCAAGCGTTCATTTCTGCTTTAGGCGGAAAAGCACAAATAGATTTTTTCTTTCACCACTTCAACGCAAATATGTTTCGTAAGTTGATCCGTGATGCGAAAGGAAATTATGCGAAGTACATTTTGATGCCTTCAAATTTGGAGGATATCGAAGATGTTATAGCGACGCTGCCGGCCTCGGAGGTTTTCATTCTTGACCAAACTCGGGAATCATTGGAAAGTTATCCAGCAATTTATCAAAATTTTGCCGAGGCCATGTATCAATCTTTAAATCAAGCGACTGATTTATTAAAGAAATATCGAAGTTTTAAGCTGATTTTTACCAGTCATAAAGAACCTTTAGGGATGGTCGTTGGTTTCAACCGGTTCTTCGAAGAAAAGCAATTGCCACACGAAGTTTTGAAAAGTTTAGACGTTTTTAAATTGGAAATGGGTGCAGTTTATGTGGTTCCAAACGATGAAGATTTAGTGTATGTGATCGAACAATGTTTGGAAGCCGGTTATCGGGTAGGCGAGGATGTGGGTTTAATTTCATACAACGATACCGCATTGAAGCGGGTGGTTGTAAACGGCGTGACAACGATATCAACTGATTTTTCAGCGATGGGACAGCGATTAGCAGTGATGGTTTGGGAGCAAGAACTAGCGAAGGTCGAAAATCCGAGCCGATTACTTATGAGAAAGTCGCTCTAAAAACTTTTGGTTACTTCTTTGGTTTAATCACTAATGCTTGTTTATAGCTTTTTCGAAGGATTTGAAGTTGGCGTTCGGCCTCGATACGAGTGCGAAAATTTCCAACCCAAAGTTTATAGAGAGGTGCGCTAAAAGATACAACAGCGTCTAAATTTGGAAACTGACGTTTAAATTCCGCCATTTTTTTCTTCAATTCTTCGCTAGATCCCGTGTAAATTTGAATGCGATAGCTGTCAGAAAAATTAATAACTGATGCGATTTTTTGACGCTCTTTTAAAATTTTATGAACCTTTTCTTCTGTGCTTGTGGAGCTGTTTTGTCCGTAACATAAACAGCATGCGAAAGTTAAGAGTGATGCGAAAATTTTTGTTGTGGTAATGCTCATTGTGTAAAGCTTTCAACAAAATTAAAAATAATTAACAACACTCAACACTATCTTATTTAGAGTGATTATAAATTAGAAATTATCATAATTTTAGCGTTTTTCAAATTAGTGTTTCGTCGTATTTTTGCTCAAATTTTCGAGGATAGCGGAATAATCTGCTTCTTCATAATAATTGCACTCAAAAGACGATAATCAACTCTGATATGAAACTACCGGGTATTAGTCCTCTGATTTCAAAAGCATCATTCTTAATTCTATTCCTAACTTTTTCGCATTTGGTTGCTGTAGCGCAAGCTCCAGCTGCTGCTCCCGCCGCTGTTGATCCTGCAGCTGCTCCAGCTGCTGCCGCCGCTCCTGCTGGTGGTGGAGATCCTGTTGCTGGTAAAGCACTCTTCAACGCAAATTGCGCAGCATGCCACAAATTGGATGCGAAAATGACAGGTCCTGCTTTACGCGGCGTTGCCGAACGTTTAGATAGAGAATGGTTGTATAAATGGATAAAAAACAGTTCTGATCTTATTAAATCGGGCGACGCGTACGCGGTGAAAATTTTCAATGAGTACAATAAATCTGTAATGACAAACTTCCCACAGTTGTCAAACGCAGACATCGATAATATATTGGCATATACTTCACAGCCAATTGAAGCGCCAGCTGCAACAACCGCAGCAGTAGTTCCTGGCTCACCACAAGCAGAAGATGGAACGACTAATACTGTTATACTTGCTGTATTGGTTATAGTTCTCGGTATTTTGGTGTTCATGCTGGTGAAGGTTAATTCTGTTCTTACTCAAATTGCAACAAGCAACGGTACACTTCCTGAAAAAAAGCCTGCAGGTACTCCAATATGGAGAGCGTACGTACAAAACCAATTTTTAGTTTTAGTTACTGTAATTTTCTTGTTACTTTCTAGTGCCTACGTTGTTTATGGATATTTTATGCAAATAGGAATCGATCAGGATTACGCACCAATCCAGCCAATTCACTATTCTCACAAAATCCATGCAGGAGATAACGGCATTGATTGTAAATACTGTCACTCATCTGCTCGTGTTTCTAAACACGCAGGTATTCCTTCTTTAAATGTGTGTATGAACTGTCATAAGAATATTGCTGAGTTTGTTGGCGATAAAGATTCAACGTACACAGAATATTCAAAAGAATTTTACACAGCTGAAATTCAAAAATTATATGATGCTGTAGGATGGGATAAAGTTAATCAGAAGTACACTGGAAAAACGAAGCCAGTAAAATGGGTTCGAATTCATAACCTACCTGATTTTGCTTATTTCAACCACTCACAGCACGTAACTGTTGCTGGAATCGAATGTCAGAAGTGTCACGGTCCAGTTGAAACATACGAAATTCAAAAGCAATTCGCTCCTTTAACAATGGGTTGGTGTATTAATTGCCACCGCGAAACCGAAGTTAAAATGGATGGCAATGCATATTATGAGAAAATCCATAAGGAGTTGTCGAAGAAGTATGGTGTTACTAAACTAACTGCTGCTCAAATGGGTGGTTTAGAATGCGGTAAGTGCCACTACTAGTAAAGATCCAAACGATATATTAAATAAAAGTTTCTAGCCTAACATCGAATAGAATGTCATCAAATAAAAAATACTGGAAAAGTGTTGAAGAACTAAATGAAAATAGTTCTATTGTTGACGCATTGAGAAGCAATGAGTTTGTGGAAGAAATTCCTACAGATTCGTTTTTAGGAGATGCAGACAAACTAAATACTTCAGGGACATCACGTAGAGATTTTCTCAAGTATGTGGGATTTTCAACCGCAGCGGCGACCTTAGCAGCGTGCGAAGGCCCTGTGCACAGATCGATACCCTATGTTGTTCAACCTGAATCTGTAATTCCCGGTGTAGCCGATTATTATGCAACAACGGTATTTGACGGTTTCGATTTCGCTAATGTTTTAGTGAAGACACGCGAAGGCAGACCAATTAAAATCGAGAATAACAAAACTGTCGGTGCTGTATTTGCAGCAAACGCACGTGTTAATGCTTCGATTCTTGGTTTGTACGATAATAATAGAATCAAGCAACCTAGCATTAAAGGTAAAGTTTCCGATTGGACTGCTGTGAACGCTGAAGTTGCAAAAGCTTTAACAACAGCAAAAAATAGCGGCAAACAAGTTGTTTTATTGACGCCAACTATTGCAAGTCCAACAACTAGTAAGCTAATTGCTGAGTTTTTAGTTGCAAATCCAACTGCAAAGCATGTAATGTACGATGCAGTTTCTTCTTCTGCCGCTTTAGACGCTTATCAACAAGCATTTGGAACAAGAGGATTGGTTGATTACGACTTTTCGAAAGCTGATGTTGTTGTAGGTGTTGGAGCCGACTTTTTAGGTGATTGGCAGGGTGGTGGTTATGAAAAAGGATATGCTGCTAAACGTGTTCCTAAGAACGGTAAAATGTCTAAGCACTTTCAATTTGAAGCTAACTTAACACTTTCAGGTGCTGCTGCGGATAAGCGTGTGCCAATGTCAAACTATCAGCAAATACAGGCGCTATTGTCGATTTACGGAGTGGTAACCGGAAGCGGAACCACAGGTAATGTTGATGCTAAGTTTAAAGAAGAAGTTGCTAAAGCTGCGAAGCAATTGAAGGCAGCTGGATCCAAGGGTCTTTTGGTTTGTGGAATCGACGATAAGAATGCGCAATTACTAACTTTAGCTATAAATGCTGCTTTATCATCTGAAGCCTATACAACAGCAGGAACTCGTTTGATTCGTCAAGGTTCAAATGCAACTGTAGCACAATTGCTTGCTGATATGAATGCAGGAAATGTAGGTGTTTTAATTAGTGCCAATGTAAATCCGGTGTATTCTCTTCCTAAGGCATATGGTTTTGAAGCTGCTTTAAAGAAGGTTTCAACTTCTGTTTTCATAGGACTACGTCCTGATGAAACTGCTGTTGCTTCTTCAATTGTAATTGGCTCAAATCACTTCTTAGAATCATGGGCTGATTATTCGCTTCTTAAAGGAAGTTATGCATTAGCTCAGCCAACTATTCGTCCTCTTTTTTCAGCGAACAAGCAATTTGAGGATGTTTTATTAGCGTGGACAGGCAGAAGCAACATGTCTTTTTACGATTACTTGAAAGCTAATTTTGCTGCCGTTTCTGGTGGTTTAAGCTGGGGTAAAGTTTTGCATGATGGTGTAAACGGAACTTTTATCGGAGGACAGTCTGTTGCTGTTGGGATCGGTGATGCGGCTACTGCGTTAGCAGCGGTAAAAAATCAAGGCGGATTTGAACTTAATTTCTACTCGAAAGTAGGAATGGGTGATGGTCAACATGCAAACAACCCATGGTTACAAGAATTCCCAGATCCGATAACTCGTGTTTCATGGGATAATTATATAACAATTTCAAAAGCCGATGCTGATACACTCGGTTTAGAGAATTTCAATGTGGCGAACGGTGGTCTTAATGGTTCATATGTAAATCTTACAGTAGGTTCTGCCAAGTTAGAAAAAGTACCTGTTATCATTCAACCGGGTCAGGCAAAAGGCACCATTGGTTTGTCTTTTGGATATGGTAAAATGGAGGGTTTAAAAGAAGAGATGCAAGTGGGTGTAAATGCCTTCGCACTTTATCAAAATTTTAAATCTGCAGTTCCAGTTAATATTACTAAAGCTGAAGGTGTTCACGAGTTTGCATGTGTTCAATTACACAAAACACTGATGGGTCGTGGAGACATCGTTAAAGAAACAAGTTTAGAGATTTTCAATACGCAAGATGCATCTAAATGGAATGTAGCTCCAATGGTTTCTCTAGATCACAGTCCAGTTAAAGCAGTAGAAGTTGATTTATGGGAATCTTTTGATCGCTCGACCGGACACCACTTTAATTTATCAATCGATTTAAATTCGTGTACAGGTTGTGGTGCTTGCGTGATTGCTTGCCACGCGGAGAATAACGTGCCGGTTGTTGGTAAGTCTGAAGTTAGAAGAAGCCGTGATATGCACTGGTTGCGTATCGATAGATATTATTCAAGTGAAACTACATTTGAAGGCGATAACGAGAAGAAAGAAGGATTTGATGGTTTAACAGGAGAAAAAGGTTCTTTAGGTGGTTTCCTTGAGTTGGAAACCGCGTCTGAAAATCCTCAAGTTGCATTCCAGCCTGTAATGTGTCAGCACTGTAATCATGCTCCTTGCGAAACTGTTTGTCCAGTTGCTGCAACATCACACAGTCGTCAAGGACAAAATCATATGTCTTACAACAGATGTGTCGGAACGCGTTACTGCGCAAACAACTGTCCTTATAAAGTAAGAAGATTCAACTGGTTCTTGTATAATAACAACGACGAGTTCAACTATCACATGAATGATGATTTAGGAAAAATGGTTCTAAATCCAGATGTAAATGTTCGTTCACGTGGTGTTATGGAAAAGTGTTCTATGTGTATTCAAATGACACAAGCTACTATTCTAGAAGCAAAGCGTACAGGTAGAGAAGTAAGAGCCGATGAGTTTGAAACCGCTTGTTCTGCTGCTTGTAATACTGGAGCAATGAAGTTTGGAGACATCAATAACAAAGAAAGCGAAGTGGCAGCCCTTGTTAAAGATGACAGAATGTATCATTTGTTAGAGCATGTTGGAACAAAACCGAATGTGATTTATCACGTTAAGGTAAGAAACGTTTAATTGACTATTAAGTAATATCATAAAGGAAATATGTCGTCTCACTACGAAGCACCCATCAGAAAACCTTTAGTAATTGGTGATAAAAGTTATCACGATGTAACCGTCGATGTTGCTGCCCCTGTTGAAGGTAAAGCAAATAAGCAATGGTGGACAGTTTTTCTTATTTCTCTTACAGCTTTTCTGTGGGGAGTAGGCTGTATCACTTACACCATATCGACTGGTATTGGAACCTGGGGTCTAAATAAAACAATCGGCTGGGCCTGGGATATCACGAACTTCGTTTGGTGGGTAGGAATTGGTCATGCCGGTACATTAATTTCAGCTGTACTTTTACTATTCCGTCAGAAATGGAGGATGGCAATTAACCGCTCTGCAGAAGCGATGACTATTTTCTCGGTAGTTCAAGCAGGATTATTCCCAATTATCCACATGGGTAGACCATGGTTAGCTTATTGGGTACTTCCAATACCGAACCAATTTGGTTCGCTATGGGTGAACTTTAACTCGCCTTTATTATGGGACGTGTTCGCGATTTCAACGTACTTGTCTGTGTCGCTTGTTTTCTGGTGGACGGGATTACTTCCTGACTTTGCAATGATTCGCGATAGAGCTGTAACTCCTTTCAATAAAAGAATCTATTCTATTCTTTCTTTTGGATGGTCTGGTCGTGCTAAAGATTGGCAGCGTTTCGAAGAAGTTTCTTTAGTTCTTGCTGGTTTAGCTACTCCGTTAGTACTTTCTGTACACACGATCGTTTCCTTTGACTTCGCTACGTCAGTAATACCCGGTTGGCATACAACCATCTTCCCGCCTTACTTCGTTGCTGGCGCAGTGTTTTCAGGATTTGCAATGGTAAATACATTGTTAATAATCATGCGTAAAGTTTCGAATTTAGAAGCATATATTACCATCCAGCATATCGAGTTGATGAATATCATTATCATGATTACTGGATCTATTGTTGGTGTGGCTTATATTACGGAATTGTTTATCGCTTGGTATTCAGGTGTGGAATTTGAACAATATGCATTCCTTAACCGAGCTACTGGTCCTTACTGGTGGGCTTACTGGTCGATGATGACTTGCAACGTGTTTTCTCCTCAATTTATGTGGTTTAAGAAATTACGTACGAGTATCATGTTCTCCTTCGTTATTTCGATTGTCGTAAATATTGGTATGTGGTTTGAGCGTTTCGTAATTATCGTTACTTCACTTCACCGCGATTATTTACCATCTGCATGGACTATGTTTTCACCAACATTTGTCGATATTGGTATATTCATCGGTACAATCGGATTTTTCTTTGTGTTATTCCTACTTTATGCTCGTGCTTTTCCAGTAATCGCCCAAGCGGAAGTTAAAACGATATTGAAATCATCTGGAGAATATTTCAAAAAGAGAAGAGAAGCTAATAAAGACGTACATCATGACTAATAAAGTTATCCACGCCATTTATAATGACGACGATGTGTTAATGGACGCTGTTAAGGCAACGCGTGCAGCACATCATCACATTGAAGAAGTTTACACCCCTTTCCCAGTTCACGGGCTAGATAAGGCCATGGGTCTTGCACCTACTAGATTAGCAATATGTGCTTTTATCTACGGAGTTTGTGGAATCAGTTTTGCAACCTGGATGATGAATAATATCATGATCGTAGACTGGCCGCAAGATATTGGTGGTAAGCCTAGTTTTAGCTATATTGAGAATATGCCTGCTTTCGTGCCAGTAATGTTCGAGATGACCGTATTTTTTGCAGCTCACTTAATGGTTATAACTTTCTATATGAGAAGTAAATTATGGCCATTTAAAGAAGCAGAAAACCCTGATGTAAGAACGACTGATGATCACTTTTTAATGGAAGTGGAATTAAAAGGTTCTGAAGAGGATGCCGTTAACTTTTTTAAGTCGACTGGCGCTGTTGAAGTAAAAGTTATAGAAAAGCACTAATTCAGCCATGAAACATATATTAAAGATTAGTTCAATTGGTCTCCTAATAATTTCTTTGGTTTCTTGTAAAGATTCTCAAAGTCCAAATTATCAGTATTTTCCCAACATGTATGAAGCCGTTGGTTATGAAACGTATTCTGAATCAGATGCTTTTAAAAATGGGCAAGAAGCGCAGCTCCCTCCCAATGGAACCTTAAAGCGTGGTGCAGACATTTACGATCTTCCAAATACAACAGAAGGATATAATGCCTCTAAACTTGTAGTTACCTCGCCGCTTGACTCAACTCAAGTTGACATGAAAAAGGCCGGCGAACTTTATAATGTTTATTGCGCTATTTGTCATGGTGAAAAGGGTGATGGACAAGGCAACTTAGTAAAGCGAGAAAAACTTCTCGGTATTCCAAGTTATAAGGACAGGCAGATTACTGTCGGAAGTGTTTACCACGTCCAAATGTTTGGATTAAATTCCATGGGATCGTACGCTAACCAACTCGATGCTAAAGAACGTTGGATGGTGTCGGCTTATGTTATGAAATTAAAGAGCGAACTGTAATATCTAAAATACTGAACTACGGATTATGTACACTATATCACGCAATCTTAGAATAACAGCAATTCTCCTGATCGTACTTGGAGGAATAGGTATTGCAGTCGGGTTTATGCAAGCCCCAAAAACAATTGAGCAAGCGCAAGAAATTATTGCTAAAAACAGTGATCACGGTAGTCATGGCGACGCTCATGGAACTGCACATGGTGACGCTCATAAAGCTGCTGAAGAGCACGGATCGAAAGAGGTAAACCACGTTTCAAAAGAAACTGAGGTAAAATCTGCGGTAGATACCTTGGCACCAGCTAAAGACACTACTGCTGCTGCGTCTGTAACTAAAGATACAACTACTTCTCAAAAAGTTGCAGTTGATCATGCTGCTAATCCAGCACATGGGAATGATCACAATGAGGCAGCACATTCAGTACATGACGACCATGCTGCGCACCAAAAACATTTGGAGCACCAATTTCACCAATTACAAAACAAGCCGTGGGCTGCGCTTTACGTTGCATGTATTTTTGTTATGTTGATTTCACTCGGTGTTTTAGTTTTTTACGCTATCCAGCAAGTTGCGCAGGCGGGTTGGTCGCCAGTTCTGTTCCGAGTTATGCAAGGTATTACAGCTTATTTACCTGTCGGATCTGCTATCTTTTTTGTTTTATTGTTACTTTCTGCACTGCATTTCAACCACATATTTGTATGGATGGACGAAGAAGTTGTAAAGACTGATAAATTGATAAGAGCCAAAGCAGGTTATCTTAATCCTACCTTTTGGCTAATTAGAGCAGCAATTTTCTTAGCAGGTTGGAACTTGTACCGCTATCTATCAAGAAAAAATTGTCTAGCTCAGGACGCTGCTTCTGATGATACGTACTACAAAAAGAATTTTAAGTTGTCTGCTGGTTTCCTTGTGTTCTTTATCGTAAGTGAGTCTATTATGTCATGGGATTGGATCATGTCATTTGATCCACACTGGTTCAGTACACTTTTTGGGTGGTATGTTTTCGCTAGTTTCTTTGTAAGTGGTATCACTACCATTGCTTTAGTGACAATTTACCTACAATCTGTTGGTCAGCTTAAATTTGTAAATAGTAGCCACCTTCACGATTTAGCAAAGTTTATGTTCGGTATCAGCGTATTCTGGACTTATCTGTGGTTTTCTCAGTTTATGTTGATTTGGTATGCAAATATCCCAGAAGAAGTTACCTACTTCGTACAAAGAATTGAAGACTACAATCTTCCTTTCTTTGGAATGATCGCAATGAATTTCTTGTTTCCATTACTAATACTTATAAATACAGACTTTAAACGTTTGAAGTGGGTTATTGTAATGGCAGGTATTGTGATTCTTCTCGGACATTATATTGACTTCTTTAACATGATCATGCCGGCTACTGTAGGCGACCAATGGTTCATAGGAGTGTCGGAAATCGGCTCGCTCATGTTCTTTGTAGGGCTGTTCTTGTTAATCGTATTTACGGCGTTAGGTAAGGTGGATTTACTAGTGAAACGTAATCCATTTATTGAAGAGAGTAAGCATTTTCATTATTAATTTTAAAGATTTAAACAGATGCAAATTTTGTTTGTAATGATCGTTGTAGCCCTGCTAGGAATTGCTGTGTGGCAACTGACGAAAATTTTTCAGTTGACTCAAGCAAAGAATAAAAACTACGACGATTCGCAAATCGCAAATGATAAAGACAATAACATTCAAGGATATTTGATGTTTGGTTTCCTTGCGTTCATCTATATCTTTACGATTTATGGTTTAATGAAGTGGGGTAATTTAGTTCTTACTAATCCAGCTTCTGAACATGGGAAGGATATCGATCAATTGATGAACATAACTTGGATTGTTATTTTCATCGTGCAAGCAGTAACTCAAGTGTTACTACACTTTTTTGCATTTAAATATCGGGGTAAAAAGGGCAATGTGGCTCTTTACTTTGCAGATAATGATCGATTAGAATTTATTTGGAGTATTATTCCTGCTATTGTTCTCGCAGGTCTGATACTATACGGATTGTATGCATGGAACAATATCATGTTTGTTGACGAAGAAGAAGACGTTATGATTGTTGAAGTGTATGCAAAACAATTTGGTTGGGAAGTTCGTTATGCTGGAAAAGACAATGAATTAGGCAAAGCAAATGTTCGTTACATTGAAGGTGTTAATAGTTTAGGTGTTGATCTAGCTGATCCAAACGCTCAAGATGACAAATCTGTAACGGGCGAATTCCGTATTCCAAAAGGAAAAAAGATTTTGTTTAAATTTAGAAGTCAAGATGTATTGCACTCAGCGTACATGCCGCATTTCCGCGCACAAATGAACTGTGTTCCTGGCATGGTTACTCAGTTTGCATTTACGCCAACACTCACTACTGACGAGATGCGTAACGATCCTAAAATGATCGAAAAAGTAGCAAACATCAATAAAATTCGCATACAAAAAAGTAATGAATTAAAGGCAGAAGGTAAAGCACCTCTTGATCCATATATTTTTGATTACTTACTTTTATGTAATAAAATCTGTGGCGCTTCTCACTATAACATGCAAATTAAACTTGTTGTAGACGAGCCTGCCGATTTCAAAAAGTGGCTTGATGAGAAGCCAACAATTGCTCAAGCTGTAAAAGATGCGCAGGCAGCAGATGCCCCAGCAGAAGTAAAACCAGCAACTGAAGCAACTCCTGCGGCAGCTCCGGCAGCCGCCGATGCACCGAAAACAATGGCTCAAGTTTTAAGAAAATAATTTAAAAGTATAACATTATGTCAGCAGCGCACGCACAGGGACTCGGATTGGATCACGCTCACGACCATGAGCATCACCACAAGGATACTTTTATTACAAAATACATTTTTAGTATTGATCACAAGATGATCGCTAAACAGTATCTCATTACTGGTATCATCATGGGTGTAATAGGTATTGGAATGTCATTATTGTTCAGAATGCAATTAGCTTGGCCTGAACAATCCTTTAAAATCTTCAGCATCTTCTTAGGAGATGATTTCGCTCCAAATGGAGTTATGCGAAATGATATATACCTGGCATTAGTTACTATTCATGGTACTATCATGGTATTCTTTGTGCTTACAGCTGGATTAAGCGGTACATTCAGTAACCTACTTATTCCTCTGCAATGCGGAGCACGCGATATGGCGTCTGGATTTATGAACATGATTTCTTACTGGCTCTTCTTCTTGTCGAGCGTAATCATGATATCAAGTTTGTTCGTTGAATCTGGTCCTGCTTCGGCTGGTTGGACAATTTATCCACCGCTTTCTGCTATACCACAAGCTATACCAGGATCAGGAACAGGTATGACTCTTTGGTTGGTTTCGATGGCAATTTTCATCGCATCTTCGTTAATGGGTTCTCTGAACTACGTAGTAACAGTCATTAACCTGAGAACAAAAGGAATGTCGATGACTCGATTGCCACTAACTATTTGGGCATTCTTTATCACAGCGGTAATCGGTATTATATCGTTCCCAGTTCTTTTGTCTGCGGCGCTTTTGCTTATCATGGATAGAAGTTTTGGAACATCTTTCTTTCTTTCTGATATCTACATTGCTGGAGAAGTTCTTCACTACCAAGGCGGTTCGCCAGTGCTTTTTGAACACTTGTTTTGGTTCTTAGGGCACCCTGAAGTGTACATCGTACTTTTACCTGCCTTAGGTATTACCTCTGAAGTCATAGCAACAAACTCACGTAAACCGATTTTTGGTTACCGCGCGATGATTGCTTCAATCTTAGCAATCGCTTTCCTTTCAACTATTGTATGGGGTCACCACATGTTCATCTCTGGTATGAACCCATTCTTAGGTTCGGTATTTACATTTACCACACTATTAATCGCGATTCCATCAGCAGTAAAAGCGTTCAACTATATTACCACACTATGGAAAGGTAACTTGCAGCTAAATCCTGCCATGTTGTTCTCGATTGGATTGGTATCTACCTTTATTACGGGTGGTCTTACAGGTATAATTTTAGGAGATAGCACATTAGATATTAACGTACACGATACGTATTTCGTAGTGGCTCACTTCCACTTAGTAATGGGTATTTCTGCTTTATACGGTCTTTTTGCAGGTGTTTACCACTGGTTCCCTAGAATGTACGGACGTATGATGAATAAGAATTTAGGTTATATTCACTTCTGGGTAACTGCGGTATGTGCGTACGGTGTATTTTTCCCAATGCATTTTATAGGATTAGCAGGTTTGCCACGTCGTTATTATACAAATACCAACTTTCCTCTTTTCGACGATTTGCAAAACGTAAACGTACTTATTACTGTTTTTGCTCTAGTAGGTGGTGCGTTCCAGTTGGTGTTCTTATACAACTTCTTCCACTCAATGTTCTACGGTAAGAAAGCTGAAATGAACCCATGGAAGTCGAATACATTAGAGTGGACTGCGCCCGTGGAGCACATGCATGGAAACTGGCCAGGTGAAATTCCAGAAGTGCACAGATGGCCTTACGATTACAGTAAGCCAGGTCACGATGAAGATTTCGTTCCGCAGAACGTTCCAATGAAACCAGGCGAACAAGTTCTGAATCACTAATATCTAAGGCCTTTCTTTTGAAAGGCCTTTTTTCTGTATATTTATTTCATTTTTATCATGGAACAAAAGAAATATACAAACGGCGAAGTTACCATAGTGTGGCAACCCAAATTGTGCATTCATGCTGCTTTTTGCGCCAAAGAACTTCCTGCTGTTTTCAAACCTAAGGATAAACCTTGGATTCAACCTGAAAATGCCAGCACGTCGGATATCGTTAATCAAGTGAAACGCTGCCCTTCTGGAGCGCTGTCTTTTTATATGAATACCGACGAGAATGCAAGTCCTACAGAATAAGGAGGCCTCCCGTTTCGAAACATCGATTGATGGTGTTGCAGCATTTATCGAGTATGTCGAAAAGCCTGGCGCAGTGCTTTTGCTAACGCACACCTGCGTTCCGCGACAAATTGCTGGTCGAGGAATAGGTACAAAACTAGTCGTTGAAACATTGGAGCGTATTCGTAGTCTCGACTTTAAAATCGTTCCTCTTTGCCCATTTATTGTAGCCTACCTGAAGAAAACCGAGAATTACCAAGACTTAATCGCGCCAAAATTACATTGATCGCTACCTGATAATCTTATGAACCAAAACCTAGATCCAACCGATAATCATTTTTCACCAGAAGAACTCGATCTGGAAAAAAAGTTACGTCCGCTTAGTTTCGACGATTTTGCAGGTCAGGATCAAGTTCTCGAGAATCTAAAAGTCTTTGTCAAAGCAGCAAATCTGCGTGGCGAAGCTTTAGACCACGCTCTTTTTCACGGTCCGCCAGGTCTAGGTAAAACTACATTAGCGAATATACTTGCAAACGAATTAGGTGTTGGAATAAAAATCACATCGGGTCCAGTACTCGATAAACCGGGCGATTTGGCCGGCTTACTCACTAATTTAGAAGAACGCGACGTCCTATTTATTGACGAAATTCACCGTTTAAGTCCGGTAGTCGAAGAATATCTTTATTCTGCAATGGAAGATTTTAAGATCGATATCATGATCGAATCAGGTCCAAATGCACGTTCTGTTCAAATCAATCTTAATCCGTTTACGCTCGTAGGGGCAACCACGCGTTCGGGATTACTTACCGCACCGATGCGCGCACGTTTCGGAATTCAAAGTCGCTTGCAGTATTACAATAAAGAATTGTTGAGCACTATTATCGAACGAAGCGCTGGTATTATTAAAACACCAATAACCACAAATGCTGCCATCGAAATTGCGGGTCGCAGTCGTGGAACACCTCGTATCGCTAATGCACTATTACGTCGTGTTCGCGATTTTGCACAAATCAAAGGAAACGGTACCATCGATATTGAAATTGCTCAATATGCATTAAAAGCACTTCATGTTGATGCATTTGGTTTAGATGAAATGGATAATAAAATTCTTTCAACAATTATAGATAAGTATAAAGGTGGGCCGGTGGGTTTGTCAACATTAGCAACGGCGGTTAGCGAAAGTGCCGAAACCATCGAAGAAGTGTACGAGCCTTTTCTAATTCAAGAAGGCTTTATCATGCGTACGCCACGCGGTAGAGAGGTAACCGACAAAGCTTTTCAGCATTTGGGAAAATCCAGACCAAACGCGCAAGGCAGTCTCTTTTAACCTGAGTTCGATTTAAATATGGAATTCAGAAAACATTTAAATAGCTGGCTACAAGGCGAATTTTTTTGGAAAATCGAGCTATCGGTAAATAATGTAAAGAAGTAAACGACTTTTTAAATGATTAGCTTAAAAAGCAGGATGCAGAAATTGTAATCGTCGTGGTTAAAATGTTCCCTTCAAGCGATCTGACAATGATTTTTAAATCGAACTCAGGTTTTTAGTTAATTTTTAAGCTAAAGTTTTCTCATGGAATACGGCGCTCTAATAAAGAAAAAAGCTGCTGAACTCGGTTTTCTTTCGTGTGGGTTTTCGCGTGCCGAATTCCTTGAGACAGAAGCTCCACGTCTTGAAAAATGGTTAAAAAACAACTATCAAGGCGAGATGTCCTACATGAATAATCATTTCGATATGCGGCTTGATCCGCGGCTGCTCGTGCCCGGTGCCAAAACGGTTATTTCACTGTTGCTGAATTATTTTCCTGATAAAGCGCAAGTTTCCGATACTTTTAAAATAGCAAAGTACGCTTACGGAACCGACTATCATTTTGTAATTAAAGACAAACTCAAGCAATTGCTGTTGTTTATTCGAAGCGAAATTGGTGATGTAAACGGACGCGCTTTTGTTGACTCTGCGCCCGTTCTCGACAAAGCTTGGGCAGCAAAGTCGGGTTTGGGTTGGATCGGCAAAAACAGCAACCTTATCACGAAAAGCGTAGGGTCTTTTTATTTCGTAGCCGAGTTAATCGTAGATCTTGAATTGCCGCCCGATACGCCCGTGACCGATCATTGTGGTACGTGCACAGCTTGCATCGACGCCTGCCCAACGCAAGCTATTGTGGCTCCTTACGTGGTCGACGGTAGTAAATGTATCTCGTATTTTACAATCGAACTGAAGTCGCACCTGCCCATAGCTTCAGAAGTAAATTTAGACGATTGGGCCTTTGGTTGCGATGTTTGCCAAGACGTTTGCCCTTGGAATAAATTCAGTAAACCACACAACGAACCTCTTTTTGCTCCGAATCAAAAGCTGTTGGAGATGTCTAAAAAAGAGTGGCTTGAACTTACCGAAGAAACTTTTCACGAAATTTTCAGGAAATCGCCGCTCGAACGCCCCGGTTACGCCGGCCTCAAACGAAATTTAGAGAAACTCAGGTAATTTGGGTAATTTGGGCGTTCCTTGCCAAAATGTCCGCCTCCGCAAAAGCTCCGGCGCACATTTCGGCAAGTCCGGCTTTCGCCCATAGTCCTCGCTTACGATCGGTACCGAAATCGTGCCTCGTCGCTGCGGGCTATTTGGCTCTATCCGTAACGCGATAATCGTTACCAACGAACGTCTTTGCTGTAACGTATGTTGCACCAGGGATTGCAACGGAAAGCCGTGCCTTTGAAAAGCGATTGAAAACCCGTGTTTTTGTGGCGACCAGCGGAAGCCATAAAAACACGCGGTTGAAACGCTTTTCAAAGGTGCGCCTTGAAGTGAAAAGCCCGGCCTGCCGCTGTCGTATTTCCACCGAACTTTTGCGGCAGGAGGTGCCCAAATCCCGCTTTACTCTTTTACCAATTTATAGCTGAGTGTTCCCGTAGGCGTAACGACCTTGAGAATGTAGATGCCAATTGGCCAAGCATGCGTAGGAATGTGCAGCTTTTCGTTTACCGACCTGGCGCTGCATACTTTTTTGCCCAGTAAATCGTACACCTCTGCGTTTACGCTTGCTTCGGGATTTACTAAAGTAAGCTCGAAAACATCGGTAACTGGATTGGTGTAAAACTGTACAAAGGGCTGTGGCTCGTTGATGCTTAGCTGCTCCACAAAAGTGGTTGTCCAAGTTGGTGTAACAATTGGCGGATTGAAATCGAAGTAAATTTCGGCTGTATCTTCAATTTGTGTTCCAACGGTATAACCCGCCGTTGGTTTAATGCGATACGTTATAAATCCGTTTCCAATCGTTGTGCTGCCGTTTGATGGCGGTAATTGAATATCGTCCATACGGATGGTTAGCGTTCCGTTGAAGAAAGATTTCTGGAATCGATGGCTGCTGCCAAGTATTTGTAAGCTGGAATGATTTAAGCCAGCGGGCAGTTCATTTACAATTCTGACATTTTCAGCGGGTGCATTTCCCGTATTTTCAAAACGAATGGTGTAGGTTAGATAATCGCTTTCGGAAAAATTGCTTATCGGAATTTCTGGTCCACGAGCTTCAATGATGTCGTTTGGATCGTACGATCCCATAAACACGCCATTAAAAACGGAAAAGTTATTTACCATATTTGGGTCTACATTATAAGTAATAGTTGCCGACATGCTAACCGGTTCATTTAGGCTTACGTTTGGAATTACGTCGAATTGTATGCTTCCGCTAAACAATAAATTCGACAGTGCTTCAATAGAATCAACTGTGATGGTAAATCCTGTTTCTGTAGGTGTTGTTCCGGCTGGAAATTGTACGATTTCTGATTGCGTTGGTTTCGTGAAAACAAGGGTAAAAGGGCCCGCAGCTTGGCTTGTTGGATTGGTAACCGTTACTAAGAATGGTCTAGTAAAACCAGGACTTGCCAAGATTATTCCCGTATTGACACTTAAATCATTAATCAGCGCAGGAGTGAATGGGAATAGCAACTCTTGCATTGGAGCATTTAGCGTTATCGGAACATTTTCAAAATACGTATTACAGGTTGCATCTTGAAAGTTTGTAGCCCCATTAGTACTAGAAACTTGGATACTCAACGGTTCACCATCATAAATTACGGAATAATACATAGAGCCGTTTGGCTTGATTGGCCAATTGAACTGAGGCGTTTGTGGTAAATTGTGATAAAAGCCACTGTTAACGTACGGCTCGTTTTCTTGTTTAATTCCGTCGTTATTTAAATCATAGAAGGAGGTGAGTTTTAATACAGCTTTTGCAACACGCAAGTTAACGGTTGAAGTTGCCAATACTGTCATACTTGGGCTTTCCACCATTTGATATTGTAAAGTGTAATTTCCTAATGGTGTATTTGGAGTGGCAGTAATTTTGCCATCCGCAGCTAGTGTAAAATTTTCCCAATTTTCGCCTACTGGAATGGCTACAATTTCTACGCTCGTTACGGCAATAAAAGGATACGATTGAAAAACGTCGTTTGTTAGTACACTTTTTTCGGAGGTGGGTAAAATATCAGCTCCAAGGGTAATCTCTAAGTTGTCGGGCATGGCATAGGTATTTCCAATCCCATTCATAGCACCTGTAACACTTTCGCATCCACTTGAGTCTGTAACAATGCATTGAACAACTTGAGGAAAATTATAGATCGATAGGTTAAGTCCGGATTCATTTTCTCCAATTAGTTCAACACCATTGGCAAACCAGCGAAACATAAAAGGGGGTATGCCCGACCAAACATCAACCGAAGCTTGGCTTGAGGGAACGTCTGCTGTCGCAACCAATAGCGCGGTAAAATGCTCTCGCAACGGAATAGGTTTTATGCTTGTTGTATTAAAGAATTCGTTAAATTCTCGCACATAGACGATCTCTTGTTCTGCAGCAGGTAAATAGTTTGTAAGATTTGCTATAGGCGAAACATTGTTTTGTGCGTCGGCCAGCGTATTAAAGAACACGTAGCTAACCACGGGTGATCCGTAAAGTTCTGCGGCCTGTTCCAAATTATAAAAGCCCGTTTCGCAATTGCGAGAAACTTCTAGCAGTTGTGCTTGAGAAGAAAAGGAAAAAAATATCAAAAAGCTAAGTAGAAATTTCTTCATAACGCAATCAATTTATAAATGAATATCAAAGATATAATTAATAAATGTACCTCATTTCATCAGGTTGCTTTTTTCGAATTATTTCTACAAAATCGTTTAAATTACAGTGAGTGATTATAACTCGATAAAAAAATTAAGAGTGTTTTAATTCCATTTACCGCTTAACCAATTTCACATTTTCTACTGTTTCGCCCGACTGCAGCTTCAATACATAAATACCACTCATCCAGTTCTGTGTTTCAATTTGCAGTGCCCCATTTACTGTTTCAACTTTTGCCAACAACGATCCTTTCAAATCGTGCACAGTAGCGGTTGCAATGGCGTCGTTGTTTGTCAACGTTAACTCGAAAACATCGGTAACCGGATTGGTGTAAAACCGCACTAAATGCTTGTTTTCCGCAACACTCATTTGCTCCACAAAAGTGGTCGTCCACAAAGGAGTAATAATCGCCGGGTTGAAATCGAAGTAGATGTTGGCTATATTTTCAATTACAGTACCTATCTGAAATCCTGCTGTTGGCGATACTTTATATTTAAAATACCCATGTCCAATGTTGGTATTTTCTTGAGATGGCGGTAAATCGATGTTATTAAATACAACCGTTATTTGATTGCCGTTTTGTTGCAACTGGTATCGGTGACTTGCATCGATTGGTGTAAACGAAAGGACATCGACATGAGTTGGTAAGGTATTTTCAAGTCGGACCGTTTCGGCGGGACCGTTTCCAGTGTTCTCAAATCGTATCGTGTATTCGAGTTCTTCGCCACTTGGCCAAGTTGCGAATACCACTTCGGGTCCGTGTTTTTCGCTTATGTCGTTGGGATCGTACGAGCCAATTACCATCTGCGTTAAAGTGCTGATGTTATCGGTCGGGTTTACGTCGTTTTCGGCAACTAATGTAGCTGTTGTTGTTACGTAGTCACCTAGTTGTATATCGGGTATGGTGTTGAATTGAACTGCGAAAGGCAAAACTGCTTGTTCGAAAGGTGCAAGCGTAATATTTGTCTTTTGAAAACCGTCGGCAGTGGCTACGCAAGTATTGCAATAACTTACTAGAGTTGAATTCTCTGGTTTTTGAACGTTGAGCACTGAATTTACAATTGGTAAGGACCCTATGTTTTTCACTTTTACCTCATAGTATCTTGTAAATCCAGGCGAAGGCGTTTGATAGCTTATTAATGAAACCGCTCCATTTATTTCGGGTACTGAATTGATCGGGAAATAATAGGTTGTTGTACTACCTGCAATAGGATTTATATCCAAAAAAGAAGTCTCGCATGAAAACAATGGTAAAGATCCATCGTTAACTTGATACGATAAGCCGTAGGTGATATTAGCGAGCGAGTTATAAACGTAAGTTCCTGTATCAGAGTATAGCTCCAGTTCTGTGCCATCGGAACCAGAAATTAAGAATTTTCCTTCAGTAAATAAGGGTTCGTCATCACTCTTTATGCCATTTCCATCCCAATCAACAAAAGCAATTAACTCAAAGGCTGAATAAAATACTTGAAGGTTTATGCTGGCTGAGCCTACAAATCCGCCATTAACATGGAATAGACTGTACTGAAGATTATATATTCCACCGGGAGTTCCTGGCAAAGCACTTATGGTTCCGTTTGTATTGAGATTAAAATTATCCCAGCCTTCGCCGACTTCTTCAAGATAAACTTGTTGCTGAATAACTGGGAAGGTTAGCGACTGGAAATTCAAATAATCGTTAGCATAGACCGAAGTACTTGAAGTTACAATTTGGATTTCACTCGTTGTCAGCGTGATCGTGTCGTCAAAAGCAGAGGCGGAAGGAACAACTTGCATTGAAATTGAACTTGTACAACCAGAAGCATCGGTAACTGTGCAGGTAATTATGGATGCTTGACTATTTGATGGAATTGTGAGAGTACTTATACTTCCTTCTGTAACTGCAATTCCTTCAATACTCCAAGTAAATGTAAAGGGTGCAGTACCTCCTGATTCAACAGAACAAATGGCACTACTTGTTGGCGCATCAAGGGTAGTCGCTCCAGATAAAACCATCCCAGGATTTATTATAATGTTTAATACTTCAATGGTAACTTCTTGCGTATTTGTATTAACTATTCTTATATACAAACTCATAGATGCTGTAATAACAACGCCTGGGGGTAGCAGATCGGTGTTTTGAATGGCACCAGCACTAGTTAGGTGTGCAGTATAGGTATGGATTGCAGGGTCATAATTGTTGAAAGTAGTTTGTAAAAGATCCGGCGAGTGGTGCCAGAAATCACATGCAGTTATAGTTGTTTGATTATTTTGCCCAAAACCGCTAAAGTAAACGAGAAAAGTAATGAAGGATAAAAGTTTTTTCATAAAGCGTTAATTTTAATTCAGGCTATCGTTTAAGCAACTTTATGTGCTCGATTTCATCTCCCGACTGTAGTTTCAATACATAAATGCCACTGCTCCAGTTTTGGGTATCCACCAACAGTTTACCATCTTTAGATTTTACTGTTGCTAGCAACGAACCTTTCAAATCGTGTACAGTAGCGGTTGCAATGGCGTCGTTGTTTGTTAACGTTAACTCGAAAACGTCGGTTACCGGATTGGTGTAAAATTGAATCAGCTTTTCTTTCCTGGGAACACTTAATTGTTCAACAAATTTGGTATTCCACACGGGTGTAATTATAGCAGGATTGAAATCGAAGTAAATTTCAGCAACATCTTGAATTTCAGTGCCAACGGCAAAACCAGCGGTCGGCTTCACGCGATACGTTACAAATCCGTTTCCAACTGTTTCACTACCGTTAGACGGCGGTAAATTGATGTTATTAAACTTATAAATCAATTTATTTCCTACCAGCGATTTCATATAGGAATGACTGCTTGCCACAACCTGAAGAGTAGATGCGTTTAAGCCTTGTGGCAATAAATTTTCGATACGCACATTTTGCGCAGCCCCGTTGCCCGTATTTTCAAAACGAATGGTGTAGGTAAGATAATCGTTCTCTGAAAAATCATCGATATCTATTTCAGGACCGTGTGCTTCGGTGATGTCGTTCGGATCGTAAGACCCAATAAAAATACCTTCAAATACGGAAGTGTTATTGTCGGTGAAAGGATCATTTTCAGATACAACGGTAGCCGACATTTCAAAAGCTTCTTCTAATGCAACTTCGGGTATGGTAAAATATTGTAACGTTCCTGAAATCAATTGCTGGCTATAAGATTCTAGCGAAGACAACGTTAGCGTAAAGCCAAAAGCTGTTGGTGTTGCGCCTGTTGGATAGGTTACGATGGTAGATTGCG
>CALRVY020000015.1:0-28848 GCA_943371725.1 Pseudanabaena sp. UWO311 | reverse complement strand
CGCCGTCGCGCTATCCGCTTTATCTTTTTGGCAGTCGTTTTGTGGAAATTCTACAACGCCAAAAAGGATATCGCTCCTATCGCTCACCCGAAATCGAGAAAGCGAGAACGAAAGAAAAATGATTGATTCTAGGATGTTTGGTGATTTTAATAGTCGTTGTTGAAAAATCGCCAAGAAATAACACGCGGCGGCGAAACGAAATACGAACCGTTCCAACCGTAATCCATATATTGTACACGCACAAAGGTTATGAATTTTTTGTTTTTAATCAATTAGATTTAGCATCTTCCCATTTCTTAGGATTGTTCGCGATGTAATCTGAAATGCGTTGATATTCAGCATGATTTCTAATAATATGGTCATGAAATCGAGATTGCCACGCAAAATGAGGTAATATTTTTTTTATCTCGAAAGAACAGCGTCCTTTATACCAACGAATAATCCGAGAAATATTATCATTAATCATTGGGTTTTTGGTTCCTGTAATACCACCAGTTTTTAATTGATTTTGGTCTTGTTCCGTTGTTTGTTCGGCATGATCTGGTTTATCTATTATCAATATACCATGCATATGATCGGGCATAATTACAAAATCACCTAACTCGGCATATTCAAAATGATCTGGAATCAAACTCCACAAATTGTAGGCAATGCTACCAGCAGAAGATAAAATCATTTCGCCATTTTCGATATTACCAAAAAAATGTTGTCTATTATGGGTACAAAGGGTAACGAAATAGGCACCGTTCCAACCGTAATCCCACCATTGCGCCCGAACCGTTGTTGTACGGTATTTGTTGCGGTATTTTTTCATATTGGATTTTAATTACCTGGTTGACGCGCGATGAATCGCGCCTACCTGTTGATGCGCAATGAATCGCGCCTATTAATATTAAATTTTGATGCGCGATAAATCGCGCATCTACCGGTTTGGTTTCAAAACCAAACGCGTGCTGTGATCAACGATTTGTTTTTTGTTTAACAACATCGGTCGGAATTTTCCGTGGATGAACAAATCGTATTGGTCGTCGTAATGTTTACTAAACGGATTACCCGATTGCCCGGTTGGTAAAATGCCCATGGCGTTTTCAATTTCGGAAAAATCGATCACCCGACGCGTAGACGGACCCGCTTTTACCTGATACGGCAGGGTGGTTCCGTACGCAAATAACATGCTATTTACAACTTCATTTCCACCTGAAATTCCCGCTCCACCTACATTAAACAACTTTCGCAATATTTGAACTTTTCCAATCGGATGCTCTACTTCCAGCGTATGAACGTCTTTCCAAACCGTGCCCACCGGAATGCCCGCGACCGCTTTTTGAAATGCCGCAGCAACAATAAATGCCCGCGATTCGACCCGTGGCGTATTGCGGTTGTCCCACCAAACCGAATTCGGATTCGCTAATAGCGGAGCAAAACTCTGCTTGAATGCGTGTGTGGGTATCAGCTGCTCGAAACGCTCGCTGCCCAACTCGTCTCGAAACGAGTATTCGAAAATATAGCTCAAACACAAGGTGTAAATTCCAGCTGCTTTTGAATCGGAACGATACGCACCATCCCAAGACTTCAACAAATCGTATGCGCTTTTTTCTGCGGAATTCAATTTCTGGTAATCGATCAGCGAAACCATTTGCTGTGCGCAGAATTTACTCACAGGCGAAACATCGTCGAACGTCAACTTGCGAACGTCTTCAGCCGTCCATTTTTGTTTCGACTTTAGAAGATCGGTAATTCGCGAATGGCGGTCGTGCGGCAAATAATAACCGGGAATAGCATAGCTTCCAACGGGTTTTGGGGCGTAGTTTGCCGAAGCGATAAATCCCGAAGGCGGATTCACCTCACTCGGATTTTCTGTAAACGGTATCGGAATCGTTAAGGTATCGGTTGGACTTGTTCCGTCTAAAATAAAATTCGGATTAACCGATTCGTGTAGTTTATACAAAGCTGCCGAGGCCGTCCACGCAATTGTATCGCTAGCACTGCCGTACATCACGTTTAAACCGGGTGCATGAATGTTTGCTTTGCCCGCACTGAACTGCCGATAACTTTTCGCATGCGACATATCATACAAAGCAGTCAACAACTTATTGGGTCGTTGCAGATATACCCAACGCATCGCAACCGGCGTTTCTTTTGTCAAATTTTGCACCGTTTCATTTACAATCGGACCGAGCTTTGTTGCTTTGAAATCGAGTTTCACTTTCGTAGAATCCTTCACAACTATTTCATGCGACTTTACGGTCTGCACATCGGCCGATCTAACAGTAAAGAAGTCGATATCATCGTTTTCAAACATCGTTAATCCATAGGCCATCTGGCGATTGAAACCCAATAACGGAAACGGAATTCCTGGCAAATAATGCCCGTAAATTTCATACTCAGGTGTGTGCAAGTGCGTTTCGTACCACGTTCCGGGTTGCGAAAAACTTATATGCGGATCGTTTTCAAAAATAACTTTTCCCGAAGCAGTTTTTTCGGGTGCAATCAGCCAACTGTTACTTCCAATAAATGGACCTACAGGCATGGCTTCTAAAACCTCATTAATTTGCTGCGAAATTTCAGAGAAATCCGATTTAAGTGTCGATAAACGTTCATTGGAAAGCTGGTTCCACTTCCCATCCAAGCCAAAATCTTTCAGATAGGCCGAACCCAAATCTTTTCGAATGCTGGTCATCAGCGGATCGGTGCGTTGCGCCATCGCAAAACTAAAAGACATGTATCCAAAAATGTTATAGACATCAACCATATCAAAGGGCCGCGGATCAATACCTAAAATGGAAAACTCTATCGGTAAGGTTTCGTTGGCCAAATAGTGATTTACGCCTTGTAAATACGCTTGAGTTAATTGGTATTCGGGTGCGTTAACATCAAGAGATTTTACGACTGTTTCGCTGTTGGCGTTCAATCCGATGGATAGAAAAAACTGATCGGCTTTCAAAGCTGGTGAACCAAATATGGCTGCTAATTCTCCTTTTCCGATTCTTCGTAATAATTCCATTTGCCACAGGCGCTCCTTGGCATGTAAAAAGCCGAGTGCGTACTGCGCATCTTTTTCGCTCGACGCGTATACGTGAGGTACTGCAAACGTATCGTAATACACTGTTGTTTCCTTTTCTAAACCGGGCAGTTCGGCAGTTCCCGAATACGACGGTTTAAAATGTAAGTAAATGCCAAGTGCGGCCAAGAAAAGCAGCACAACAATTGCTCCGAGGAAATACAACAGTTTTTTCATTTTTACTGGAATTTAATGGGTTCGCCAACAGCTTTTCCGTTTGCTTTCGCAAGAAGTCCGCACAAATTAAACAACATGCGCGCACCAACGTTTCCATCCCAATCGTCGTCGCCTGGCGCTACTTCAACCAAATCGAAACCAATTAGTTCGCGTCCAGAATTTACGACTTCTGTCAATAAATAGGCTGCTTGTTCAAAAGAGAATCCGCCGGGAACGGGTGTTCCTGTATTCGGACAATACCACGGATACATGCCGTCGATATCGAAACTAATAACCACGCGCTGCGGAAGTTCTGCAATAATTTGGTCGCATTGCTCTCGCCAAGTCATTCCCGCGAAAGCGGCTTCTTTCATATCGGTATCGGTGAAAACCACTACTTGATGCTTGCGAGCAACGCTAACTTCTTGTTCGCAAAAATCGCGAATTCCGACTTGCACGAGTTTTTCGACTTCCGGAAGTTGCACGGTGTTGTACATAATCGAAGCATGACTGTAGGTAAAGCCTTCGTAGGCAATGCGCAAATCCATGTGTGCATCGAGGTGCAGAATTCCGAAACTGCCGAATTTCTCAGCCAAAGCTTTGTAATAGCCGTACGGCGTAGCGTGATCTCCTCCTAAAAAACCAACCAATTTATTCTGATTTAACCAATGAGCGCAGCGGTTTTCAACTTCTTGATTAAATTTTTCAGAAGCTTGATTAACGGCGGCTAAATCCGATTCTAATTCGGGGAAATGCGCTAAATTTTTTCCCGATTCCAAAGCCTCGATTACGTTTTGCGCTAATGCTTTGGCTTGATCCGAATCCGACTTCCATTTAGCTGCATTTTCACTGTCGTAGTGTATGCCTAGTTTCCACAGATCGGGAAATTTTTGATGGTGTAAATCGACCTGATAAGAGGCTTCCAAAACCGCTTCAGGGCCGTCGGAAGCGCCACTTCCGTAACTTACGGTTGCTTCCCAAGGCGCGGGAACAACAACGATTTCGCTCTGATCGGCCGAAAACGGGAGTCCGAATAATTGTCCTTGTGCGGCTCCGGGTTGTGATGGATCGAATGTGGCTAAAATTTGTTCTTTTGTCATGCTTGTTTAATTGATTTCTTGGATTCCCGCCGTTAAAATTTCTCCGAATCGAAACATATCTTCGTAGCTGCAATACAGCGGAACGGGTGCTAAACGGATTACGTTCGGCTCACGCCAGTCGGTGATAACTCCGTTTTTCATTAAATAATCGAATAATTTTCGTCCTTGCCCGTGCAGAAAAACCGATAGTTGCGAGGCGCGTGCTGCGGGAGTTATGATTTCGAAATTTCCGTTTGTTTTTTGGGCAACGTCGTTTAGGATAAATTCGAGATATGCCGTAATCTGATCGCGTTTGGCAACGAGCGCCGGCATTCCTACTTCTGCGAAAAGCTCTACCGATGCGAGATAAGGAGCGAGTGATAAGATGGGTAAATTACTTACTTGCCAGCCGTCGGCGCCCTGTACCGGATCGAATTCGGGTTCCATTTTAAACCGACGTTCTTTGTTATGTCCCCACCAACCGGCTAATCGCGGTAAATTACTTTTGTGATGGCGTTCGTGAACAAAGCAGCCCGATGCATTTCCCGGTCCAGAATTCATGTATTTATACGAACACCATGCGGCAAAATCAACATTCCAATCGTGTAGTTGCATTTCGATGTTCCCGGCGGCGTGTGCTAAATCCCAGCCCACAATAATTCCGCGTTCTTGCGCGTATTTGGTTATGGCTTGCATATCGAACACTTGCCCTGTGTAGTAGTTTACGCCGCCCATAAGTAGCAAGGCAGTGTCGTTGGCATGTGCATCGATGGTGGCAAAAATATCTTCGATACGCAGCTGGTGTTCGTTTTCGCGCTTTTTAACTTCAACGAGTGCTTGGCTGGTCGTGAATCCGTGGAATTGAATTTGCGATTGAATCATGTACTGATCGGAAGGAAACGCCTTCTCTTCACAAATAATTTTAAAGCGCGTCGCATTAGGTCGGTAAAAACTCGCCATGAGCAAATGTAAATTCACGGTGAGCGTATTCATTACCGTTATTTCCGACGGCTTTGCTCCAACGATTTTCGAGAGTGGCTCAGCAAAACGTTCGTGATAATCCCACCACGGTTTTTCGGCGTAAAAATGACCTTCAACGGCCAGATTTGCCCAGTCGTTCATAACATCGTTAACAAATTTCTGTGCTGATTTTGGTTGTAAACCCAACGAATTTCCCGTAAAGTACACTACGTTTTTACCGTTGTGCTGCGGAAAGATAAACTGCTGGCGATACGGTGCTAATGCATCTTGGGCATCGAGTTTTTGTGCGAATTCGAGCGTATTTTCAAATACCATAATTTTCGATTGAAGTGGCGTAAAAATAGTGATAAGCACGATTTTGAATTGAAATCTGCGCAAGAATTTCAAAAAACTATTTTATCGCAATCGATTTTTGAACATCGCACAAAATGTTACTGAAATCCAAGATCGATAAAGCAAAAAAAATCGAGACAAAACTGCCTCGATTTTTAAATATTGTTGTGCTGAATTATTAAAGAATCAACATCGCATCGCCGTACGAGAAGAATTTGTATTGTTCTTTTACGGCTTCTTCGTACGCTTTTTTCATTAAATCGTGACCACAAAAGGCCGAAATCATCATCAGTAATGTCGATTTTGGTGTATGGAAATTGGTTACCATGCAATCGGCGATAGAGAAATCGTACGGTGGAAAAATGAACTTGTTTGTCCAACCGTCGTACGGATTTAAGGTTCTTCCCGATGAAACCGAACTTTCGATCGCACGCATAGAAGTGGTTCCGATGGCGCAAACTTTCTTGCGATTTGCTTTTGCACGATTTACAATGTCGCACGCTTCTTGCGTGATGCGCAATTCTTCAGAATCCATTTTGTGTTTCGAAAGATCTTCTACTTCAACCGGATTGAAGGTTCCTAGTCCAACATGTAAAGTCACCTCAGCGAAATCAATTCCCTTGATTTCCAAACGTTTCAACAAGTGTTTCGAAAAGTGTAAGCCCGCAGTTGGCGCAGCTACAGCCCCTTCTTCTTTGGCGTAAATGGTTTGATACCAATCGGCATCTTCGGCTTGTACTTCGCGGTTGATGTATTTTGGAATCGGTGTTTCACCCAATTCTTTCAGTTTCGCACGGAACTCTTCGTAAGAACCGTCGTATAAAAAGCGTAAGGTTCTGCCGCGCGATGTCGTGTTGTCAATTACCTCAGCAACTAACGAATCGTCGTCGCCGAAGTACAATTTATTACCGATACGTATTTTACGTGCCGGATCAACGAGAACGTCCCACAAACGTTGCTCCGAATTAAGTTCTCTCAACAAGAAAACCTCGATACGTGCACCTGTTTTTTCTTTATTTCCGTACAAGCGAGCTGGGAAAACTTTAGTATTATTCAAAATCATCACATCGCCTTCTTCAAAATAATCGATAATGTCTTTAAACATTTTGTGCTCGATGGTGTTGGTTTTGCGATTTATGACCATAAGGCGCGATTCGTCGCGGTTTTCAGCAGGAAATTCTGCCAGAAGTTCTTTAGGAAGATGAAAATTAAAGTGTGATAGTTTCATTTATTTGATTTAGTGCTTTTTGCAAAGCTGTTTTCAAAGCGGCTGCAAATATACTATCGCCAGATAGGCGTTGTCAAGTAAAAGGCGGCTTATTTTGAAAATCTTAGCATTTGCGGTACTTCACGCGCGGTTGATGCAAGTTGTAATGCCATTTGTTTTTGTTTTTTGGGTGGTCCGGCGGCATACGTTTGGTGGAAATGCATAGCCGCCGTCAGGCCATTCGCTGCAAGTTGCTTCGTTTTTGCGCCGTTACACTCGTGGTTGCAGCTTCTGTGGTCGCTGCACCACTTCGGTTCCGGTGCGCAAAAGCCGTTCGCAAGCTTTCCGCTGCTGTCCTTACCACGAAAATCGTTACCGGAAAAACGTTATTGTTTTTCTGAAATTAATCGAGTATTTTAAACGATACTTTTTTTACTTAAAAAAGTGATTTACAATTTTATATACGTGGTAATATTGCAATATTACGTTTGAATTTTCACAAAGTCGTAATTCGAGATTTTACATTCAAAATTCGAAAATTCAAATCATCGAATTTTTGGAAACGATTGCCGGGTGAGCGGGCGAAACGGCATCCTTTTTGCCATACGGAATTTCCAATATGGTTTTGGCAAAAAGATACAGTGGAGCACGCGACGGCGCCAAAACAGTAGTCTTTAACACGATTGGTGAAAGTGGAACCGATTTGTTGGAAACGACACGTACAGCGCCGGCACCCCAAAAAAATTAAACAACTGTGGCGGAAAAGCCTACTTTCTCCAGTTCGTCCCAAAAGTCTGGGAACGATTTGCTAACTACTTTTGGATTGCTGATTTGCAGTCCGATACGTGTTGCGATAGGTGCAAAAGCCATGGCCATTCGGTGATCTTGATACGTTTCGATGGGCGCAGTTGGCTGAATGAATTGACTTGCAGGAAAGGTTAACGAGTCGGATGTTAGTGATACGGCAACTCCGCACTTTTGCAACTCGGTTTGCAGCGCGGCGAGTCGGTTTGTTTCTTTAATAGCCAGCGTTTTTAAGCCCGTAAGTTTACAACTACAGCCAAGCGCTGCGGCGGTAACAGCGATGGTTTGCGCAATATCCGGCTGATTTTCGAGATTGAAATCGATGGCAGCATCAGCTTTGCTCACTTTTCGAATCAAAATGCCCGTTGCTGTTTGGGTTGTTTCAACACCGAAATAGTGGTAGTACTGTGCCGTGTGGGCGTCGCCTTGTTTGGAGTTTTGCTGCAACTGTGCGAGATTCAATTCAAATCCGATTTCTGCCAGGGCAACGATGCTGTAAAAGTAAGATGCGGCCGACCAATCGGCTTCCACGAAATACGTTCGTTTAGTTGCCATTGGCGTTTGTAGAACGTTGATTTCGGCGTTAGTTTGTTCGAAAGAATACCCAAGATTTAGCAGCAAATCGAGCGTAAGATCGAGGTAACTTTGGGAAACTGCTGAATTCGACAATTTAATTTGAAACGGCTTTGGTAAAACTGCGGCATTGAGCAAAATAGCCGAAATGAACTGAGACGAGACGCTGGCATCGATTTGTACGGAATTGTGCAATGCTGTTGGCGGCAGAATTTCGAGTGGTGGAAATCCGTGTTTTCCGAGATAATTAATACGTGCACCCATGTTATTGAGTGCTTCAACAAGCGGCCCTATGGGTCGATTTTGCATGCGCTCGGAACCGGTAATGATTCGTTTTTCGGTAGTTGTAACTGCTAAGAATGCGGTAAGAAAACGCATGGCGGTTCCGGCATGACCCACGTCGATGTGTTGCGTATTGGTTTCGAGAGCTTGTTGTAAAACCAGCACATCGTCGGCCTTGGGTAATGCTGCAAGAACGAGATCTGGGTGATGCTGTTGCAGCATCAGTAGTCGATTGGCAATAGATTTGGAGCCGGGTAAGTTTAGGGTAACGCCCGACTTCAAATCGCTTGCCTGCAACCGTAGCGTCATTATTTTAATTTCTCGTTAGACTGGTGTCGGTCGTGATCGCGTTTTGTTTTCAGCTCCATTTTTTTGGAAAAGGCAGCTTGCAAATCGGTATTGGTTTGATTGGCGAGACAAAGGACTACGAAGAGGACGTCGGCAAGTTCTTCGCCGAGATCTTTTTGTTTGTCGGATTCTTTTTCGGATTGTTCACCATATCGGCGTGCGATGATTCGGGCTACTTCACCGACTTCTTCGGTAAGTTGTGCCATGTTGGTGAGTTCGTTAAAGTATCTAACGCCATGGTTTTGAATCCAATCGTCGACAATTTTTTGCAGGTTTGTGATTTCCATTATGATTTCTTTGCAAGAACAATTCGTTGTTTTTCGGCTTCCACCATTTTTGCAAAGATAGTTTTTATTGCTGGGTATGCTTCAGCTGGGAGGATAGATTGAGTGTATTCGGTAACAGATGTTATTCGTATCGTTTCTCCTTCTACAGCGACACTTAGGCGATACTGCAGCGATTTATCTTCCAATGAAACGGCTACTGGCTGCGGCATAGATTCGACAAAATACCCGGGTGGAATTTTTATAATATAGAGGTATTTATATTGTTGCGGAAAATTAAAATCGATTGGTGATTCGCGTAATTCTTGTCTAAAAGGATTCTCGTCTGTTGTATAATATAACAGAGGTTTAAACTGGAGTTTTCCTGCTATCTGATCGCACACGTTGTCTGATTCTAGCGAATAGCTTTCAACAAACGAGAAGGATTCGTTGGTTGGCAGCGTTCTTTTATAGTTTTCTATTTTTGCTCCTGCTAATTCATTTTCAATATTCTCGAGATAAGAATCGGATACTTCTTCCATGGTTTTGGAGAAGAACTGCTTTGCAAAATGTTCGGTATATTGCTTACGTAAATTTCCTTTTAATTTCCCGTCGACGGAAAGATCTGCCATTATGGTAGTCGACTTAATTGATGTTTTTGTTGGCATTAAATCAATTTCTTCTGAGTATCCATCTTTCGAGACGTAGCGTCCACTCCAATTTAAATCTCGTGCTGGCAATAGGTTTGGAGTTGGATTATTGTCTGTAGCGTCAATTAAATAGCGAACGTTATTTATTCGAGCGATACAAATCACGCCGTTAAAGGCATCGCGACTTGGGAAAACGGGTATACCGTGAGCGCGTGTGCTGATAAGTACTGGGTCTGCTTTTATTCCGACGTGCTGCAGCATAGAAATTAGCAACAAATTCATTTCTGCGAAATTCCCTGTTTTCTTTTTGTAGGCTTCTTTAATTCCATCATGGGTGTATATTCCGTGAAGCTCATTCCAAGACACTTTAGTTTTAAGAAATTTGATAACTGCCATCATTTTATCAAACTCACTTGAAATGCTATTGGTGATTAGATCGAGTTCGTTTTCATAGAAATTTCGTTGTTTTAGTTGTTCGCTAAAATCGTCTTTGTAGATGCGTTGGGAGACCGATTGCCAATCCATGGCGTAGCTTTGTATAGCGCCGTTTCCATTACGAGTGGCCGCTAATTCGGCAACGAGAGTAGATCGATAGTTATTCGGATTTGCTACAAAAGGCTCGTCGGGTAGAGCAGGAACATCTAAAAGTTCGTAGGTGTTTACTAATTCGGTAAACGACCAGCTTCCTTGTGCTTCGATTCTAGACTTTTGTGAAGTAGTATTTTTGGGAGTGTAGTTTCCTTTAGTTGAAATTCGAAAATTGAAATAATCGGGTATGGTTGTAGTCATTTTCGCAGCCACCACAGGAATTTCTTCTTGAAATACGAAGTCGGGTATTGCACGAATTCGAGGCGACTCTATATTATATTCGATTTCCAAGATAGACCCTTCTTTAACATTTGGGAAAACAAAAGTTTTTGTTGACCAATATTCGTTGACTTGCGAAACAAAAATCCCGTCGTCCTTAATCTTGTCTTTTACAATTTTGCCATTTACTTCGTTGTAAGTGGCAGCGGACGAAAGTTGAATACGTTCACGACCATTACTTTCGCTATAAAAGGGAACTACGACGGTCGCATGTTCATAGCCTTCTTTTTTGTAAATTTTGATTTTGGATTTAATTTTGGTTTCCAACATAAAACCACCAGCTCCATCTGCTGGATAAAATACATTTGCCGTTTTGAAAAGCACTGCTGCTGCTGCCGCTGTATCATTTGGGAATTTTTTTTCAGCAAGTTCAGCTAGTGTTACATCGCCCAGTTTATAATTTTGGGCAAAAATTGAACTGCAAAGAAAAAAGAGGAACGATATGAGTTGTAATT
This sequence comes from Pseudanabaena sp. UWO311, assembly GCA_943371725.1. Taxonomy (GTDB): domain Bacteria; phylum Bacteroidota; class Bacteroidia; order Flavobacteriales; family Flavobacteriaceae; genus Flavobacterium. The sequence continues at coordinate 17,789 of CALRVY020000015.1, read as the reverse complement.
TCATAATAGAATTCTTATTTGATTTTTAGAATCAGTTTATTTTGGTCGGCTTTATTTACTTGTTCTAGAAATTTACGGTATTTTTCAAATTCAGCTGCTTGAAATTTACCTTTACGTAATGAAAATGTCCGGTTTACCACACATGTCTTTTCATCTGATTTTTTAAAGGATAAATTGTACGTACCAAAATCGCTTTCCAAGATTATATTTTGAGGCAGCTCGTCCCAATCTTGATTTTCAGCTAAAACAATTTTTACTTCTGCTTTTTGAATTTCGGGTTCATCTAGAACGAAGGCGGTCTTCCGATTTCTTAGACGTTTAGGTAAGTAAACTTGTTCGATGAGTGAAGTAGGATGTATGATCGTAAATTCGCCTGCTTTCTCTATAAAAGTGGCAGTCGTAATTTGAAGTTCTTCAGAAAACTTTGGCCCTGATGCGATCGTTTTAAATTTAATATTGGAAATTACAGCATCTGCTATAATGGCATAAGATTCCTTATAGTGTTTATCGAGCTTTTTGCTATCTAGTAGCGCTAATCGATAAGAATTGTTAAAAAAGACTCCAAAGTTATCTATATGTAAGTCAGCTTTCATACCTCCAGCGCTGTTCAAATGAACAGTTCCAGTAACTTGTTGAAGATTTTCTTCCGGTGTGAATACCTTGGTTCTAACAATTTCTCCTCCGAGTTCATCCTTTATCACAAGTGCATCTCTATCAGCTGTAAAAGTACCTGCAAAGCCAAAAGGTAAATCTTGACTCGTACATTCTACCCAGATATAATCGTTGTTCTCAGGTATTGCCAAAATGGCATGATTACCTTGAAGTGACACAAAATTTTTATCGATACTTCTTTTATCATCATCTCCGTAAATAACAGTGAAATAAGAAGTTATTCCCGCGGCCTTTAAAAGTGCTCGAGTATAATTAGTTAACGCTTTGCAATCGCCGTAAGACAAACGATCAACATCGGAAGCAAGCATGGGTTTAAACCCGCCAATTCCATCTTGAACACTGATGTAGCGAACTTTTTTCTTTACATAATCATAAACCAAAGCTGCTTTTTCGGTTTTGGTTTTAGCATCTTTTGTTAATTGAACAATGGCCTCTCTTGTTGCTGTTGGTAGTTCATCTGTTCCCTTTAGAAGTGCGTTGTAATACCATTTACCCCAAGAATTCCAATCAGACGCTTCCCCTTTTACGCCTTCTAAAGCAAATTTATTAAATGAAAACCGTACAAAGGGCACGTTATTTAAAAACGATTCACTGAGGTATTCGTAGGCTACTGGCTTCAATTTGCTACAATTAAAAGTAAGACCATCTGAAGAAATAGCAACCAGAGACTTTGCCGTTTCGTTAGCATGATGCCGCAACTGCAAACCCGGCGCGAGCTCAAATGAAACAACTGCATACTCCACACTACATCTTGTACCAACGAGAGGCATAAACGCTTGAACAAAAGCGGTCGATTCATTCTCAACTTTACTGGTAAACCTACACGTAACGGGAAATGTTGGAGGATTTAGATCTAGATTCAAGACCCTATTATCACTAAAAACGGTATATCCGTCGAATGCTGCTTCGTCTTTAAAATCCCGTTTTCGATATACTTTTTGCAAATTTCCAGCGGCATCATAAACTTGTAGCTCTATTTCAAGAACCCTAGAATGCTTCCCGTAGCCTTCCATCAAATCTACAAACGCCATACCCGTTTTGTTGAAAGCAGTTACCGTTCGTTCCGTATCGACAACCATTTTATCTTGATCTAAAACAGAATAAGTCACATTCGAATGACGGACTACTGCATCAACACCTTTCACTAATAAACTATCGATTTTCGAAACAGCTAAATCGGGCCTTGACTTCTGACCGAATGCAGTCAGTATCGTAAAAAAGAAGAAAAATAAAAATCGCACTACTTAAAATTTATAAACAAAGTCAAAAGTAGTGAGAATATTTTGAAATTTTTAAGAATTGTATTAAGAAATTTTTAAGATTTATTTTTCGAATCTAAAAAAATTGTTACTGGCCCGTCATTCAACAAACGAACTTGCATATCTGCACCAAAAACGCCCGTTTTAACAGTAACGTGCGATGTGTTATTTAAATTAACAAGAAATTTCTCATATAACGGAATTGCTTGCTCAGGCTTTGCTGCTGCTATGAACGACGGTCGATTGCCTTTTTTTGTTGCAGCGTGAAGCGTAAACTGACTAACAACTAAAATGCTTCCTTGTACTTCTTGTACCGATTTATTCATCAAACCCATATCGTCACTAAAAATGCGCATATTCGCTATTTTACCCGTTAGGTATTCAATGTCGTCTATATTATCGTCGTGGGTAATACCTAAAAGAACAAGTAGACCTTGTTTTATTTCCGAGTAAACTTCTCCGTTAATGCTTACCGAAGCCTCACTAACACGTTGTAGAATTGCACGCATTATTGTCGGGATTTATCGCTGATTATACGATCTGCCTGATGTGCATCGGCTCGATAACCGTCTTCGTCGCCTTCCAAAATCTGCAAATAACTCTTGTACCGCGACCAGGCAATTTCATCGGCATCCAAAGCCGCTTTCACGGCACAACCGGGTTCGTCTTTGTGCAAGCAATTATTAAACTTACACTGATCTTTCAACTTGAAAAATTCGGGAAAATAGTCGCTCAGTTCGTTAGGTTCAATCTCCACAACACCAAAACCTTTGATTCCCGGCGTATCAATGATGGTTGCGCCAAAACTCAAATCGTACATTTCAGCAAAAGTGGTAGTATGCTGACCTTGTTTACTTTGCTCAGACACTTCTTTTGTGCGCAAATTCAAACCCGGTTCAAGTGCGTTTACTAAAGTCGACTTCCCAACACCCGAATGCCCGCTGATCATTACCGTTTTGCCAATCATAAGCTCCTTCAATACATCGGTTCCTTTTCCTGCCAAAGCCGCAATTCGATAACACGGATAACCAATTTCTTGATAAATATGTTGCATGTACAGCTGCTCGTCGAGCTCTTCTTCCGACAAAGCATCAATTTTATTAAAAAGCAACGCAGCACGAATGTCGTACGCTTCCGCAGTCACCAAAAAACGGTCGATAAACGTTGTAGTTGTAGGCGGATTTCCAATCGTAACCAATAAAAAAACCTGATCGATGTTCGAGGCAATAATGTGAACTTGCTTGGAGAGATTAACCGACTTCCGAATAATATAATTACGTCGTGGCGCTATAGCAGTAATTACTCCGAGTCCGTCGGAATCGATTTCCAAAGTCACTTCGTCGCCAACCGCAACCGGATTGGTACTTTTTATTCCTTTAATTCGGAATTTCCCTTTGATTCGGCATTCAACAAGAGTACCGTCTTCGGTTTTTACCGAATACCAACTGCCGGTCGATTTATATACACGTCCAATCATCGGCTCAAAATTAGCAGAAATGAAAGGATGCGTCGATATAAATCAGCTAAGTTTTTAGATGGAAAAATGTAAATGTTTACTATTAGTCTTCCGACTTCGCGTTTACTTGCTTCCGAATACTCTCTTCGTGAATGGCTTTAAAGAAAATACGAATAAACGAATCGCTTAAATTGTTTTGCTGTCCTTGGCTTTGCATGTGTTCCAAAACCTTCATCCAACGATCGTTTTGCAATACCGAAATACCGTAATTCTTTTTCAGAATGCCAATTTTTTCGCTAATCGCCATACGCTTACCGAGTAGTTCTAACAAATGCGCGTCGGTAACGTCGATCTGACTTCGCCACAAGCGAATCGCTTCTAAATATTCCGTATTTGTCGTTTCGGCAACCGCTTTCTTTCGGTTTCGCATAAAAGCTTCCAGAGCGGCTGGCGTAAGTTGTTGTGCCGCATCCGACCAAGCTGCGTCGGGATTAGGATGCGATTCAATCATAAAGCCATCGTAATTCAAATTCAGTGCAATGTCGGTGAGTTCTGCCAAATACTCGCGTTTTCCCGCCATGTGCGACGGATCGCAAATCATCGGAACATCCGGCAGTTCTTGACGAAAATCAATTGCAATTTGCCATTCCGGACTGTTTCGATATTTCGATTTCGGATACGTAGAAAAGCCGCGATGAATAACACCTAAACTTTGAATAGCTGCATTCTGCAAACGCTCGTATCCTCCAATCCACAAAGACAAATCGGGATTCACCGGATTCTTCAACAAAACAATCTTGTTGCTTCCTTGCAATGCATTGGCTAATTCTTGCACGGCAAACGGATTTGCAGTAGTTCGTGCACCAATCCAATACATATCAATGTCGAATTTTTCTGCAGCTTCTACATGTGCCGGAGAAGCCACTTCAATGGCAATTTTTAAACCGGTTTGCTTCTTAACCTCAGCCAACCAAGGTAAGGCTACTTCGCCCACACCTTCAAAACCGCCGGGCCGCGTTCTCGGTTTCCAAACTCCTGCTCTAAAAAAATCAACCGATTGTTGGCGCAATGCCAAACCGGTTTCCAATACTTGTTCAAAAGTTTCGGCACTGCACGGACCCGCGATTAAAAATTGAGCTGCCGATTTGTATGTTTGAAACCAATCTGATTGTGACATGCCGAATAAATTGGATACAAAAGTACTCTAATTACACAAATCGCTAATTCGATGTTAACAAGAGATAAAGAATCGTTTAGAAAGTGGTTACTTTTGCAGGCAAATCTTTTGAGTCATGTCGTTACAAGTAACAGGAATTACAAAATCGTACGGAACTGAACAAGCGCTTAAAGGCGTGAGTTTTGAAGTTCGTAAAGGAGAAATTGTCGGTTTTTTAGGACCAAACGGCGCTGGAAAATCAACTTTGATGAAAATTCTAACAACTTATGTGCATCCCGATGGCGGCGAAGCCACTTTAAACGGTTTCGACATTAAAACTCAAGTTCAAGATGTGCGTAAATCGGTTGGGTATTTGCCCGAACACAACCCGCTGTACACCGATTTATACGTGCGCGAGTTCTTGGAGTTTAGCGCCGAAGTATTTCGCGTTGCTAAAAATCGGATTCAAGAAGTTATCGATCTTACCGGTTTGCAATCAGAATCACACAAGAAAATTTCGCAGCTTTCAAAAGGATACCGCCAACGCGTGGGCTTGGCAAATGCGCTGTTGCACGACCCTGAAGTGCTTATTTTAGACGAACCTACCACGGGTCTGGATCCGAATCAGTTGGTCGAAATCCGCAATCTGATCAAGGAAGTTGGCAAGAACAAAACGGTTTTCCTGAGCACACACATCATGCAAGAGGTCGAATCGATGTGCGATCGCGTTATCATCATCAATAAAGGCAGTATCGTGGCCGACCAAAAGCTGCGCGAATTAACTGAAAATGGCGGTACGCAGATCATTTTTGTGGAATTCGATTATAAAATCGAGGAAGAAGCCGTTTCGCAAATGCCGCATCTTAAGTCGTACCGCACCTACAACGGTTTTGAATGGGAGCTTACTTTCGAAGCTACGAAAGATATGCGCCCAACGGTTTTCGATTTTGCTCACGATAACGGACTGAAAACACTGCAATTAGCACAGCAAAACAAGAATCTGGAAAAGATTTTCCGCGAACTAACGTCGAATCCGAATTCATAATTTTTTGGGCGGCAGTTCCGGCTGTTCGCTGCAAGCTTGCCTACTCAGGTCGGCAAAAGCTAAAAACCGCATGAGCTTCCTTTGGTCGCTATGCGGTTTTTGCTTTTGTACGCCCCGATTTAGGCAAGGCTTTCCGCTGCCATCCGGGCCGCAAAATCGTTACCGAACAATCGTTTCTAAAACAGTATTTTAAAGGCGAATTTTTAACATACGTAATATTGCAATATTACCTCATTTAATTAATTGATTTAAATAACTTTATCGTTAAAAAAGACTCAATTTAAACAATAACGTTTTTAGGTTTTTCAAAAAATCTTTCAATCTTTCAATCTTTCAATCTTATAATCTTTCCGCATTATTGCTACGATTGCCGGGTGAGCGATAGAAGCGACATCCTTTTTGGCGTTACGGAATTTCCACTATATGTCTGCCAAAAAGATATAGCGGATAGCGCGACGGCAGCTATAATAGATATCTGCGAAGCGCTATGGAACGACTGCCGGCACCCCAAAATACAAAAAATTATACATTCTCGAAACCATTCAATCTAAAATCTTTTAATCTTTAAATCTTTAAATCTCTCAATCTTTAAATCTTTCAATCTCGAAATCTTCCAATCTCGAAATCCCCTAAAACACCGCCTTGGCAATTTTCGAAATCGATTCAGATTTACCCATCGAATAGTAGTGCAAGACTTCCACACCTGCTTTTTTGAGTTCTAAGCTTTGGCTGATACACCATTCGATTCCGGCTTGTTTGGCTGCATCGGCCGATTTAGTTTTGTACAGTTCCGAAATGAGCTCGTCGGGCAAATCAACACGAAAACGCTGCGGAATCATGCTTAACTGTTTTAACGACGTTAGCGGCTTCAATCCGGGAATAATCGGAACCGTAATTCCTGCGGCACGACATTTTTCCACAAAAGCAAAAAACCTCTGGTTGTCAAAAAACATTTGTGTAACCACATAATGCGCACCGGCATCTATTTTCTGCTTTAAAAACGCAATATCGGTATCCAAATTCGGTGCTTCCATATGCTTTTCTGGATAGCCAGCAACACCAATGCAAAAGTTGGTTTTGCTTTTATTCTCTAACTCTTCGTCGAGATAAATACCGTTGTTTAATGCCACAATCTGAGTTACCAATTCCGAAGCATACTTGTGCCCATCGGGTTCTGGTCTGAAGTAAATTTCGTTCTTTACGGCATCGCCGCGTAAGGCAACTACATTTTCAATTCCCAAGAAATCGATATCAATCAAAAAGTTCTCGGTATCTTCCTTCGAAAATCCGCCACAAAGAATGTGCGGAACAGCATCGACACCGTATTTATTTTGAATTGCCGCGCAAATACCAACAGTGCCAGGTCGCTTTTTTACGATACGCTTTTTCAACAAACCTCCGGGCAATTCGGTGTACGTAACCTCTTCACGATGGTACGTAACATCTATAAACGGCGGTTTAAATTCCATCAAAGGTTCGATACTCTGAAAAATCGAATCGATATTTTCGCCTTTCAGCGGCGGCAATATTTCGAATGAGAATAAGGTTTCTTTTGCGTTTTGTATGTGATCTGTTATTTTCATAATGATGTTAAGATGGGAGCAAGCCATTTCTCGGCTTCGTTGATACTTATTTTTCGGCGGTTGGCATAATCTGCCAGTTGATCTTTTCCAATTTTTCCCAAACCAAAATAGCGACTGTTTGGATGCGCGAAATAATAGCCTGAGACGGCAGCCGTTGGAAACATGGCCATGCTTTCAGTTAATGACACCCCTATTTCACGTTCTACATTTAGTACTTCCCAAATGGTTTGTTTTTCAAGATGATCCGGACAAGCGGGATAACCGGGAGCAGGTCGTATACCCACGTATCGTTCTGCTATTAAATCGTCGTTATTTAGCGCTTCTGTTTCCACATATCCCCAATATTCCTTTCGAACCAGTTGATGTAAATACTCGGCAGCGGCTTCAGCCAAACGATCGGCTAAAGCTTGTAGCATAATCGCTTCGTAGTCGTTATTCGAGGCACGCAATGCAGCTGCTTTTTCTTCTACATCGTAACCGGTGCACACTGCAAATAAGCCCATGTAGTCGGTAATGTCCGCAGATTTTGGTGCAATAAAATCGGCCAAGGCTAAATTGGGTGCTGTGGCTGTTTTTTGAGATTGTTGACGCAAAGTGAGCAACTTAAACTTCTGTTTATCCGTTGTGGTAATCTCTATATCATCGTCAACCCGATTGGCTTCAAACAATCCAAAAATACCTTTTCCTGTAATTTGCTTTTCCTCGATCAACCGATTTATCGTTGCTTTAGCGTCATTAAACAAGGCAGTTGCTTCTTTACCAACAATCGGATCTTCAAGTATTTCCGGAAACTTTCCGAACAACTGCCATGAACGGAAAAAGGGCGTCCAGTCAATATAATCAAGTAAGGTTTCTATGTTAAAATCAACTTGCTTCGTCCCTAAAAACTTGGGCTGAACAACGGTTTCGTTCGTAAAATTCAGCTGCAGGGCATTTTTACGTGCGTCTTCTAAAGAAAGCAGCTTCTTTTCCGATTGTCTACTCAGATAGCCTTCGCGCAACTGTTTGTATTCCGTTTTGATATCGCATTGATACGTTTCAGCATCTTTTCCTATACTTTGAGCGCAAACGTGTACGGCTTTCGATGCGTCGTTCACATGAATCACTAAACCGTCGTACTCCGGATCAATTTTAACGGCTGTGTGCACGCGCGAAGTTGTTGCCCCACCAATAATCAAAGGAATTTTAAGTTTACGTCGTTGCAGTTCTTTTGCAACTTGCACCATTTCTTCCAGCGAAGGCGTAATTAATCCGCTTAAGCCAATGGCGTCGGCATTTTGAGCGATTGCTGTATCGATAATCTGATGCGTGGGCACCATCACACCTAAATCGACAATCTCAAAATTATTGCATGCCAGCACAACGCCCACAATGTTCTTCCCAATATCGTGTACATCTCCTTTAACCGTTGCCATAACAATTTTTCCTGCACTGGAGCTTTTCCCGCTTTTAGATGCTTCGATATAGGGCAACAAATAAGCAACCGCCTTCTTCATAACACGAGCCGATTTAACAACTTGTGGCAAGAACATTTTTCCAGCTCCAAAGAGTTCACCTACCTCACCCATGCCGTTCATCAACTGATTCTCGATGACTTGTAAAGGTAATTCGGCTAATTTGCGGGCTTCTTCGGTATCTTCTTCTATAAATGCATCGACACCGTGCACCAAGCTATACGTAATCCGACTTTGAAGGTCTGAACTTCTCCAATCGGCCGTTTTGGTTTCTTGTTTTTTAGACGCGGCATAATTGGGTGCAATATCGAGTAAGCGTTCGGTGGCATCGGCACGTCTGTTCAAGATAACATCTTCGACAGCTTCCTTGAGTTCGGCTTCGATATCTTCGTAAATAACTAGCATTTCTGGATTTACAATTCCCATCGTGAGACCTTGTTTGATGGCGTGAAAGAGAAAAACTGCATGCATGGCTTCACGAACGGTATTGTTTCCGCGAAACGAAAAAGAGACATTACTTACTCCTCCACTAACTTTAGCGTGCGGAAGGTTTTGTCGAATCCAAAGTGTGGCTTTAAAAAAATCGGTTGCATTGTTCCGATGCTCTTCCATACCCGTTGCGACAGGGAAAATGTTCGGATCGAATATGATGTCTTGCGGCGGAAAACCTACGATTTCCGTTAAAATTTGATACGACCGACTGCAAATTTCGATGCGGCGTTCGAACGTGTCGGCCTGACCTTTTTCATCAAAAGCCATAACTAAAACCGCGGCTCCGTACTTTCTAATGATTTTAGCTTGCTCGACAAACTTTTCTGCACCTTCTTTTAAGGATATCGAATTGACGATTCCTTTTCCTTGCAAGCATTTTAATCCGGCTTCAAGCACATCCCAATCGGAACTGTCGACCATTATCGGAACACGTGCAATATCGGGTTCGGAGGCAATTAGGTTGATAAACGTAACCATAGCTTCTACCCCATCGAGCAAAGCCTCGTCCATATTGATGTCTAAAATCTGCGCTCCTTCGAGTACTTGTCTACGTGCAATTTCAACAGCCTCAGTATAATCGCCGTTTTTTATCAGATTTAAAAACTTTTTGGAACCAGCTACGTTGGTACGCTCTCCGATATTAACGAAATTGGTAGTATCAGAAATCGCAAACGGCTCTAAACCACTGAGCTTTAATGGCAGCGAATCTGGAAAATTGATAAAATTATCGAGCATAGGTGCTAGTTACTTTTCGAGGTTGGTATTTGTGCGCAAGTTGGGCTAAGGCGGCTATATGTGTGGGAGTAGTTCCACAACAACCGCCGACAATATTCAACAGATTTTCTTCAAAAAAAGGCGTAAGATGATTTGCCATTAATTCGGCCGACTGGTCGTAAGCGCCGAATGCGTTGGGCAATCCGGCATTGGGATGTACGGACACATGGCAATTGGCAATTTGATTTAGCAATTGTGTGTGCGGAAACAATTGCTCGGCACCCAAGGCACAATTTAATCCAATGGATAGCAGCGGCAGATGTTCAATACTGTAAACAAAAGCTTCGAGCGTTTGCCCGGATAACAATCGGCCTGATAAATCGGTTATTGTTCCTGAAACCATAACAGGAATTGGCTCGGTACGCTTTTCGTTACATTCGGCTATGGCAACCAGAGCAGCTTTTGCATTTAACGTATCGAAAATGGTTTCCACAAGAAAAAGATCTACACCACCGATAACCAATGCTTGAATTTGTTCTGCGTATGCGTCTTTCAGTTGGTCGAAGGTAACGGCTCTAAAACCGGGTCGGTTAACATCGGGGCTCATACTTGCGGTGCGGTTAGTCGGACCTATAGAACCGGCAACGAATCGGGGCTTTTCGGGATTCTCTGAGGTATACTTTTGAGTTAGTTCTTTGGCAAGTTTTGCAGCTTCGAAATTGAGTTCATAAACGAGCGACTCCATGTGGTAATCGGCCATAGAAATACTGTTGCTGTTAAAAGTATTCGTTTCGATAATATCGGCACCCGAATCGAGATATTTGCGATGGATTTCTCGAATTGCTTTGGGCTGCGTTAAGGTAAGGAGGTCGTTATTTCCTTTAAGAAGTGTGCTGTAGTTTTTGAATCGATCTCCACGGAAATCGGATTCTTCAAACTGATAGGCTTGCAGCATGGTTCCCATGGCGCCGTCGAGTATCAGTATTTTTTCAGAAAGTAGTTCTGATATGCTTTTCATAACTGTTGTTGATTTTAAACTGTTACGAAAGCCCAGAAAATGGATTTAAGTTATCTGTGTCTGAATTCAGACTAGAATGTAGCACCTTCTTTAAGATAAAGGGTTGCTAAGCTGTCGTTGGGTCTATTCCCTCGAGCTTTCGTGATAACAGTCGATATGTTAAAGAACGCTGCAAAGAAACAACACAGTTCGGTATAAAGCAAAAAAAAAGTCCGCCGAAGCGGACTTTTTACTTAAAAGAAGAATTATTTTTTAATGAATTTAGTACTTGCAGTACCTTTTTCAGTGTACACATTTAAAAGGTAAAGACCAGTAGCAACATCACTTACATCAACTGATTGTTGCAAGTCGTTATTCAATTTAAATGTTTTAATGATTTTACCCGTAAGGTCGGTTACAATAGCGTGCGTAGCTTTTGTACTGTCTAACAAATTAATATTTAAGACATCAGTTGTTGGATTTGGGAAAATCGAAACAACTTGTTGTGCCGCAGCATCAACAGATAGTGGTACGAAAGCGCTAAATGCATCAACAAGTACAGCACCAGCTGTTGCAGCTGTTTGCGCAGGTGTTAGGCAATTGAAACCGACAAAATAAGCACCTGCTGCTGTTGGTGTAAAGGTAGCAGTTCTCAAAGTGTGCGTAGTTTCTGCAATTGCGTTATGTGTGTTTAAAGTTGTTGTTTGGCCTGCTGCAGTTGCTGCTGTACCGATTCTTACAACAAGTCTGTTGTTGTTAGAGGTACCTGTTCCAAGATCCGCTTTTCTCATATAGTAGTTAAAGGTCACTTGTACGTTAGCTGGTAAATCTAAAGCTCTAGAAAATAACCAAGAATTTGTGGCTGTTCCTACAGTTCCAGGGCAAAAAGCAAATTGCTCCCCGTCTTGTGATAATGCTGGATCGTCTCCTACCGCCGATAAAGCCCAAGCAGCAGAGTCTGTCCCAGTTATTCTTCCCCAACCAGCTACTGATAAGTTAGGAGTCTCGAAGTCGTAAGAATAGTTAAGAGCTACAGGGCTTGTATTTGTTGTATTGATTGTGAACGGGCCTTCCCATAATAGAGGCTCTGCTCCACAATATGTACGAATGTAGAAATCGTAGAAAGTACCAGGCTGAAGATTACTCATTACCGCCTGACTATCAGCAACATTTAGTAGCGTTCCTGTCCCTTGCTCAAAATCTGCAAGACCGTATTCAAAGTCAAAATTTGACCCTAAACTTACCCAATCAATAGTTGCAGAAGTATCACTTAGCGCAGTTAAAGCAACATTTCCGATACTAGGACAAGATGTTACACTAACATCATCTAAATAAACTGCAGCAGCGTCGTTTGCTGAATAATTGAAACGTACTCTTACATTTGATTGCCCGAGGTATTGACTTAAATCTAAAGATACGATCTGTGGCGAAAAAGTTGTAAAAGTACCCAGATCAGCTTCTGACCAAAGATCGGTATAATTCAAACCACCATTGGTAGAAATCGAAACAGTAAAGTCACCATTTTCATTTGGATCAACCATCCAGAAGTAACTCATAGAAACAATAAAGTTCAAATAAGCTGCTGGCTGTCCTGCTAAGTTAAACGAAGGAGTAATTAGTGATTCGTTTTGATCTTCTGCAACCCAATTAACCCAAGCGGCACCAGTACCGTTCAGATTTCCATCTACCGTTCTGCTCCAGATATTGGTTGGGTGTGTGCTAACTACCAACCAGTTTTCAGGCGGAAAGTCCTCACCTTCAAAACCTTCTAAAGGCAGCGGATCTTGTGCTAATGCTACATTAGAAAGGCTAAAAATCGCCAGTAAAAGTAAAAGTTTTTTCATAATTCTTATTTTAAGATAATTGATTGGTAAAAGTATATATTTTTCTGCAAAAAAACATTTCTCGAAAAAAAATCTTGGATAAATGGGTGTTAAAATCTACTTTTGCAGACGAAAATTACGGAGGAAAAATTTGTTCTGATTGCAACCTCATGAAAAAATGCTAAAGCAGTGCTTCACCTCCCTTCTTCAGCAGCGCAATCAGCCTTCGTTAAAAACATAATTATAACATGGCTTATTTTTTTACATCAGAATCTGTTAGCGAAGGACATCCAGACAAAATCGCGGATCAAATTTCAGACGCATTAATCGACCATTTTCTCGCTCTCGATCCACAATCAAAAGTTGCGTGCGAGACTTTAGTTACAACCGGGCAAGTTATTTTGGCGGGTGAAATTAAATCGGACGTATATTTAGACGTGCAAAAAATCACGCGAGAAGTTATTCGTAAAATTGGCTACACCAAGAGCGAATATAAATTTGACGCGGAATCTTGCGGTATTTTATCGGCTTTGCACGAACAATCGGCTGATATTAATCAAGGTGTTGATCGTAAAGACCCAAAAGAACAAGGCGCAGGCGATCAAGGTATGATGTTCGGTTACGCAACCAACGAAACAGCCGATTACATGCCATTGGCGTTGGATTTATCGCACAAATTACTACAAGAATTAGCAGAATTACGTCGCGAAAATAATGAAATAACGTATTTGCGTCCGGACGCTAAATCGCAAGTTACTTTAGAATACGACGACAATAACAAGCCGTTGCGCATTCACACGATCGTTATTTCAACGCAACACGATGAGTTTGATGCCGACGAAAAAGTGATGCAACAAAAGATTGAAGCAGATGTTAAAAGCATACTCGTAAAGAGAATCTTAAGTAAATATCCGGAGTATGCACACTTATTTAATAACGACATTATTTACCACGTAAATCCAACTGGAAAATTTGTTATTGGTGGTCCGCATGGAGATACGGGATTAACAGGAAGAAAAATTATCGTAGATACCTACGGCGGAAAGGGTGCACACGGAGGAGGTGCTTTCTCGGGTAAAGATCCGAGTAAAGTTGACCGTTCGGCTGCTTATGCTACACGTCATATTGCGAAGAACCTAGTAGCAGCTGAAGTAGCGGAAGAAGTTTTAGTACAAGTATCGTACGCAATTGGCGTTGCAAAACCGATGGCTATTTATGTGAACACTTACGGAACAGCTAAGGTGCCACACACGGATGCTCAAATCGCGGAAAAAGTATTGGAATTGTTCGACTTAACACCGTATGGAATTGAAACTTCTTTGAAACTTCGAAACCCCATTTACCAAGAAACGGCGGCATACGGACACATGGGCAGACGTCCGGAAACGAAAGAAAAAACATTTTTAGGTCCAGATGGAAAGCCATTAAAGATGACTGTTAACCTATTTACTTGGGAAAATCTTGACCGAGTTGTGGATATTAAAAACGCATTTAATCTGTAATGTAAGAGATTTCTCAAACAATCAATTTATTCTAAAAGCCTCGTAATGAGGCTTTTTTAGTTATTCTTTTTTGGAAACGGATTTTTCGCAAGAGCGGGTGGCGCGAAAATACGCTGCACGGCACAAGCTGTAACGGCTTTTGAAAAACGGCGACCAGCGGAAGCCCGTTTTGCAAATTGCCGGAACGCTTGAGACGAAAGTGTATTGCAGCAAACACGCGGCCTGCCGCACCTAAATTCCACTAAACGAGCGGCAGGACTTGCCCAAATAAAAACGAACACCAAACACAATTTTAAAATGCTTTAGTTTGCTACATTTGATAACTAACAACTCGCCATTGAAAGTAATTCCAGTTACAGCTATCGTAGCACAGCTAAAAACAACTTTTTTAGGAATTAAAAACAAGCAGTTTATTGTGGTGCTTTTCTTATTTAGTGCCGCAACTGCTATGAATTTTTGCGACCGCGAAGGCTTTATGTTTTGGTTGCGCTACTCTTCATTACTTTTTCTGTTAATTCAATTGTGGCGCATTCAACTCTATGCAGCAGCACTTGCGTCGATGTTCATGGGAGCGTTATATTATGCGTTACTTTTCCCACGATTGGCGAACCACTCTAACTTAGAATTGTTTATTACGGTATTGATTTTTGGGCTGCTTGCATACCGCTTTTTATACCGTAAAAACCTATTGCCAACTGCTATTTTACCTTGGATTTTTAGAATTAGCACGATTAGTATTTATTGGTATGCGGGATTTCATAAACTTAACACCGACTTTTTCGACTTAAATTCAAGCTGCGTTATCACCTTAAACGATTTAGTTTTTGCGGCCAATGCTTACTTTGGAATTCTTTCGAAAATAACACTGGTAAAAGTACTGCTCGTTGCTACTGTTTTGATTGAAATGGTCGTTCCGTTTGGACTTTTGTTTCGGAAAACTCGAAAAATAGCTGCTGTTTTTATTTTAACTTTTCACGCCTATCTGAGTATTCGACAAATTGCTGATTTCAGTGCTTTGGCTGTGTTTTTACTATCTGGTAGTTTTTTTGATTTTTCTACCTCAACGAACACAAAAAGGCTTATAAAATCGGTGCGCTTTTACGGACTTTTTGTAGCACTTGCTATTCTTAGCGATTTTGTTTTGTATGCATTGAAAATAGCACCTGGAATAGTTATCATCATTCATGGTCTGATTTACAACATCGGTGTTTTACTTTTGTTTCGCGGAATATTTCGAACGCCTTTTAGGGAACAAGCGGCATTAACTAAAAGCCAGAAGTTTAAGTTGTTGCTTATTCCGGCTTTGATAACCGTTTGGACCATTCGTCCGTATTTGGGATTAGGAAACGCGGCGAATTTTACTATGTTTTCGAATTTAGTGACTGAAAAATCGCGCTCTAATCACTTGCTAATCAATACGAATTACACTAAGTTAACGAATTGGGAAGAGGATTACGTGACGCTGATCAAATTACCCGAATCGTGGAAAGAAGAACAATTCGAAGGTTTTTTACTTCCTAAAATGGAATTTGCGTATCAGATAAAACGACAAAGTTCGCGTTTTCCAGACGAAGCTATGCCTGCCACCGTTATTTACAAAGGCAAAACGATTGTTGTGCCTGATTTGCGGAAGTCTGAATTTGCGACTATTAAATTCTATTACAAGTTTATTTTTTTCCGTAAAATCCCTATCGATGGGCCTTGTCCTTGTTTGTGGTAAGGTAAATGATGTGCCGATTTTACAAGAACCTTACGTTAAAACCTGAGTTCGATTTAAAAATTGAAGTCAGAAAAAAGATAAATGGTTGAATACAAGGCAGATTTTTATTGGGATACTGTAGTATCGCAATAAAATCTAACGAAGTAGGCAGCCGTTTATCTTTTTAGCGAGGATGATGTTCCTTTCCATTTCTTTTTAATTTCACGATTTTTTTATTTCAAGCGATCTGACAAAGATTTTTAATCGAACTCAGGTTTAAATATTGTACTTTATACTACACAGTAGAAAACGCGGTTGTACGCGGTATTGACTGGTACGGAACGAAAATTCGGAAAAACTATCGTCGTTTAAAGATGTAGTATTTAGCAGGTTTGTTCCCGATAATTTGAATTCCCAATGACTTCCTTTTTTCAGATACGATAAGCTTGCGCTGAGAAAATCGTATTCGTTATCAACTGTTTTATCCTTGCTGTAATAATGGTAAAATTCGTATTCTGCCACAAATGAAAACCCATCGGCAAAAAAGTAATCGAGATTTACAAAAGGCCTGTCGGTGATAAACGTTTGGTTTTGATAATCGTTTTGCGTGAGGCTATACCCAAATTCGATATTTGGCGCATTTTTAAAGTTGGTTGATGCGCGTAAGGTATAACTTTGGGTAAAGCTTTCGGTTGTAATGAACTCAGCGTTTTGAAGGTTATTGAATTTCGACCAGCTTAAAGAAACATTTGCTGATGCCTTGTAAAATCGTGCAAAAGATCTTCCGTAAGAACCCGATCCCGTTAAGGCTTCGTCGATTCGAGGCGAATTAAAAGGAGTTGAAAATTGGTTAACACCGTCGAAAAACGCACTTCGTTTCACGGCATCTAAAGTTCGTGTGTAGTTGATTACGCCGAAGATGTTTTCGAAATTAAACATGTTGTACCGAAAATATCGGAGGGAGTGCGACTGAGCCGTTGCGTTTTGTATGCTGCGTAAACCGCGGAAAAGACTGTTGAAATTGTTCAAAATAAAACCTTCGGGAAGCTGACTCACGTCGGTGAATGAGTTTGTCCAAGCATAGTTATAAGTAAGCGTTTCCGACTTTTTGATTTGGTACAACGCGTAAAAGTCAGGTAAAAGTTGGTCGAACTCTTGGTTGTAAAGCACGCCTTTTTGCTCGTTTCGCAAAGAAAATCGGTGGTAACTCGCACCGGGCATGATGGTAAATTTGCCAAAAAGCAGTTTGTAGTGCAATCCGATGTAGCTGTCAATAAAACGATAGCGAACGTCGTTGTCGGTAACGGTATTTAAATTTTCAATACTGCCGTTATCTAAGCTTTGGAACAAATTGCCGAGTAAATGCTGGTCTGAAAATGTATTGGCGAGCGTAATGTTGATATTGCTTTTTGGTGTTAGTACGTAATAATAGTCGATTTTAGTATCGAGTTTATTTGTTTTGATGAAGCGCGATTGGAACAAGTTAAATCGTCCGGATGGCTGATCGAGAATGCCCAGATTAGAATCAGCATTTCCTGTTGTACTGTCTGGAAACGGATTTTCACCCAAGTTTGCATTGTACAAAGGGTCTTCGTCTTGATACAAATGTTGCATTTCGGCAGCAAAAATATGCTTGTCGCTTAAAGTGTAATATGCCGCGAAATTTTGATTTAACGAGGTTGGTCGCTGCGACTTAGCTACTTCTATTTCTTCATCGCGCGTTCCCAGTCTGGTTATAATTTGTCGGAACGTTCCAGTTCCTTCTGTTTGATCCGACAATTTTGCGAGTGCATCGTAATCGAGTTGGAGTTTGGAGTTTGGTTTGTAACTGCTACTTATTTTAAACAAACCTAGTTTATTGCTCTGATTGGTGTTTTCTCTGGTAATTTGCTGATCACCGCTTTGTACGATTTGCAAACGACTGTCGGTTTCTAATC
>CALRVY020000014.1:0-29131 GCA_943371725.1 Pseudanabaena sp. UWO311 | reverse complement strand
CGTATCGAAGAAGAGTTGGGTGAAACGGCTTATTTTCCAGGCGAGCGCGCTTTTAAAATAAAATAAGTAAATAATATTCTTTTTAAAACCCGGATTTTGTCCGGGTTTTTTATTGATTTTTTGCAGAATAACAATATCTGCTTTCTCTTTTATACTTGAGTTCGATTTAAAAATTGAAGTCAGAAAGCCCATAACTAGTTGATTGCAAATTTATCTTTTTAGGATACTGCTTCATTTCAAGAAATCGAACAAAGTACGTGACTTTTGGAACATTTAGCTTATTGAGCTATCGCGTTTCGGTATTTCTTTAATGCGATAAGTTGCTCTTTTTTAAGCAATTGGAGGCCAATTTTTTTGAATTTTAATTTGGGTTTACAAATCCGGTTTTTCCGTAAAATTTATTTTTGGAAATTTCGTATGAGGGATTGTCCCCACACCCTCCCGCCCCACAAAGCGAAGTTCTCGAAAAAAATCGACACCTCGTTACGGGTTTTCCGCATATTTTTTGTTTAAGGAACAAGTATTAAGATTAAAGTATTAAGACTTCGATGTTTTCACCACTTAACGTATCTTTTTTTCTCCCGAACCCACGTATCGTTGGTACCTGAGCTTGTTGAAGGCAACTTTTAGATCTTTTTATTTGGGCAGCATTTCCGGCTTTCGGCTGTATCTTTTTATTCCGCGTTGCTCCATAAAAAGGATGCCGCCTCTATCCGGGCTGCGAAAACCGACACTAACAAATGGAGGATCAACTTCAATGTATTCATCACTTAACGTATCTTTTTCGTTCCCGAATCCACGTATCGTCGCAGCTTGATTTTGTGACAGACCGCTTGTCGAAGATAGCGTTGTGTATATTGTGAAAAACTTCGGGAAACTTTGTGCTCCCTAAATCTTTTCATCCCGAAATCTTGAAATTTTTTGAAATATCCGGTTTTTCCGTAAAATTTATTTTTGGAAATTTCGTATGAGGGATTGTCCCCACACCCTCCCGCCCCACAAAGCGAAGTTCCCGAAAAAAATCGACACCTCGTTACGGGTTTTCCGCATATTTTCGGAAAATCAGTTTTTCTCACCCTTTGTAACATACCGATTTTTAGAACCAGTTGATTGCAAATTTATTCTATTTGGAATACTCCAACAGTCCAAGAAATGGAAAGGAGTACGCGACTTTTGGAACATTTAGCTTATTGACCTATCGCGTTTCGGTATTTGTTTATTGCACTAAGCTACTCGTTTTTAAGCGATCGTTTACTGATTTTTTTAATTTGGGTAAAAAAAGCTGCTTCGTTAAAGACTGCTGTTTTGTTCCGGATGTTGCGGCCCGGATTGCAGCGAAAAGCCTGCTGAAGCAAAATGCCGAATAAAAACCAAACCCGTACAGCGACCAAAGGAAGCTCGTGCGGGTTGGTGTTTTTATGGCGTTTTGTGAAGCAGCTTGCAGCGAAAAGCCGGAAATGCCGCCCAAATAAAAAACGGTAAACTTGGATTCAATTTTAAAATTGAAGTCAGAAAAAGCGTAAGTAGTTGATTATAAAGTGTATTTTCTTGGGTAAACTTGAGTCTCTCAACAAATCGAACTTAAAAGGCTTAGCATGGAAAAATAATGCGCTGAAGCTGCTGTTGGCTAGGCTAAAGAGCGCAATTAAAGCGATCTGCTAAAGATTTTTTCGCGAAATCAGTTTTTAAATTATTTCCCGAGTCAACGCAACCAGCTACTCTTTTGTTTATCCTACTCATGTAACCAGTAACAAACCCAGGACATGAAACAAAGACTACTACTTTTGATTTTCATTGCATGGAGCGGATTTTCCCAACAAGTAAATTTTACAGATCCAAATCTGAAAGCATTTCTTCTTAACGCTAGTGCAAACTTTTCAAATGCATTCGATGAGAATTACATGCCGATTGCCATAGATGCCAATAACGATGGCGAGATTTCTGGAACAGAAGCGCAGGCAGTGTACTTCCTAGACATCGCTTTTTTCGACGTAAGCAGCATCGGCGGCATTGAAGCATTCACTAATTTAAAACTGCTCGACGCTTCCTATACTAATTTATCGGGACAAACGGTCGATTTGTCCATGCTAACCAACCTTGAAACACTTCGACTTACGAACTGCGGGCTGTCTGGAATTAATATCGATGGTCTCAACGCATTGAAAGTCTTTTTTGCTGATAGTAATAGTCTAACGAGTTTCAATCTAGTCAATCAAAATACAATCGAATCTATTAGCTTGTCCTCAAATCAACTGTCAAGCTTCAATCTTTCTAATCTTCCTAGCTTAAAATACGTAAGCGTTAACGAAAATCAATTATCAAACATCGGATTAAATAGTACACCGGCTCTGGAAGAATTGTTTTTTCACAGCAACTCGATACCTCAAATTAATTTTTCCGATTTTCAATTTTTAAGAAGAATTGTAGGGTATAACAACGAACTTTCTGCTGTCGATGTTGCTTCCAATGCCTACTTAAACGAGTTGTTTTTAAGCGATAATAACATTGTATCTGTAAATTTCTCCTCGCTAAATGCAGTTCTTACCAATGTAAATCTGGCTAACAATCAAATAAATACAATAGATGTTACCAATTTGGTCGCGTTATCCGATTTAAGTTTGCGAAACAATCAACTAACCAGTTTGAATGTTTCATCAAATCAGACGCTCGGATTGTTAGTGGTTTCAAACAATAATCTTACCGAATTAGATTTGTCGGCAAATACCTACTTGTTTATTTTAGAATGCGCCAACAATAATCTAGCAAGCCTCAACGTAACGGCACAGAATTTACTGCAGCAAATCGATTGTAGTTTCAACAGCTTAACGGAGTTAAATCTCGAATCTACTCAAAATTTGTATTTCTTGCGCTGTAACAACAATCAATTAAGCGCACTTAATCTTTCGAATTTGCCGAACTTATACTTTTTAGACTTTTCTTCCAATCCAATAGCGCAAATCGATTTATCTGCACAGTTAAATCTTTCAGAGTTTTACGCCACAAATACACAGCTGGTCGATCTCAATTTAGCAAATGCCTCGTTCCTGTTTTTAGCCCGATTTACTCCCAACGAAAATTTACAATCTGTAAACCTAAAGAATAACGGTTTCCAAGATATCTTTATCTCAGGTAACGATTTTACGCAAGCACCAGCTCTTCAATTTATCTGTGTCGACGAGTTCGAAGCCGGCTATTTTCAATATTACATTAATGAAGTTAATCCAAATATTATCATTAACGGCTATTGTACTTTCGAACCCACTGGAACTTTTAATACCATAACAGGGGTTGCTCGATTTGATTTCGATAACGACGGTTGCGACGATGCCGATTTAGCCGTTTCGAATTTGCAAATAAGTATTTCTAATGGAGAACAGAGTGGAGCCTATTTTACCAATGATAGCGGCTCTTATGCTTTTGCCGTGCCTTCGGGAACCTACACGTTAAATGCAACTGTAGCTAATGCCGAAGCTTTTCAAATTACGCCAAATCAATCAACCGTTTCCTTTTCCGAAGAAAATGGTGCCCAAACTGCTACGGTCGATTTTTGCCTCACGCCTGTCAATCCGTTTGCCGATGGCGAAATTACGGTTCTTCCATTTTCAATTCCGTACATAGGTTATGAAACGTATTATCAAATAATTGTAACCAATAAAGGTAGTTTACCTATTTCAGGAACTGTTTTCTTTAATTTCGACGGAAATCTTTCAACCGTTAGCACTGCTTGGCCTTTTGCAGATGCAGTAACCGATAATCAAGTAGCCTTTAATATCAATCAATTATTGCCTTTTCAACAGCGGACCATTTTAGTAGCGTTGATGTTCGAGTCTGATCCAACTGTTGCTTTACCAATCGAAGCGTATGATTTCTCTGCACAGTTCGTGGTAAATGAAAACGACGTTAATTTAGATGACAACCTATTTGACTTTGTGCAACCCGCTGCCGAAGCTTTTGTAGAAAATGTGGTTTTTTGTTTGGAAGGCGAAAATGTTGATGCCTCAGAAATTGGAGAATACTTGCATTACGCCATTAACTTCCGTAACACCGGAACTGCGGCAGCACCTTTTGTAGTATTGCGATCGGAGATGGAAAGTGAAAGCTTCGACTTAAACTCCATTCAAGTGATCAGTGCTACTTTTCCTGTTACTACACAAATCAATGGAAATGTATTGGAAATCATTTTTGATAATTTAAATCTACAACCAGGTGCCGAGGGCAACGTTCTGATTCGTATGAAATCAAATCCAAATTTACAGGCAGGCGATACCGTTAAGTATGGTACTTCAGTTTATTTCGATTACGATACTATGATTAATACCAATCTTGCGGAAACTACATTCCAAGCTGCTCCTCTATCTATAGATGAAGGCCAATTGCGTATCGGAGTCTTTCCAAATCCTACAACAGCTAAGCTCTTCATTGAATCTAACGAACAAACAATCGAAAAAGTTGCTGTTACCGATTTAGCCGGAAAACAATTGCTAACCAGTGTATATGATAACACAAACGGAATAGACGTTCAGAGCCTAGCATCAGGTATTTATCTTCTTTCCGTTAAAACAAATAATGGGGTAATCACCCAAAAGTTTATGAAAAAGTAAATTACAGTTCATTCCAGGTACTTTACGAGTTAAAGTCGGTCGATATAGGCCGACTTTTTCTTTTTCACACAAAATAAAAATACCTATTAGTAGTGAGTGAATTGATTTTTTAGCGAACTAATTTTGACTCAACCATAAAACAAAAAGTTATGTCGCTAAAAGTAAATTATCCCCCAAGAGTCTATTCAGTTTTAAATACTGAAAATTTTCGTAAAGGCATTGTCGAAATCAAAGTTCGGTTACCCAAAAGAATTGGCACTCGGATACTAGAATTCAAGTTTGGACCGTGCTACAATATCTCAAACCGTGAGCGAAACGCGGTACTGATTTATATAGAGGAAAGTCAAGGTTATGATTACGATTATTCCTCCGCAACTACTAACTTGGGGAACATACCGTATCTTCTCAACTTAGAAACGCTGACAAAATATTCAGAAGCGTCGGAAATTGATTACAATCGGGAGTTTCTCTTTGTTTACATATGTCACGATAAAAATAACGATAGAAATGGAAACGATGTGAAGCAGTGCTTTGAGCATATTCCAACTTTATCAGAGATAGAGCAAATGTTGGAAGCAACCGATAAAGAGTTTCATTTTGCTGAAGATTTGAATATTAAAGATATCCCGGAAGAATTGCTAGCGCCGAAGAAATTCGGAATAGGCGTTCTGCGACCGGCATAACATCGATCATTTTTTTTAGTGCAAGTGCTTCTCGATTTAGGGAAGCAGTTGTTTTTTAGTCTTATAAACACGAAATGCAACTATTTTTTATTAGTAATTTACACCACAAAAACCACAACTTTTTAATTTGAAACGTTTAACTACCATTTTCTGTTGTCTTTTTTTTGCATTCGGAATAGCCCAAAAACAGTATTCTAGCGTCAATAAAGCGCTTGAGGAAGAAAATTATTATCAAGCCGATCTCGAAATCGAAAAACTAGCTAAACGCAATCCGCAAATCAAAAAAACGGTCGATTACAACGTGAAGAAAGCTCTAATCTCCGGGGCTCTGAGCAATAGCTCGCAATCCCTTTTCTATTGGCTTGAAGCTAAAAAACGATACCAAGCCGCTGGCAATCAAAGCAAAGCAATCGACATCAATTTTAAAATCGTAAATCTACTCTCAAGCGGAAAACACACCAAACAATCGTACGTTACTTATTTAGAAGAAGTCCGAAAATTTGCTCAAGAAACAAACAACGATACGCTTAAACTCAAATTGCTGTTGCAAGACGGCATGACCGCCTTAGACAACGGTTCGTACGCAGAAGCTGAAAATATTTACATAAAAGCGCTTGATAAAGCAATAAAAATCAATCATTTAAATTCAAGATTAACCGCCGAGAATAATCTCTCGGCAATTTATAATAACGTGCTTAACCAGCCAGACAAAGCACTAAAACTACTCAAGGAAAGCGAACAGCTACTGAAAAACGCAAACGATAGAACGGATCTAGCCTACAATTATATCAATCAAGCCGGCTCGTTTTTTTTCCTTAAAAAATACGACTCCGCAATTGCCTACCTCGATCGAGCCGCCTATTTCTCCAATAAAACAATGCGACGCGGTTTTGGAACCATCATCTACGATATCAAATCAATTGTTTACGACAGTCTTGGAAATAAAGCAAAAGCACTCGAATTTCTTAAACTGAAAAATCAAGTGGAAGATTCATTGCAATTGGTAAAACAAAATAATGCCATTGCCTACTACGACGCACGCTATTTGACCAAAGAAAAAGAACTCAAGATTGTCACACTCGAATCAGAACGCAAAAACTATCTAGTAATCATCGCATTTTTAGGATTATTCACTGTGGTGGCTATCTTGTCGGTATTTATAATCAGAAATCGTCGAAAAATAAAGGAACAAAAGCAGTTAATCGAATTTCAAAAACTAGAGCAAAAATTAAAAGAACGCGAGTTGAGGGAAATCGATTTGATATTGGAAAGTCAAGAAAAAGAACGCAAATTAATTGCAGAAGAATTACACGACGATCTCGGTAACACCTTAACAGCATTGCGCATTAATTTCGAAGACTATGCGTCCGACGATCAAAAACCCGATCGAAAAGCAAAAAAAGTGGCCGAAATTCTAGCAAGCGCCTACACCAAAATTCGAGAAATATCGCACGCAAAACAAAAAAGCATCGTAGGGCAATCCGGACTCTTGGTTGCCGTGCAAGCAATGGCCGCGCAGCTCACTGTTTCGGGAACTTTCAACTGCGAAGTCTTTCCGCACAATCTAAAAACACCTATTAACAATTCAGTTGAACTATTGATTTTCAGAATAATACAAGAACTTTGCACCAATGCAATAAAGCACGCAAAAGCAACAAATCTGAATATCTATCTCAGCCAAGACGACGCGCAGTTGCTAACTTTGATCGTCGAGGATAACGGTGTTGGTTTCGACGGCGATATCTCGGCGCTTAATCCTACAAACGGATTGAGAAACATCGAGTCGAAAATCGAATCTATGGGCGGAAGCTTCACCGTCGATTCCTATCCAGCACGCGGGACAACGGTAATAATAACGATCCAATTATGATACGAATTGTAATAGCCGACGATCATCAAGTACTCACCGATGGACTTTTGTCGGGAATCTCAAACTGTGAGAATATTAAGGTTTTAGGAACGGCCACAAACGGCAAAGAACTTGTTAAGTTAGTGCGCTTGAAAAATCCCGACGTTATTGTAACCGATATCCGAATGCCAGGCGGCGACGGCAGGGCGGCGGTTCAAGAGTTGCTAGAATTTAATCCCGATTACAAAATTATTGCGTTTAGTATGTTCGATTCGTTGCAAATCGTAAAACAAATGATCGAACTTGGTGTAAAAGGTTACGTTTTTAAGAGTTCGCCACTCACGGTGCTGCTTAAAGCTATTGAAACAGTGGCGCAAGGCCAAACTTTTTTCGATCAATCGGCTGGTTTTGTGATCGATACCTTCGACGAAAGTGTTAAACTAAGCGTTCGAGAACAAGAAATTTTATCGCTCATCGCTGAAGGAAAAAGCTCAATCGAAATTTCTAAAGCACTTTTTATCAGCAAAGCCACTGTTGATACGCACCGTAAAAATATTCTGCAAAAGTTACAACTCGATGGCCGCGCCAATTTAATTCGTTTCGCAGTCGAAAATAAATTTAACTTCTAGAAAAACGCCTTTCTGTTTTTCGGATCGATTTTTTGAAGCTATTTCCCGCTTTTCACTTCAAGTACGCATCCCCTGTAGGTATTTTGCACGTGCAGCTCGTGGCTTCCGTTGGTCGCCACAGCTTTCGGCAAAATAGCCTACACGGGCTTTGCGTGCTTTTCGCTTCAATCGGGGCTAGGCGTAAAATACCTATTTGTAGTGATTTACATGATTTTTTAGGTTCGTTACTTTGACTAAACTTAAAAACCAAAAATTATGAAAACTACATTTTTAGTCGTGTTCCTGCTATTCACGAGTTTCGGATTATTAGCACAAGTTCCAAATGTAAAACAGCGATCAATTACGAGTTCTAAAATTCTAAAATCTGCAGATAAATCGGCGATCGACCCCTTTAATGATAATGAATTTAAAACGTTACTTAAAAGTTTCCTTCAAAGTGATGCTAATACCAGCAATTTGGTTGTGGATTCCCAAAACAGCAGCTTAGCGAAGGAAATGCTAAGCAAAATTGATGAAATGAAGAAAGAAAATGTTGAGATGGAAATTTCTAGTTTAACAGAGGTTGGATTGAAAGATTACCTAAAATTATTAGAATCTCAAACAGCTGAATTAGATTCTTTACTTGCAATAATAGAAAAAGTAAAAACAGAAAGTCAAACAGAAATAAGCGCTAAAGACAAGCTGTTAAACGAACTTTACGAAATTCGGGAGAAAAAAGTAATGCTTCTAGTTAAGTTGCATATTCTTTCTAATAGTAAGAAAGGTTCAGGATGGTTTCCAACGATACGAAAAAACAGCCAAATTGATAGAGAAGTTTTTTATGAGCGCATGTATGGTAAAGATTCTGACCGCAATTATTCTTTAATAAACGATGCTGTAATCCAATTTGGAAAAAACGTGTCGAGCTATCAAAGCGAGCTTGCAAGTGCGTATTTTAATTTTGTTAGAGTTTCTTTCGGAACAGTTATTACCTCATCTTCTTTAGACGAAGAAGAGGGCGAGGGAAGAGCAACCGTTACTCAAAAACAAATAGAAGAAGCTTTGCAACGACTAAGAGCCGGTGGCGGAGGTAACTTTTATTTAGATGCTTCATTTCCAATTCATCAGTATAATGATCCATTCTTTAATTCCACTACGACTTTCAAAGGTAAATTGAGTCTTACTGTAGAGAACTTCAGTAGTGACGTGGATACTTCAGAAGGAAGCGGTTTTATGGAAATTTCGAATTACTCCAGTTTAACCGATCCCAAAAATGCATTTGTCTTTTTTATGAACTGTTCTGCAGGTGGATACTGGGGAGCAGATGCATTTTATAAGTCGCTCAATATAACTAACAAATCATTATTGTTTCTAGTTCAAGCTACATTTGGAGTAGATGTTCGAAGCTCCATCCGAATTACGTATACTATGCAAACATTTGGATCTGACCCAAACATTCGAACAGCGAGAGGACTAGTTGGAATTTCCTTGCTGAAATAAATGATTTAATGCAGCTGAATAAGCGGAATCTATTACTTTATAAATAAATTAACGAAAACGTTAGCGCAAAGATTTTTTTAACGGTTTTGTATTCTCTAAATTTGTTAAATCTTAAACAAGTTTACTTAAACACATTTTTAATATGTCAAAAACGGCATTCATAGAATTAGATGGCAACAGGTACGAATTTCCTGTAATCGTAGGGAGCGAAAACGAAGTTGCAATTGATGTCAATAAATTACGCGATGTAACAGGAGCCATTACCATGGATCCGGGCTACAAAAATTCAGGCTCATGTACCAGTAATATTACGTTCCTTGATGGGGAAGAAGGTATTTTAAGATACCGCGGGTACGCTATCGAAGATTTAGCCGAAAAAGCTACATTCCTCGAAGTATCGTATCTAATTATCTTCGGAGAACTTCCAACACATGCACAATTAGCTCAATTCGAAGCCGATATTCGTAAGTATTCGCTCGTGAACGAAGAAATGAAAAACATCATCGATGGTTTTCCAAAAACAGCACATCCAATGGGCGTGTTATCTTCACTAACAAGTGCCTTAACTGCCTTTAATCCTAAAGTCGTTAACGTTGAAAATGAAGCCGAAATGTACGAGGCAATCGTAAAAACAATGGGTAAATTCCTTGTTTTAGCAACTTGGACATACCGCAAATCTTCCGGCTATCCACTAAATTACTACGATAATACTAAAGGTTACGTGGATAATTTCATGCGCCTGATGTTTGAACTACCTACCGGACCATACGAAATCAATCCAGTGGTGGTAAAAGCACTCGATAAATTGTTTATCCTGCACGCCGATCACGAACAAAACTGCTCAACGTCGACTGTACGTATGGTTGGATCTTCACACGCAGGTTTATTTGCGTCGATTTCAGCAGGCGTCTCAGCTCTTTGGGGACCATTGCACGGTGGTGCAAACCAAGCCGTTCTCGAAATGCTAGAAGCGATTCAAAAAGATGGCGGCGATGCTGGTAAATACCTCGCAAAAGCAAAAGACAAAAACGATCCGTTCCGCTTAATGGGCTTCGGACACCGCGTTTACAAAAACTTTGATCCAAGAGCAAAAATCATTAAAAAAGCTGCCGACGAAGTGTTAGCTAACTTAGGCGTTAACGATCCAATTCTTACTATCGCAAAACAATTAGAAGAGGCTGCATTGGTTGATGAATACTTTGTAAGCCGCAAATTGTATCCAAATGTCGATTTCTACAGCGGAATTATCTATCGTGCGTTAGGGATTCCAACCGACATGTTTACTGTTCTTTTTGCCATCGGACGCCTTCCAGGTTGGATTGCACAATGGAAAGAAATGCGCGAAAATAAAGAGCCAATCGGACGACCACGTCAAGTCTACACCGGACATCCGCTACGCCCTTTCAAAACGTTTGAACAACGCTAATCTTCACATATTATAAAAGGTGAAAGTGGCTGTACGAAAGTGCAGCCATTTTTTTTTAAAAAATGCGGTTTTTCCGTAATTCATTCCAGTTTTATTTATATAATTTTAACTCCGTTGTTTAACTTAACTAATTGATTTGTATTTTTATACGCCAAATCGATACTTTTATATTTAAAAACCAATTTTTATGAAAAAACTATTCGCCATTTTCTTATCCGTATTTGCCTTCTCATCCTTTGCGCAGGATATTTCATTATCTGCTTCAAATGCGCGACAAAAAACGCTAACGTTGACGAACTCATTAAGTTTGCCCGCTGTTAAGCAAATCAATGGAGTGTCGTATCTCGATTTCTCAACACTTTCTAAAGTGCAATTAATGGACGCTGGTGCGCCTGCACTTAGTGTTTTCAGAGAATCGATTACCGTTCCAAATTCCAATCCAGTTGAAGTAAATGTTGTACTTGGAACTTTTACAGAGTACACTAATATCAACGTTTTACCTTCAAAAGGAAGTTTGAAACGCAATGTTAACCCGAATGATGTTCCGTATTTTTTTGGTGACGTTTACCAGCAAAATAAATTCTATCCGGAAAATCCCGTAACGGTTTCGTTGCCTTTTACGTTTCGAAATAAGTTCGGAGTCAATGTTAGTTTTGTTCCTTTTCAATACAATCCAGTAACCAAAGTTCTGCGCGTTTACCACTCAGTAAGTGTTTCTATTGCTGCCGAAACAGCAAATTCAAACGAAATTGAGGTTCGCGAAAACGACGCTTTCCAAGCACTGTATAGCCAGTTGTTTTTAGATGAAAATGGTTATGCACCAATGTCAGATTTAGGTGATATGTTGGTCATTACGCCAACTAATTATCAAAGTCTACTTACCAACTTCGTGAATTGGAAGAACGAAAGCGGTATCAAAACCAGCGTTGTAACGTTGGCTGAAACCGGATCTTCGCCTACTGCTATAAAAGCATTCATTGATAATTACTACACGCAAAATCCAAATTTAGCCTACGTATTGTTAATTGGCGACCATCAAAATTTACCCACATATTCGTACGGAACCAGTGGCGCTGAGGAGGAATTTTACAGCGATTCGTACTACGGCCAGTTAGCTGGAGATGATTTTTATCCCGAATTAATGGTTGGTCGATTGTCAGGAACGGTAAGCCAAGTGCCTCGAATCATCAATAAAATTATTAACTACGAAACGCAGCCACTAGCTGGTACATGGATGACAAATGCCATTGGTATTGGTAGCGACGAAGGTTCTGGGTACGGCGATGAAGGTCAGGCGGATTATGAGCATTTACGCGCAATAGGCGATCAATTGATGGATTTCGGATACAATACAATTTATGAATTTTATCAGAATTATCAAGGTGGCGGTGATGAATGGGGTGATCCTACGCCAGATATGATTTCAGCAGCAATCAATGAAGGCGTTGGGTTATTGAATTATACAGGTCACGGAGCAACTCAAATTATGTCGACCGGCAACTATGCTAACGTCCACGTAAACCAATTAACCAATACCGGAAAAAATCCGTTTGTGGTTTCGGTAGCTTGTAATAACGGAACTTTTGTTGGCGCAACATCACTTTGTGAAGCTTTTTTGGTAGCTTCTCAAGGCAATAATCCAACTGGTGCCATTGCTGCTTGTGGCTCATCTATTTTAATGGCTTGGGCCGAACCCATGCAAACGCAAGACGAAATGGCTAACTTAATCACCAAATCAAATCCGTCTTATACTTTAAACACCTTAGGAGGTTTGTTTTTTAATGGTCAATTGAGCATGTTGGAAACATACGGCAATAGCCCGACAGCAATTGAAGTGATGCAAACTTGGGTTATGTTTGGCGATCCAACTGTTTCTTTCAGAAGTACCGAATTTCAAGAGATTACAGCAAACCATGAGTTAGAAGTGCCTGCAGCAGGAACAACCCTTACAGTTACTTCCAATACTGAAGGTGCATTTGCAGTGTTAAGTCAAAATAATCAAATTTTGTCGTCAGGATTAATTGCAAACGGAAGTGCAGCACTTGAAGTGCCGATACTTTCAAACTACAACGATTTGAAAATAACGCTGACTAAACCCAATACGAAACCATACAGAGGAACAATTACAGTTGCAGCGCCACTTTCAATAGGAGGCAATACAACTGACGAAATCGCTGTGTTTCCAAATCCGGTAAAAGATATGCTAACAATCCGATCCGGTCAATCAAGCACAAATCTGTCTGTCATTATCTCGGATTTGAATGGAAGAGTAGTACTAGAAAGAAAACTTGCTAGTGCAACAGAACAAAATATAGATGTTTCGATGCTCAGCAATGGTATGTATATCGCTAAACTCAATTCGGAGCGGGCTACGAAGGTTGTTAAATTAGCAGTCGAATAAATAGAGCTCGAAATCGTTTTCGAAATCTTAACTATGCGGCAAAGATATATGTTTATCTTTGCCGCATAATTGCTTTTTATGCTTGCACTACATATTTCCGACGAGACTTCATTACTAAAAGAGGTGGTTCTCGGAACGGCACAAAACAACGGACCCACACCGACTGCAGAAGAAGCCTACGACCCAAAGTCGCTCGAACATATTTTAGCCGGTACGTATCCGGTTGAGGCAGACATGGTTAAAGAAATGGACGCTTTTGCCGCCGTTTTTGAAAAGTATCACGTAAAGGTGTATCGTCCGGAACTCATTGAAAATTACAATCAGATTTTTTCGAGAGACATCGGTTTTGTTATCGAAGATACGTTCGTAAAAGCCAATATCTTACCTGATCGCGAACGTGAATTAGATGCCATTCAATACGTGATCGATCAAATGAATCCGGCAAAAGTGGTTCGTCCGCCCGAAAACGTACATATTGAAGGTGGCGATGTTATGTTGTGGAACGATCATATATTTATTGGAACGTACAAAGGAGGTGATTACAAAAATTACATCACTGCTCGTACCAACATGGAAGGTGTTCAATACATACGCGATTTGTTTCCGAACAAGATTGTCAAAGAATTTGATTTGGTGAAGTCGAAAATCGAAGCTCGCGATAATGCGTTGCACTTAGATTGCTGTTTTCAACCCGTTGGAAAAGACAAAGGAATAATCTACAAAAGTGGTTTTCGTGAAGAATCCGATTACATGTATTTGGTTAATTTATTTGGTATGGAAAATTTGTTTCACATTACGCGAGACGAAATGTATCATATGAATTCCAATATATTTTCGATAGCACCTGACGTGGTGGTTTCTGAACGGAATTTTACAAGATTAAATACGTGGTTACGATCTCAAGGTTTTACTGTGGAGGAAATACCGTACGCAGAAATAGCAAAACAAGAAGGATTACTCAGATGTAGCACATTGCCCTTGTTACGGATGCCGCAATAGGGATAGAAGTGGAAAGCCCACAGCCCCGAAAGCTTTCGGGGCGAGGACTTGGAACGAATAGCCCGACCCGACGGAGGAACGGAGGAGGGGATTGCCCAAATAAAAAATTAAACAATGAAACAATCAACCGATACTTTATTGATGATTCGCCCCGTTGCGTTTCGAATGAATGAACAAACAGCCGTTAACAATTACTATCAGAAAGTAATCGACGGTTTATTACCCACGACTGTTAATGCAAAAGCGCAACAAGAATTTGATGCGTTTGTGAGTAAGTTGGAAGCTGCGGGAATACGCGTCATTGTTGTAAACGACACTGTGGAACCCGATACGCCCGATTCGATTTTCCCCAACAATTGGGTTTCGTTTCACGATAACGGCGATGTCGTTTTGTATCCTATGTTTGCTGAGAATCGGCGGTTGGAACGCAGAGAAGATATTCTAGATGAAATCGAAAATGCAGGTTATGTAATCGAGGAAATCATGGATTACACAGCTGCGGAAGAAGATAACTTTTTCTTGGAAGGAACCGGTAGTTTGCTGCTCGATCGGGTCAATAAAATTGCCTATTGTGCCCTTTCTCCACGTGCCGACGAGGAATTGTTCATTGAATTTTGCGAAGATTTCGACTATGCACCGGTAATTTTCGAGGCGTTTCAAACCGTTGATGGTGTGCGAAAGCAGATTTATCACACTAATGTTGTCATGTGTTTGGGAACGGATTTTGCCGTTCTTTGCGCCGATTGCATAGACGACAAACAAGAGCGTAAACACGTGCTGGAGCAGCTTCGAAATTCGGGTAAAGAAGTGATTTTGATTTCGGAAGAACAAGTAAACAACTTTGCTGGAAATATGTTGGAAGTAACTACTGAAACGGGCAAACGTTATATTGTGATGAGCGAAGCTGCTAGAACATCGTTACGACCAGCGCAAGTGCAAATGATCGAAAAATACGGCGAAATTTTATCTTCAAGCCTCGATACCATTGAAGCCTGCGGCGGCGGAAGTGCGCGCTGTATGATGGCTGAGGTTTTTTTACCCAAGAAGTAAATTTAGCTAATACTATGAAAAAGGCGTTGACATTTACCATATGTCAACGCCTTTTGTTTTTTCAACTCTTTTTTCAATGATGCTTTATAGCAATTGGATTTTATTTGTTCAATTGGCATTAAACTTAAGTTCGATCAAAAGATATGTCAGATACCTGATTTTGATCTAGTTAAACGTTTTCGCAATTCAGCTTTTAAAGCGATTTTAGGTTTTAATATACTGGGCAAAAATATTTGCGATTTCAGCTTCGGTAGCTCTTGGTTTTAATTCAAACAACGGCATAAACATCGGTTGCTTGTTTACGGTTTTCTCAATGTGTAAATCTTTGTTGCGATTGTAAACTTCATTCCATTTCTTATTGATTTGTACCCACAATTGTTTGTTGGCTTTCCACCAGTTTTGTGCAGCTAAACATTTGCTGTCGTCTACTTTTTTGTAGAAATCAAGTCCTTTTTCGCGCGCTAATAAAACATCGGTTCCTTTGTCGTCGCGAATTAATTTTTCATTGTCTTGTTCGTGTAACCAACCGTAGTTTGTAATCTCGTGAACATTGGTTCGTTTAAGTACGTTGTAATCGTTTCGAACGGTGAATTCTCGGCGCGGCAGCGGAGCATCGGTGGTATTTTTCCAGTACGACTTCCCGTCGATGTGCACCCAAGTGGCCGTTCCGGAGTAACGCGGACTGTCATCTACCTGATACACATTTTGCGTCCATTTTCCAGCGACATCCGATTTTTTCAATTGGCTAAATTTCCACGTATTGTCTTTGAAAAACTGATACGAATCGGTGTTTTCAAACAACCAATCCTGGCGCCAGTGCTTCACAATCGTAGTGTCGCTCACAATAAGCAAATGCTGCATAACCACTTTCCCTGGTTTGTCTTCAAGTAACTCAACCCACTCTAAACCATAGTCGTATTTTGTTTTTGAAGGCTTGTACAACGAGTCTTTACTGTAACTGAATGTTTCCGCAAAATTGAATGTCACTTCGTAACAGCCACACATTTTCTTAATCGCAGCTTGGTCTTTTTCTTTTTTAGACTGTCCGAAACCAACAGCAAATACAAGTACTAGAATCGCAGTAATTAGATTTTGTTTTCTCATAAGGTGTTGAATTAATTTTTGCCAAAAATACTATTTCTATTTAGAATAAATAAAAATAAAGATATATTTGCCGAAAATTATTTAGAACGAATCTAGACAATGAAGTATTTTGGATTGTTTTTGTTTTGGACAGCAGCCAGTGTTTTCGCGCAAAGCGACACCACAGCCGTACCCATGGAAGAGGTAATTGTAACCGGACAATTCTCGCCGCGAAGCATCCGAAAGTCGGTTTTCAATGTCAAAACAATTAGTCGCGAACAAATCGATGCGCTTGCAGCTGTTACGCTTGCCGATGTTCTCAATCAGTACCTGAACATCACAGTGACTCCTTCCAACACCAGCGGCCGTTCTACAGTTTCGCTGTTTGGTTTAGACGGGCAGTACTTTAAAATTCTCGTCGATAATGTTCCGGTGGTTTCCGAAAATGGTTTGGGAAATAACATCGATCTAACGCAAATCAATCTCGATTTAATTGAGCGAATCGAAATTGTTGAAGGCTCCATGGGCGTTACGCACGGAGCAAATGCTGTGAGCGGAATTCTCAATCTAATCACTAAAAAATCAACTAAATCCGGAACAACGGCCGAACTTAGTTTACAGGAAGAAACCGTTGGCAAAGAATATGCGTGGATGCATAGAGGTCGACACGTACAACGATTCGCACTTAATCACACTTTTAACGATCGGTGGTCGGCTGGCGCGGCGCTCAATCGAAATATCTTCACTGGTTTTTTGAATCGTTTTCAAGGAAAAAACTATGCAACTAACGATGGTTTACGCGGCTACGAATGGTTGCCAAAAGCTCAATACAATGCAAATTCGTATCTGAATTATTCGTTTAATCAACTGAAATTAACCTACAAACTGGATTATCTATGGGAATCGCTCGATGTGTATAATCGCGTTGTATTTGCAGTGAACAATCCGCCGTTTGAACCAACTTTATTGTCGGCCGACACTCGTTTTCAAACACAACGTCAATTGCATTTAGCACAACTGGAAAGCAACGTGCTAGGAAAATATCCGCTCGCCGTATCGTTTTCGTACCAAAATCAGCGTCGCGACCGCACAAATTATCAATACAATCACAATACCGACAGCGAACAGTCGGCCAACACACGCAAAGATCAAGGATCCGATTTGTGGTACAGCACCGGAACGCTCAGCAAGATTCGTACAGGAAAGCGTATCGAGCATCAATTCGGTTACGAAGCCGTTCGAAACCTCGGATTTTCGCTCGTAAGTGCCGAAAACAATTTGGAACAAGTTGTGGAAAAATCAATTTCAAACGCCGATTTGTTCTGGTCTGCCGAATCCGATCTCACTCCAAAACTCCAAATCCGAACCGGTTTTCGCTATTCGTTTCAAGATCGTTTCGACAATCAAATAGCCACTTCGGCACAATTTAAAGTGCGTTTACATTCGCGTAGTGAGCTGCGTTTCGGCTACGGACGATCGTACCGAACACCAAATTTCGAAGAACTCTATTCTCAAATAATCTTCTCCGGACATTTTTTCGTGGGCAATCAAAATCTGCTCCCGGAAACGAGTCATGCAGTCGATTTGGGGTATCAAACGCGTTACAAACTCGGAAATGTATCCATCCAATCGGGTATTCAAACGCAATTTCTCTTTGTGAACGATCGCATCAGCATGGCATTGGTAGAAACCGCGCCGATGGTGAAGTCGCAGTACATCAACATCAGCAAATATCAGATGCAGAATTTCTCCATTACAAATTCCATACAATGGCAAGATATACAAATGCAAGCCGGACTTTCCCTCATGGGTATTTCCCAAGAATTGCAAAACGGCGAGGCAATTTCGTCGGATAAATTTCTGTATTCCGTTCTTGCCAATTTTTCAGCGACGTATCAATTCAAGAAAATCAACAGCACGTTTGCCGTTTTTTATAAGTACACCGGACGCCAGCAGCAATTTCAGGCCACAACAAACGAGGCCGGCGAAGCAACCTACGATCTGGCAACGCTATCCGATTTTGGTTGGTTGGACGCCACGTTTACCAAAAATTTTAAGTCGGGCCTTTCTGTTGGCTTCGGCGCTCGAAACGTGCTCGATGTGGGCAGCATCAATCAGTCGAATCCGAATGCGGGCGGTGTTCACAGTTCCGGAAACGGCGTGCTGCTAGGTTACGGAAGATCTTACTTTTTAAAATTATCCTATCTCTTTAATATATAATTATTTGATTATGAAACATGTATTTAGTTTTCTAACACTTTTCTTATTGGTTTTTACCTCCTGCGAAAAAGA
This sequence comes from Pseudanabaena sp. UWO311, assembly GCA_943371725.1. Lineage (GTDB taxonomy): Bacteria > Bacteroidota > Bacteroidia > Flavobacteriales > Flavobacteriaceae > Flavobacterium. The sequence continues at coordinate 10,639 of CALRVY020000014.1, read as the reverse complement.
TAGCGATTCAGCCAATCAAAACACCGTAGGTTTTGCAAATGCGCAACTCAACTTGGTGGAAAGCAGCACCGATATTGTACTGAATTTTGAAACGGCCGCAGCCAAATCGGGCGTACTCGAACTAACATTTACGGGTACAAACGCTGTTTTAGGCACTGATTTTAATTTATCGATCGCACCAACATCGGCAAATAAGCTCGAAATTCCATACGAAAAGGGAGCAACAACCGTCAGTTTTCAAATCACGCGACTAACGCAGGCTATTGAAGGTCAGTCAAAATCGGTTGTATTCCAGTTGACGGGAAGTTCCGACGCAAACCTTACTGTGGCTCCTGAAGCGGCTTCGCTAGTGGCTAATTTCAACGAAGTTCCTGTAACGCAACTTACCAAAGCACCGGCTGTTGGCGGACCCAACGTTCCGAACATCGTATATGTAGATTTAAGTTCAGGTGCCGAAATGCAAGTGCCGCGTGCTTCATTTGATCTTGGGTTTTACAGCGGATCGGAGTTTCGTGTCGTCTTAAACGGTGCGTTGAAAATGGCAGCGAAACAATTGGCGGTAAACGACATTACGATTCCGCAGGAAATCGACGCGTCGGTGGCAGTAGGCGAGGGTGGTGGAACCGGAGTTGTAAATGGAAATCCGGCGTATGTTGACGATCCGACCGGAAATTTAGCCCAAACTGCTATCGCTGAAGTCGCTGCAAACGATGCCGACAACAAAGTATATCTCATTAACCGCGGTTTTGATGTAGCAACGGCTGCGCCAGGTGTGGGTAGTGTGAATGCGTACGGAAATGCGCGCGGCTGGTTGAAAATTCGCGTGCTTAGAAACGGAAACGGATACAAAATTCAATATGCGGTACCAGAAGCAACCACATTTAGCGAAGTTTTGGTGGCTAAAAACGCCGATTATCATTTTACTTACGTGAATTTAACGACAGGAAATACGGTGGTTGCACAGCCAGAAAAAAACAAATGGGATTTACAGTTTACGCCGTTTACCAACTACACCAATTTTGGAACCGGAACGGTATCGTACGCGTTTCAAGATTTTATTGTGAGTAATGCCTTGGGCGGAACACGCATTTACCAAGTTTTGAACAGCGAAGGCGTGCTGTACGCAAATTACAGTTTAGAGAATGTAAACACAGCGAATTTTGAGACAACGGCAGCAGCCGACCCGCGTGCTATTGGATCGTCGTGGAGAAACGGCGGCGGACCTACAAGTTTGCCAAGCGCGCGCGACGATCGTTTTTACATCTTAAAAGACACGGCCGGAAACATTTATAAACTGCGCTTTATTTCGTTAGTGAATGCACAAGGCGAGCGTGGAAATCCGAGTTTCGAATATCAAAAATTAAACTAATCCAGCTTAAAATTAACTATATGAAACGCTATTTATTTATTGCTTTAAATTTGATTTTAGGCGGCATGATGTTTTACGGCGGCATCAAGAAATTTGAAAAGCCAACGCCGTCGCCGACAGAGATTGTCGACACGGTAAAATCGGGTGAGGAAGTGGCACCAACGGTTGAGATTCTCAAAATTAAAAACTACATTTTTGGCATGCGCCAGTCCGGATTTTTCTGGGAGTTTTTGGGCATAGCCGAGTTATTGGCCGGAATTTTACTGATTTCGCAGGTGTTTGCTCGCGTTGGTGCTTTTGTTGCGCTGCCGTTAACGATAAACATCTTTTTGTTTCACCTGTTTTTAGAACCGCACGAAGTGGGCGAGTTAGTACAAACATTGGGATTGTTGGTAATCAATTTGGTTTTGATTGCCGAAAGTTACCGCATTTGGAAACCCTTGTTATGGAATCCGCGTATGTATAAGAGTCATTAAATTGGTTTGTTTGTTTTGTTTGTCGAAAGAGATCGGTTTGCGTCCGGTCTCTTTTGTTTTTAGGGCAGGTATCTGCCAATATTTTTAAGTACTTTTAAATAAAAAAAGATGTCAGCTAAAACATTGGTTTTGGGTGCCAGTACCAATCCGGATCGGTATGCGTATTTGGCGGTTCAGCAGTTGCGAAAGAACAATATTGCCGTGGTTGCGATAGGGCAAAAGCCCGGACTTGTTGCCGACGTTCCGATACACACCACCCCCAAAGTTTTCGACGATATTGATACGGTAACCTTGTATTTGAATCCCGAGCGCCAAAAAGCGTATTACGATTACATTTTGAGTTTGCATCCGCGACGTGTCATCTTCAATCCCGGCACCGAAAATCCGGAGTTTTACCAGATTTTATCCGAATCCCAGATCAGCAGCGAAGTAGCTTGCACATTGGTGTTGCTGAGCACGAGGCAGTATTAGTTTTTTAGCGATTAGCAGTTAGCGGTTAGCTTTTAGCAGTTAGGTTTTAGCATTCAGCGATTAGCTTTTAGCTTTTAGCGATTAGCTTTTAGCGATTAGCTTTTAGTCGTTAGCTGTAAGCTGTTTGCTGTTTGCTGCAAGCTGTAAGCTATTCGCTGTTCGCTGATCGCTGATCGCTGTTTGCTGTAAGCTATTCGCTGTTCGCTGTTTGCTGTAAGCGATCAGCGGGTTCGGGCAAGAGAAACGATACGTCAAGTGGTGAATTTCACGAAGTCTAAGCTCTAACTTCTAAAAAAAAGATACGTCAAGTGGTGAACATTACAAAGTCTATTTTCTAGCTTTTCGCATCTAACTTCTAAAAATAGCCTTCGACAAGCTCAGGCTCCGACGATATGTGGGTTCGGGAGGAAAATGATACGTTAAATGGTGAATTCATCGAAGTCTAAGCTCTAACTTCTAAAAAAAAAGATACGTCAAGTGGTGAATTAATCGAAGTCTAAGCTCTAACTTCTAACTTCTATCTTCTAAAAAAACGATACATCAACTGGCTAACGTCTCGCTTCCTCAGCCATCCGAACTCACACCTCGCCTCCCAACAAAGCATTAGCGCGAGTATCTGATTATTTAACTGCCAACACCACAACCGAATGTGCAGGAATTTTTACACGTATCTGATTGTCCTTCATTTTGAAATTCGAAAAAGCTTTCGGTTTAATCTTCTCCGGATCGTCAAAAGTGTTGTGGTCTTGAACTTTAGCCGAAGTTAAGATGCGTCCATCGATTTGCTTTGTGTCTGTTCCGCGTAAGTCAATTACAACTTCGTGGTCTGTTTTGTAGTCAATGTTTACAAGGGAAATATGAATGGTGCCGCTGCTGTTTTTTGAAGCCGATACAGAAACAGCATTTAGTTTTTCTCCACCAAACGAATAGTCGGTTGTGTTCAGGTGCAAAGGCAGTAAAGTAGCGTCTTGGTGCACGGCAAATAGTTCCATAACGTGGTAAGTAGGTGTAAGAATAAGCTGATTTTTGTTCGTTAAAATCACCGCTTGAAGTACATTAACCGTTTGCGCTAAATTGGCCATGCGCACCCGATCGGCGTGATTATTAAAGATGTTTAGCGTAGCGCCGGCAATCATGGCATCGCGCATCGTATTTTGCTGAAACAAAAACCCCGGATTGGTGTTGGGTTCCACTTCGTACCAACCGCCCCATTCGTCAACTACCAGCGCAATTTTTTTCTCCGGATCGTATTTGTCCATGATGTTGCTGTGTTTGGTAACCAGTTCTTCCATCTTTAACGCCTCTTTCATAGTTGTGAAATACGTTTTTTCGTCGAAGGCAGTGGCCGAACCTTTTGCATTCCAATCAATAACGGCGTAGTGATGCAGCGCTAGGCCTTCAACCAAGCCTTTTGGAATTTCACGCATCAGCACTTCGGTCCAATTGTAATCGTTTCCGCCGGCTCCCGAGGCAATTCTAAATTTCTGATCCGGATTATTCCATTCCGACATGTACGTGGCGTATTGTCGGTATAAGTTCGCGTAATAATCGGCTTTCATGTTACCGCCGCAGCCCCAAGCTTCGTTGCCAACGCCCCAATAATTCACGTTCCAAGGTTTTTCCCTGCCGTTTTGTACGCGCAACGAGCTCATCGGACTCGTGTTTGCTTTTCCGTTCACGTATTGCAGCCAGTCCGAGAGTTCTTGTACGGTTCCGCTGCCCACATTTCCGGCTAGGTAGGGTTCGGCACCAAGCAATTCGCAGAGGTTTAAAAAGTCGTGTGTACCAAAACTATTGTCTTCGGTAACGCCGCCCCACCAGCGATTTACTATTGTTGGGCGCGATTTTTTAGGACCAATCCCGTCTTTCCAGTGATAGGTATCGGCAAAGCAGCCTCCGGGCCAACGTAAGTTCGGAATTTTCAGTTTTTTAAGGGCATCAACAATGTCGTTTCTAATGCCGTTGGTATTGGGTATTTCGCTGTTTTCTTCACCCACGTAAAAGCCGCCGTAAATGCAATTGCCCAGGTGTTCGGCAAAATGTCCGTAAATGTGTTTGCTAATTTTAACCGAACCTTGATCGGCGTTAATTACCACTTTGTTCTGCCCGAAACATACAGGGGCAGCAATAAATAACAGTGCAAAAAATAAGGAGTTTTTCATAGTTGTACAGAGCCACCGCAATAGCCAAAGCTGCGGATTTAGCCAAAACTAAAATAACCCATTTATCGAGTAGAGGCACATTACACGCTTCTAAAAGGGCAATTATTTACGAAAAACTTTCGTAAAATGTAGCTGCGCCCGCACTACCAAATTTGCATGCGAAGTTTATTTAGTAGGTCATTTTTATTTTTTGGCAGCTATTCCCGTCTTCCGCTGTAGTCCTCAAAAAAAACGGCACGTTCACAGGGGCTGCACCCGGCTTCTTGGGTCGCCGTTTGCTGCCCGGTTCACGTAGCCGTTTTTTTCTCCGGGCTGCCGCTGCACCCGGGGCTGAGAAATACGTTACCAAAAATTCGTGAAAAATACCTATAAGTAGGTAGGTTTGGGAGGAGGGTAGTGTTTATTTTCGTTACCTATATCCCGTTATGAATGTTACTTGTTTCGAATTGTATTTTTTGGAAATTTTAATCAAAGAATGAATTCGTTATTGAGTCCAACAAAGGATTGTAAAAATTGCCTCAAATTTAAGTTTTAGGATGTACATATTGATATGTAAAATACAAATTTAACATATTTTAAAAAACGAAACTTTTATTTTATGTTACTAGCAAAGTGAATATTTGAATCCATTTGTTTTAATTCGAGTTTGCGCGAAAAATGCACCAGGAAAAAACACAATAACTTTCGTATTTTTGGAAGTTATCTGCCATATTGTGAGAACCACCACTTTAATCATCTTAGCGACATTTTCACTCTTAGTGAGTTGCTCGATAAATAGAAAAGAGCATATTCAGCTAATTACCTTTAAATGGAATGCTCAGAAAAGCAACGTTCAAGTTTGTAATGATTGTGAACCAAATTCTATCGACTGCTGCGAAATAAAATTTAAGGGAGAGAGGTATATTAAAACAACTTCTTATAAATTTTCAAAAAAAGGAGAAATAATTTTAATTTATAGTTACCATGTCCCACTTGGAGTTAATATTTATACTCCAAAAGAATTTATAGAGTTGGGCATGATAAGTGATTTAAACCTTTTAAAACAAAAAACTATTTGGAATTGCAAAACGCAAGAAATCATTGATAATGGAGTAGTTATTGACAATTTTGAAATCGATGAGAAAGAGAAAAGATTGTATGTGAAATTAGGTGATAGACTAGCAGTTTATGAGTATGAATAAAATACGGCATCTAACAGAGGTAACCCTTCCACAACCCCATTTAAAAACTACAACTTCAAAATATTTACAAGAAGCAACCTGTTTTAAATCGATTTAAAGGAGGTTTGTTTTTTAGTAGTAGCAAGCCACATGAGTTCACGTGTATTTTAACTCACAAACATCGGTTATGCAACAAGTACAAGCTTTTGGTAAGATTCTAAATTTTGTAATAATTACACCTTTGTGATTTAGAAGAATTTTTATCTTTAAAACGAAATACTTTTTTTGAAATTCTCAACATTCCGAGATTACCAGAACGTTATAGACAATGTAAAAACACAGATAAACCAAACATAAAACGACTGGCGAAGTGCCAATAGTACATTCGAGTAAATTTGCTTGCACGAATCAAAGAGCGATCGCTGCGCACCTAAAAGAACCCGAACTTTGCTAGCGCACCAAAATGATATTAATGACAAAATGATTTTAAACATTACAACTACTCATAAACCAGCAACCGACTTAGGATATTTGCTGCATAAGCATCCCGACAAATTTCAAACCTTGGAATTATCAGTTGGTAAAGCTCATGTGTTCTATCCTGAGAAAAGTGAAGAGAAAACAACGGTAAGTATTTTGCTTGACATTGACCCAATAGACATGGTTCGTGGAGCTAGAAATCTAGGTGGCGATGGCTTTGCTCTCGGACACTATGTAAACGACAGGCCGTACGTTGCTTCCTCATTTATGAGTGTGGCTTTATCAAAAGCATTTTCGTCTGCAATGAATGGAAAATGTAAAGACAAACCCGAATTAGTTGATGTGAAACTTCCTTTTGAAGTAACTATTGCTGTTCTTCCTGCACCAAAAGGAGGAGAAGTTTTAATTAGAAAGTTCTTTGAACCGCTAGGCTACCAAGTTCAATTAACAAGACATCAACTAGACTCTAAATTTCTTGAATGGGGCGATAGTAAATATTTTACTTTGAAGTTAAACCATACAATCACCACAAAAGAATTGTTGTCGCATCTTTATGTTCTAATTCCAACTTTAGATAACGACAAACATTATTTTGTCAGTGAGAATGAAATGGAAAAACTTTTGCTTAAAGGTGAAGGCTGGCTAAAAGAACATCCAGAAAAAGAAAGTATCATTAGACGCTACTTAATCAACTTAAATTCATTATCGCGACAAGCACTTGAGAGATTAAGTGAAGGCGAAGATATTGGCGATTTAAGCGATGAGTTGGTTGAAAAAACTGAAAAACAAAAACGAAAAGAAACATTACACGACAAACGAATAAAACTTGTCGCAGAGAAAATAATCGAATCAGGTGCAGAACGAGTGTTAGATTTAGGTTGTGGAGAAGGCAAATTGATCAGACAATTGATCAAACAAAAGCAATTCTCTGAAATCGTTGGAATGGACGTTTCTTACACAGAATTAATTAAAGCCAAAGAGCGATTGCATTTTGAAGAAATGTCACCGAAACAAAAAGAAAGAATTAGTTTGTTTCAAGGCTCATTAACATACAAAGACCAAAGATTAGAAGGATTTGACGCTGCGGCAGTTGTCGAAGTGATTGAACATTTAGACTTAAATCGTCTTAAAGCATTTGAGCGAGTTTTATTTGAGTTCGCTAAACCTAGAACGGTAGTTCTAACAACACCAAACCAAGAATTCAATGTGATGTGGGAGAAACTGGATGGAGAAGAAATGCGACACGACGACCACCGCTTCGAATGGACAAGAAAAGAGTTTTTGGAATGGTCGAATAAAATCGTAGAGATATATAACTACAAAGTGGAGCTTTTTCCTATTGGAGACGAAGTAGAAAACATAGGAGCTCCTTCACAAATGGCAATATTTACTTATGGAAATTAAAGTCCCTGAATTATCACTTGTTGTTTTAATTGGTGTTTCAGGTTCAGGAAAGAGCAGTTTTGCAAAAAAACACTTTAAACGAACTGAAATTTTATCTTCTGATGAATGCCGTGGATTGGTTTCAGATGACGAAAACAATCAGTCTGCAACTAAGGATGCATTTGATGTTTTGTATTATATCGCTGGCAAACGATTGAAAAGTGGTTTACTAACTGTTATTGATGCTACAAATGTTCAGAAGGAATCTCGAAAAGGCTTAATTGAATTGGGAAGAGCATATCATTGCTTGCCCGTTGCTATTGTTCTTGATCTGCCTGAACAAGTTTGTGAAGAAAGAAATCAAAAAAGAGTAGATCGAAATTTCGGTATACATGTAATTCGTCAGCAAAATCAGCAGTTAAAGAAATCAATCAGGGGATTAAAAAACGAGGGTTTCAGACAAATTTATATTTTGAAATCACTTGAAGAAGTTGAAGCTGTTCTCGAAATCAAAAGAGAGAAATTGTACAACGATAAAAAAGATGAAACAGGTCCATTCGACATCATTGGCGATGTTCACGGATGTTTTGACGAATTGCAAGAACTTCTTTTAAAATTAGGTTATTCTGTAAATCAGACTGATGAAACTGAAAAGAATTTTGGCTTTAGTGTTATTGCTCCTGAAAATAGAAAAGTAATATTCGTTGGCGATTTAGTTGACCGTGGTCCTGATTCACCAAGTGTTTTACGTTTGGTAATGAGCATGGTAAATTCAGGTGTTGCATATTGTGTTCCGGGTAATCACGACCTGAAGTTGCAGAAGTACTTAAATGGCAAGCAAGTTCAATTAAAGCATGGTTTAGAAGTAACAGTTAAACAGCTAGAAACTGAAACAGCACAATTCAAATCGGCTGTAGAGAAATTTCTTTATGGACTTGTTAGTCATTACGTATTCGACGATGGTAAATTGGTTATTGCTCATGCGGGTCTTAAAGAAGAAATGCATGGTCGTGGCTCAGGAGCAGTTCGTTCTTTTTGTATGTACGGCGAAACCACTGGAGAAATAGACGAATTTGGCTTGCCTGTACGACATAATTGGGCAAAGGAATATCGGGGAAAGGCAAAAGTTGTCTACGGACATACTCCAGTTCCTGAAGCAGAATGGCTAAACAAAACCATTGATATTGACACAGGTTGTGTGTTTGGGGGCAAATTAACAGCTTTGCGTTATCCCGAAGAAGAATTAGTTTCTGTAAAAGCCAAAATGGTCTATTGCGAACCAATAAGACCAATCAACTTTAATGAAAATCAAAACGTGCTTAGCTCGCAACAAGAGTACGACGATCTATTAAACATTGAAGATGTTACCGGCAAACGAATTGTACAAACAAGATTAAGAAATAACATAACCATTCGGGAAGAAAACTCCATTGCTGCACTCGAAATCATGAGTCGATTTGCAATTAACCCGAAATGGCTGATATATCTTCCTCCGACTATGTCGCCTTGTGCGACCAGCGATATTCCTGAGTTTTTAGAACATCCTGCTCAAGCCTTGAATTACTACAAAAAAAGAGGCGTAGAAAAAGTAGTTTGCGAAGAAAAGCACATGGGTTCAAGGGCGGTATTGGTAATTTGTAAAGATGAAGAAACTGCGACAAAACGTTTTGGAGTTCAAAATGAAAGTATTGGAATTTGCTATACCAGAACAGGTCGAAACTTTTTCAACGATGCTGAAATTGAAAAGGACTTTATCAGCCGTGTAAATCAATGTTTGACTAAAACAGATTTTTGGAAAAAATTCAATACCGACTGGGTGTGCTTAGATGCCGAATTAATGCCGTGGTCCGCAAAAGCACAAGCATTGCTTAAAGATCAGTATGCAGCGGTAGGTGCAGCTGCTGGAGGTGCCTTGCCTGTAGTCGAAAAGGCGCTACAATTAGCTTTTGACAGAGGAGTAAAAGACGCTTTACCTTCCTTGGAAAAATTTAAAATAAAGAATAATGCCATTTCCAAATATGTAAAAGCATATCAAAATTATTGTTGGTCAGTTGGCTCTGTTGACGATTACAAATTAGCTCCGTTTCATATTTTGGCAACCGAAGGACAAGTTCACTGCGACAAAACAAATGAATGGCACATGGAAAAAATTGCCGACATCTGTGCAGGAGACACCAAACTATTTATGGCGACTCCTTACAAAATTGTGAATCTTAACGATCAGTCAAGTTACGATGAAGCCGTAAATTGGTGGATGGAAATGACAAATAATGGCGGAGAGGGAATGGTTGTAAAACCTTACGACTTTATTTCCACAGGAACAGAAGGGCTTTTACAACCTGCTGTGAAATGCCGTGGAAGTGAATATCTAAGAATTATCTACGGACCTGAATATGACCTGCCTGTGAATATTGAAAGACTAAAAAACCGAGGACTTTCGAGAAAACAATCTTTGGCAATCAGAGAATTTGCCTTAGGTATCGAAGGACTGGAACGGTTTGTAAAAAAAGAACCATTAAGACGAATACATGAAAGCGTTTTTGGAGTCTTGGCATTAGAAAGCGAAGATGTTGACCCACGACTTTAAGCCAACCCTTCGCAGGCATATACATTAGCAAGTCATGCAATACAACCATACAAACCAAAGCTTGTCAAAGAGTATGCCCCTGCACCCCTGCTCCGCAAAGTATCCCGACTTTGAGGCAACTCCGCATTACCTCCCGACTTCAAGGCTAGTTATAAATCACCCTAAACTTGAAATCATATCACGGATTTTAGTAGTGTAAACAACAAAAAAGTCGCGTTCGTGAAAACCACCAGCATTCTCAACTTCGGAACGTTGTGCTCGGTTTAGACTGTGCAGTTTCTTTTGTTTGCGTAATCGTTTTTCGCGCACGCTGCCCGCGTTAGGGGTTGCAGCGGAAATCTTGTATTTTGATCCGCGTCGGGCAAAAAACCCCGATAGCTATCGGGGCAGCGTAAGACCCGACGGCGCCTGACACACTTTTCCAGTACTGAGGCGCCGGAACGCCCAAATAAAAAAGATTATGGGTGTGCGTTTATCTCCTAAGTAGTTGAGGTATTTGCGTAACTTAAAATAAGTTGGAGTTGTTAGTCTACATTCAAAAGTTGATTTTT
>CALRVY020000013.1:0-29545 GCA_943371725.1 Pseudanabaena sp. UWO311 | reverse complement strand
CTAAAGGACCCGAACCCGCATGGAAAGCTTTGTACAGCGACTTACCGCAGGAGTTTCCCGTCATCGAAGCTGAATTCTTACCTTCGCAAACAAAGTTGTTTGAGGAAGAACGTTCTAAACATGATTTTTCAAACGCCCAGCAATTATTCAATAAATACATCGTTTCAAAAACAGCTAATGGCTTGTTAATTGTCGATCAAAATAAAGCACATCAGCGTATCTTGTACGAAAATTTCCTAAAGAACATTACAGTTTCAAAAGGATTTTCACAACAACTGCTTTTTCCGCTATCAGTACAGCTAAATGGACCGATGAAGATGATTTTTGATGATATTTCTGATGCACTTTTCAATATCGGCTTTCAGTTTGAAGATACTGATTCAGAGACCATTTCAATTGTGGGAATTCCAACTATGATTCAAGAATCAGAATCAGAAGATGTGATCAAACAACTCATTACCGTAATTTCGGAAGGGCAGGTTTTTGATGCATTCGATTTAAACGATAAAATAGCTAAAAGTTTGGCCATGAGTGTTGCTATACGAAACGGACAATTGCTCTCCAGTCACGAAATTGATGCTGTTCTACAAAATTTATTTTCCTGTATGGATCACTCCGTATCGCCCTTTGGAAAACCCATTCACTTTACTTTTACTCAAGACGATCTTGACCGAAAATTCGCGCTATGATGCAAATGACCGATACCGTAAAGCATATTTTGATAATAAATATACTTCTATTTGTAGGTAAATTTTTTGTCATCGATTTAAACGATCAGCTGGCTTTACACAGTTTTTACGATAATCGATTTCAATGGTGGCAACTCATCACGCACATTTTTATGCACGGAGGTGTTTTTCATATCGCATTTAATATGTTCGCATTAGTTTCTTTTGGGTCTACACTAGAGCAGTTCTGGGGAGCCAAGAAACTGCTCTTTTTTTACTTTTCCTGTGGACTTGCCGCTGCTTTTATGCAAAGTGGTGTTAATGCCTATCAAGTACACCAAGTTATGAATACGATGCTTGATTTGGGAATAGACCACGAACAAATGAGCAAAATTTTAAATCTGAAATTTGTGGTTGGCGATGTTTACGACGGTTCTATTTTCGAAGAAGGTTTACGTCAAATACTAGGATCCGATATTTCAAAAATAAATCAAAGTAGTTTTGAATTACTTTACAGAACAGCGGTAGATGTACAAACTCCTATGGTTGGTGCATCCGGAGCTATTTACGGTTTATTAGTGGCTTTTGCCTTTTTGTTTCCCGAAGCTAAACTGGCAATGCTTTTTATTCCAGTACCTATCGCTGCTAAATACTTTGTTCCGGGTATTATTGCTATCGATTTATTTTTAGCACTAAAGGGAAATTCACTATTCGGCAGCGGAAACATCGCGCACTTCGCCCATATTGGTGGCGCGGTAATGGGATTTTTTATCATGTATTATTGGAAGAAATCACAGTTTAATAAAAATAGGTGGAATTGATATGAGTACTGTAATCAACGATCTGAAATGGCAGTTTAGAAGCGGCGGTATTGTTATCAAGCTAATTCTTATTAACGTCGCATTATTTCTTGTTCCTGAAATTGTTTTTACACTATTGAAAATCGCAGGTGTAGATATCGACTATCTGGCACTTTTTAATGTAAGCTCCGATCCGGGAATGCTGCTATTTAAACCGTGGTCGGTACTAACTTACGCGTTTTTCCATGCTGGTTTTTTTCATCTGCTTTTTAATATGTTGGTTTTGAATTTTACTGGCCGACTTTTCCTTACTTACTTTAAAGAAACGCAGCTTTTATCCATTTACCTTAGTGCAGCTGTTGTAGCGGCTTTGGTTTTTATTACCGCCTATAACTTAATTCCTTTTCTAAAATATCAAATTGTACCAATGGTTGGTGCTTCGGGTGCAATAATGGCTATTTTACTCGCTACAGCAACTTATAATCCGTTAATGGAAGTCCGACTTCTACTTATCGGAACTGTAAAACTTTGGCACATTGCTTTGGTTTTAGTAGCATTAGATATCATACAATTGTTTTCGTCGAATACTGGAGGTCATTTTGCACATTTAGCAGGTGCTCTTGCAGGATACGTTTATATGAAAAACCTGCAATCTGGTGGCCGTTGGTTTGCACTATCCGATCGGTTTGCAGCGTTTTGTTTGGGAATCAGACAACCTAAGAAAAATTCGAAAATGCGAACGGTTCATAAGCAAACTCCCAAAAAAGTAAATCTTAATTCCGAAAAGTCTGAACAACAAAAGCACGTCGATGATATTCTCGACAAAATAAGTAAATCGGGTTACGATAGCCTTTCGGCAGAAGAAAAAGAGTTTTTATTTCGCGTCGGTCAAAATCAATAGCTTCCAACACGATACTTGTTGGTATCTTTGAAGTATGGCAAAACTGTCTTGGTTTAATAAAGTGGTGTTTCTTGTGAATTGGCTTTTGGCAATCGCAACGGTTATCGCTTATCTTTTGCCGAGAATAGCCCCAAGTATCTATCCAAGTTTGGCAGCACTTACATTGTTCTTGCCTATCTTGCTCATTGGCAATGTTTTATTTTTAATTTATTGGGGAATTCAAATTAAACGTCAAGGCGCACTGTCGCTACTTGTGCTATTAGTAGGAATTACTTTTGTCAATAAATTTTATGGCTTTAGAGCACCAACTGAACATCAGAAAGAAACCAACGAAGTAAAAATTGTCTCCTATAACGTGCGTTTGTTTAATAAATTCCGTTGGTCCGATAAACGAGCCGTTCCCGTTGAAATTTCTGATTTTGTAAAAGAACAAAATCCCGATATCTTGTGTATTCAAGAATTTAGCGCTAATGCCGATTTTAACACCGAGCAATTTCCATACCAGCACACAACCTTACGTCACAAGAAAATTAGAACCGGGCAAGCTATCTTCTCTAAGTACCGGATTATTAATTCGGGTGTAGTGAATTTTCCTAATTCCGACGCCGAAGCCATTTTTGCTGATGTTTTAATACAATCGGATACCGTACGCGTTTACAACATGCATCTCGAATCAGTTCGCATTACACCCAGCGTCAATAAAATAAACGACGATATAAACGAACTCGACCAAACCAAATCGGAATTTATGCTTCGACGAATCGGACGGGCTTTCAAAAAACAGCAAAATCAAGCGGAAATTCTACGAGCACATCGCGAACAAATTAAATTTAGAACAATCATTTGTGGCGACATGAATAATTCTGCATTTTCGTACGTATATCGCCAAATCAAAGGCGATTTAAACGACGCTTTCGCAGAAGCAGGATCTGGATTAGGAAAAACGTATGACTTCAAATATTATCCGGCTCGTATCGATTATATCCTCGCTGATAAACGATTTGAAGTGAAGGATTTCGATACGTTTACTGAAATTGTAGATAGCGATCACTTTCCAATCGCTACAGTTTTAGCCTTTATAAAATAACCGATTGTCTCATCAGATAATCGCTCGCTTTTCTTCCTTCGTTAAATAGCAAATCTAATATGCTAAGATTATTTAAGAAACCGTATTTTTCTATGAAAACTTGGTGATACGACTCAAATTCATTGACATCTTTCTTTCGGTTCGCTAAATTTCGACCGTCAATTTGTTCTGGATTTTTAAAGAATTCAACGGTTTTACAGTAGGTTTTATTGGTTTGCAAACACTTCAAAGCTAAATCGATACTGTGGAAATGTAAGTCGGTCAAAAATTCGTATTTCCTTGAAAATAAATCTCTAAAAAAGTCTTCATAAAACTCGAAATAAGGTGAACTTCGATAGGCTGATTCAAGCGATTTAAAGTGCTGCTTCCGCCAATCCTCAGCATATTCGATACGCATGTCGCGCGTTTTCTGATGCATTTGCTTTTTGTGGACTATCGGAACATTAAGCATTTGCATTCCATTCGGACTGTAAATAAACATTCGATTGCGATTGGTTTGTTTCTGGAAGTTATCGTCGCATTCAAAAACAACGTCATCGTTTTGAATGAATGCTACATATTCCGAAATGGAACCAAAATACGTTGGTGTAAGCAAAACGGCCATAGTTTACGCTTCTTTCTTCTTAAAGGCAAAACGTGTAAGCACGTAGTACAGCGCAAGTAACAGTCCGAAAACCCAAAGATAGCTAACCGCAGGTCCGTCGCCATTTACTGTAGTAAACATGCGCGACCAACGAACTTTATTTAAACCAGATGCAGTACCATCTAAACTTAACCATACAAAAACAGCCTTTCCAACCACATGATCTTCGGGTACAAAGCCCCAATAACGCGAATCGAGTGAATTTCCACGATTGTCTCCCATCATCCAGTAATAATCCTTTTGAAAAGTATAAGATTTTGCGAGCTTGTTGTCGATATATACATCATTGCCAACTACTTTCACTAAATGCGGACCTTCATATTCCGTAATTACTTTCTTGTACAAAGGCAAATTTTCTGGTGTTAATGCAATCGTTGTTCCCGCTTTGGGAATGTAAATGGGGCCCATATTATCAGCATTCCAATTCAACACACTGCCAAAAATTCTGGAGTCGGTACCTTTTTCAATTCTACGTTTCACGCCTGAAAATGCCGAAAAGCTTTTAAGTTTTTCGACTCCTTCTTCAGTTAAAGCACTGAAATATATGGTATCTCCATTTTGGTTCGAACCTATTTTTTCGGTAGAGCCAATGGTTTGCATAACATAATTGATATCAACAGGCTTACTTCTATCAAAAGCAGCTTCATAAACATGTTGTATCCTAGCTCGCTCCGGATATACCACAGACTTTCCGTTTATGTAAACCGTTCCTTGTTTGATCTCAAGCTTATCTCCAGCAATTCCAACGCAACGCTTAACGTAATTTGTTTTCTTGTCGATAGGCTTATCATAACGTCGGTCGGCTGCTTCATACATATGATATAACGTATCGCAAGGCCAGTTAAACACCACGATATCATTATTTTTTATGCTCTGAAATCCAGGAATTCGAACGTAAGGATATTGCAATTTGTTCTTCCACGAATCTTTATTGGCATCGTCGTACACGTACGACTTAACTTTCGCCACCGGAATCGTATCGTGAACCATCGGGAACGAAACAGCCGACATCTGCGGCCGCGCTCCGTAATGAAATTTACTTACAAATAGAAAATCGCCAACTAAAAGAGTCTTTTCTAACGAAGAAGTGGGAATTTGAAAAGGCTGCATTAAATACGTATGTACCAATGTTGCTACAATAACTGCAAACAAAATGGAACTAATAGTATCTCCTGTTTTTGTACGGGCAATCAAGCTTCTGTTTTCTACGTAAGTTAAATTAGCTACGTAATTGAGATAATAGAGGTAAAAGCCGAAAGTCAATAAAGTTAACCAAGTATCGGTTAGTGTGTTTTTACCAAAACTGCGCGCCGTTTCAACCCAAATAACTGGGAACATGATTAGATTAACAACAGGTACAAACAACAAAATCACCCAATACGTTGGGCGATTTATTATTTTCATCAAAACGATGGCATTGTAAATCGGAATGGCGGCTTCCCAAGCCTTTCGACCTGCTCTAACGTAAAGTTTCCAGGTTCCTAAAAAATGAATTACTTGAAAAATTAAAATAACGATAAGCCATTCACTAAATGTCATAGTCGGTTCTTATTAAGGAAAGATATTCTCGTCTAAGCGCAAAACATCTTTCATGGTGTAAATTCCTTTTTTGTTTTGTAAAAATTCAGCTGCTAACACGGCGCCGTGTGCAAAGCCTTCGCGATTAAAAGCAACGTGGCTTATTTGCAATTGGTCGATATTCGACGAAAATGTTACATAATGCGTTCCCGGAACTGCATCTTCGCGTACAGCAATAATTTTCAAATCGCTTTCTTGCGTGGGTTCCAAACTCCATTGATCGTAACGCGTATTGCTAATCACCTGATTTGCTAAACTAATTGCCGTACCACTAGGTGCATCAAGTTTTTGCGTATGATGAATTTCTTCTAACTCGATTTTATACTCGGGAAATCGTCCAATAAGTTTACTGGCAAACTGATTGATTTCGAACAATAAATTTACGCCTAAGCTAAAATTTGATCCGTATAAAAATGCGGTATCTTTTTCTTGACAAAGCGCTTCCATTTTGTGATAATCAGCCAGCCAACCCGTAGTTCCAGATACGACCGGAATTCCCAATTCCAACGCTGCTGAAATATTGCTAACTGCCGTCTCTGGCGTACTGAATTCTATAGCAACATCGGCTGATTCCAAACCTGAAAACGACAAACTGCTGTTCTTTCGCAAAACAATCTCATGACCGCGATTTTGCGCGATTACCTCGATTATCTTACCCATTTTTCCGTAACCAAGCAGTGCTATTTTCATCAGAATTGGTATTGAAGTGTAATGCCGATATTTTGGCCATTTGATATTTCGGAAGGAAAAATCTCCGGAACTAGCGTAAGCGTTTCATTCACGTTAAATTGCTTCAAATGCGCGTCGACATTAGCATCTATGATGTTAAACACATACAATCCAATGGTTACTAACAGCGATAAATCACGGTTGCGCTGAAACGTTCGTTGCGCATTTATCAAAGTCTGATCGCTGTACTGTCCTAGAAATTCGTCGGGCTGACCCGCAAGACGCTGTTTGTACGCATCCCGAAATCGATGGTATTCGTTATTGTTGCGCTGATACATAAAAAAACCAGTACCTAGAGCACCATAAACAATCGGTATTTTCCAGTATTTCTTGTTATACGCCTGTCCAAGACCAGGAAGAATTGCCGAATAAAACGCAGCTTTCGCAGGTCGCAACGGATCAATTGGATTTGTTTTAATGGTATCAGACTGTTTCAACGGAGTCCCAGGACCTTGCGCCAAAGCAAACAAAGGCGTGAAAATCAGTAATATGTAAAAGTACTTTTTCAAGAATTTTGTAATAATTCCAGAATTCTAGCCAAGTCGGCTTCCGATTTGAACGGAATCGTAAGTTTTCCTTTACCGTTTGCACCCACTTTTACGTCAATCTTCACCGCAATTTTCGCAGCTAAATCTGAAACTTTATCACTGTGGGGTGTCGTAGCTTGTTTGGGTGCTTTACCCGTAACCGCTTGTTGTCCTTTCTCTTGGTACTCTTTCACCAATTGCTCGGTTTCGCGAACGGAAAGATTTCGAGAAATAATTTTCTGGTAAATATCTGCTTGGTCGTCTTGGTTTTCCACTGAAATCAATGCACGACCGTGTCCCATCGAAATGAAACCATCGCGAATACCGGTTTGGATAATCGGATCAAGTTTTAACAATCGCAAGTAATTTGTGATCGTCGAACGCTTTTTGCCAACACGCTCGCTCATTTGTTCTTGCGTAAGCTGAATTTCGTCAATCAAACGCTGGTACGACAATGCAATTTCAATCGGATCTAAATCATGACGCTGAATATTCTCTACCAAAGCCATAACCAACGATTCGTTGTCGTTTGCTAACCGAACATAAGCCGGAATTGTAGTCAATCCAGCAATTTTCGATGCGCGCATACGTCGCTCGCCCGAAATCAACTGATATTTATTAAAGTCGAGTTTTCTTACGGTAATGGGTTGAATGACACCAAGTTCTTTAATCGAACTCGCTAATTCGTTTAAGGCTTCTTCGTTAAAGTTACTGCGCGGTTGAAACGGGTTGATTTCGATAAAATCTAAATCCAACTCGATAATATTTCCAACTACTTGTTCGGCATTCTTGTCGTCGACCGATTTAATATCGTTATCCGGATCTTTCAATAAAGCCGATAATCCGCGGCCAAGCGCTTGTTTTTTGATTGCTTTGGTCATACTAGCTAATCTTCTTAATAATTTCCTGAGCCAAACTCAAATAATTGGTAGCTCCTTTGCTGGTAGCGTCAAAATTAATGATACTTTCTCCAAAACTCGGAGCCTCACTCAATTTAACATTTCGTTGAATGATCGTTTTAAATACCATATCTGCAAAGTGTTTCTGCACTTCTTCAACAACCTGATTCGACAATCGCAAACGCGAATCATACATCGTTAGCAACAGTCCTTCAATATCTAAATGTTCGTTGTGAATTTTCTGAACACTTTTAATCGTATTGAGTAGTTTTCCTAAACCTTCCAATGCAAAGTACTCGCATTGAATCGGAATTAAAACCGAATCCGCAGCTGTTAATGCATTCAAAGTCAATAACCCCAACGACGGTGCACAATCAATAAGAATGTAATCGTATTTTTCTTTGATTTCCGCAAGCGCTTCCTTAAGCATGTACTCGCGATTTTCCTTGTCAACCAACTCTATTTCAATCGCCACCAAGTCGATATGCGCCGGAATCACATCCACGTTCGGAGCCGTACATTGTTGTATCGCTTCTTCCGGTGTGTTGCTGTGTTCCAAAATTTGGTACGTACCAATTTCAACCTGATCTACATCGATTCCTAATCCCGAACTGGCATTGGCTTGTGGGTCGGCATCTATCAGCAATACTTTCTTCTCCAAAACACCGAGCGCCGCAGCTAAATTCACAGTGGTTGTGGTCTTTCCAACACCGCCTTTTTGATTGGCGACAGCAATTATTTTACCCATTCAGTAGTCTGATTTTTTGTGGCGTAAAAGTACGATTATTTACCGCGTAATCAAGTCTAAATTGTTAACCAAGTCGCGTTTTATTAACCAATTTCAAAATCGTTTTAACTCATTGATTACAAGTCTTTTTTTAGTAAACAATTCCTTAATGTTCTAATAACAAGTTCGTAATCAGTACTTCCTGTGGCTCTTTTTTTAAATCAGATTTTTCAAATTCTGCTTTCTACCTGAAATCCAAATATTTTTCTCTAATCGTGGCCACCAGTTGTCTTTTTAACTCGATTTCTTCGCTTTTATCATCGCTTCGAGCATGTCCCACATCTCCGCCGGAATTTTCTCCAACAAATTAAATTGTCCGGCACCTTGTAGCCACTCGCCGCCATCAATAGTAACTACTTCACCATTCACGTAAGCCGAGAAGTCCGACACGAGATACGCAGCTAAATTGGCCAACTCTTGATGATCGCCCACACGTTTTAACGGTACTTTTTTCGACATGTCGAACTGCTGTGCCAAATCGCCCGGCAACAACCGATCCCAAGCGCCTTTTGTTGGGAATGGTCCAGGTGCAATGGCGTTCATACGTATCCCGTACTTCGCCCATTCTACCGCCAAACTACGCGTCATTGCTAAAACGCCGGCCTTTGCAGTAGCGCTCGGAACCACATATGCCGAGCCTGTCCACGCATAAGTAGTCACAATATTCAACACACTTACGTTGGTTTTTTTTTCCGAAATCCAGTATTTTCCTGCAGCGAGCGTACAATTTTTCGAACCTTTCAAAACAATGTCGATAATCGTATCAAAGGCATTTGCCGACAATCGTTCAGTTGGCGATATAAAATTCCCAGCGGCATTGTTCACCAATACATCAACCGTTCCGAATTGTGCAACCGTGGCTTGAATCATCTGTTCCACTTGGGCGTAATCGCGTACATCGCAAGCAACAGCAAAGCATTTTCCACCGGTTTTAGCCGACATTTCTTCTGCGGCAGCGCTAATCTTCTCCAAATTACGCGAGGTAATCACCACATGCGCGCCCAATTCCAAAAAGTAAGTGCTCATGGCTTTTCCCAAACCACTTCCGCCACCGGTAACTATAATTGTTTTGCCCTCTAAAGCGCCGTCGCGCAGCATTTTATCTGAATATCCCATCTTGATTTATTTTTCCGACAATATACTATTTTGAATCAGAAGTCAGGTTTTTTAAATATTGATTTTTATTTGGGCAAATCCCTCCGCCTTCCCAAATCCCTCCCGTCGGGTCGCGCTTTCCGTTGCAACTCCTCGCCGCCGGGTTAGCACCACGGCAGCTGCGGGGTTTCCACTGCAATCGCTTTTGCGGAAAATCGTTACCGAAATTTCGTGCCCACCGATACGTTTAATACGAATTCACGTTAATTTTACCAACAAATTGACCAACTGTGGATGCCACCTCAGATTTTTTAAGTTCCAACGCCGCACAACGAATCAAAGATTTACGTAGATCTAAAATCGATGCGCAGCAATTGCAAACCGATTTGCTTTCCGGAGATCGTGCGGCTTTAAGTCGGTGCATCACACTCATCGAAAGTAGTTTGCCCGAACACAAACTCGAAGCGGCACAATTACTAAACACACTCGAAGCCAAACAAAACACAGTTCGTTTAGGCATTACTGGCGTTCCGGGCGTTGGAAAAAGTACGTTTATCGAAGCGTTTGGTTTGTATGCCATTTCAAAAGGTTACAAAGTGGCTGTACTGGCGGTCGATCCGAGTAGTCAGCTGACGCGCGGCAGCATTCTCGGCGATAAAACACGTATGGAAGAGCTGGTAAAATCCGAATCGGCTTTTATTCGTCCGTCGGCATCCGGAACTACCTTGGGCGGTGTCGCGGCAAGTACCCGAGAAATTATTACACTTTGCGAAGCGGCAGGCTACAACTTTATCATCATTGAAACCGTTGGAGTAGGGCAGAGCGAAACTACGGTTGCCGACCTAACCGATTTCTTTCTATTACTGCACCTCGCTGGAGCCGGAGACGAACTGCAAGGCATTAAACGCGGCATCATGGAAATGGCCGATTTAATCGTCATCAACAAAACCGATGGCGCAAATGTAAAACCTGCTAAACGCGCACAAGCCCAATTGCGAAGTGCGCTGTCGCTATTTCCGCCCAAAACAAACTTCTACGAAAGTAAAGTACTAACAGCAAGCGCCCTAGAACATAGCGGAATTGCAGATGTATTCGATGAAATTACAACCTTTTTCGAACAAGCAAAGGAAACGGGTCATTTCGAAGGGCATCGCAAAAAACAAGTGCTCAAAGCCTTTCAAAGCATGATTGAACAGGCACTGCTCTTTGATTTTACCAATAATCCAAACGTAAAAGCCAAATGGGAAACGGTTGTAGTCGATTTAGAAACCGGTAAAATTACACCTCGAACAGCGGTACAACAGTTGCTGGAATTGTATCGTAACGCTTAACTACTCGTCCTAAAGCTTAACTACTCGTCGTAACGCGCAATTTCCCGATCGTAAAATTCAGTCGCTTCAACAATTAAACGTTCTAATTCTTCGCTCAATTCTTGTTCCTCGGCTTCTTCAATATCATCGATAATTTCTACTTCATCGTTTCGTAAATTAATTACAAAGCGCGGAAAATCAAGATGAATTACAAAAATATCGTCCGGAAAATCGGTATTATCGCCAAGTACAAATTTGGGTAGTTCCATAGGTTAGAATTTTAGTGCGAAGTTACGATTACTGTATCGTCTTCGTTGTCAATTTTATTATTGATGATGAATTTCTTACTCAAATATAGAAATCTGGCGTACAACAAAAAGGCGGCCGTTGCTAAACTTCCCAACAATCCGAACCAAATCCCTTCTGCACCGAATTCGAGCTTGATTCCCAAATAATAACAAAGTGGAAATCCGACAATCCAATACGCCACAAACGTGATGTACATCGGAATTTTAACGTCTTGCATTCCGCGTAAAGCGCCCAAAACAACCACTTGCATGCCGTCGAAAATCTGGAAAAAGGCAGCAGCAATCAATAATTTCGCTGCAATGGCAATTACTTCTGTGTTATCGGCCAATTGCGTATTGTTTTCCATATTCAAAAACTGCTCCGGTAAAATCTTGTGTAACGCAATGAACACCAAAGCAAAAACAATTTCGATGAAAATAGTCAGTAAAAAAACAGATTGCGCCACCAACCGAAGTTTCTTAAAATCCTGTGCTCCAACGTAATTGCTCACACGAATCATGGCCGCGGCACCCAATCCTACCGCAAACATAAACGTTAGCGAGGCCAACGAAAGCGCTATTTGGTTTGCCGCCTGTGCATTGGTTCCGATAATGCCACTCAACCAAATGGCAGCCGTAAATAAAAGTACTTCGAACAGCATTTGCGCCGCCGACGGTATGCCGATGCGAACTATTTTTCGCGTAATTTCTCGGTCAAACGAAACCGTTGGCAAGGCATCGAAATATTCACGCAAGCCTTTCGAATAACGCGTAATTAGGTGCATAAATACAACCATGAGTATGCGCGAAATCACCGTTCCAATAGCAGCACCGATAATTCCTAATTTCGGGAAAATCCAAATGCCGTAAATCAATAAATAATTTAAAAGTACGTGCGCAACGTTTGCTAAAATAATGGCATACAACGAATATTTGGTTTGCGACATCCCATCGGCAAATTGCTTGTAACCTTGATAAACAATCAACGGAATCAGCGATAAGGCAACGTAATCGATAAACGGCTCTGCTAAGGCAATTACTTCTGCAGGTTGGTTGAGTTGGCGCAACAGGGGTTTCGAAAGAAAAATAACGCCAAAAAGTAAAACGCCAAGTACGCTACACAACAACAATCCTTGCTTGAGCGCTTTTACTAAAGTGGTTTTGTCGTTTGCAGCATCGGCAGCGCCAACAATTGGTGTAATAGCTGTCGAAAATCCGATTCCGAGCGACATGGCGATAAAAATCACGCTATTTCCCAACGAAACAGCCGCCAGTTCGGTGCTTCCCAGCTTTCCGACCATAATATTGTCGGTGATGGAAATTAAGGTGTGTCCAACCATTCCCAACATCACCGGATAAGCCAGTTTCAAGTTGTAACCAAACTCTGCAAAATACTTTTTCATAGCGTCAAAAATCGGGCAAAGATAGCGTTCTAAAAACCGACTTGCCCCGCCAAATATCTTAAATTGCTATTAACTTCTCTGTTTTACGAAAAAAGCTGTACTACATTTGGCGCCATTAGATGGGTTGATTGTTCTAAACAAATACAAAAGCGAATTATGAAATTTACAGCAATTCAAAATTTAGGAACCGTTCACGGAATTCACTCGTCTTCTGGTTTACTTTGGTTGAACGATTCTCTATTCTGCATTAGCGATAATTCCGATTTTCTTTTCAAAATAAATCCAACAAATTTTACCTTCGAGTCGATTCCCACCATCGAAAATGCACAACATTGGGTCGAAAAAAAGCACAAACGCGATTATGAGATCATTTATGCAGATTCGGAAGGTATTCACCTCTACGGAAGTGGTTCCAAAGAAAAACGAAAGATAAAAACCTCGTTTGCCAATCTTGAAAATCTCGCTATTAGCAGCGAATGTTTATTGTACGATGCCGTTAGCAGTCGCGGTATTTCTGAAGACGATTTGAATTTGGAAGCGCTTTGCAAACACGGCGATACGTACTACATTTTCAATCGCGGAAACGGTCCGTCGAAACAAAACCGCATCCTTAAAGCGCACCAATTACCGGACGGCTCCTTTGAAATCGTTTCGGAACGCGATATTCAACTTCATTTCAACAATCTCGATTTCACCTTCACCGATGCGTGCGTTTGCAACGACTTTATCGTATTTACCGCTGCCGCAGAAGCTTCGGATTCCACCTATTTAGATGGCGAAATTGGCGGTAGTTTACTGGGCGTTTTAAAAATCGATTCCCTAGAAGTGCTTTACACACAAATCGTTTCCCAAGAACATAAGTTCGAAGGAATCACCTGTTACAAAAGCTCCGAAACTACCCATCATTTCTATCTCGCCGAAGACAACGACCGCAACGACGGCGAATTAACGGTGTATGGGGTGGATTTAGAGATTTAGAGATTGAAAGATTTCGAGATTGAAAGATTTAAAGATTTAGAGATTGAAAGATTGAAAGATTTTGGGCTTGTTTTCTTGCTTGAATCTACAACGCCGCTAACTTCTCCAATTTCTTTGCGGCTAAAAATCCGTTGATGTCTTCGAAGTGTTCCACGACGCGTTTGTTGGTGAATTCGAAAACTTTTGTAGCTAAGCCGTCCAAGAAATCACGGTCGTGTGAAACTAAAATCACTGTTCCTTCAAAATCGCGCAAGGCTTCTTTGATGATGTCTTTGGTTTTCATGTCTAAGTGATTCGAAGGTTCATCCAAGATCAATAAGTTTACGGGTTCAAGCAAGAGTTTAATCATCGCTAAACATGTGCGCTCACCACCCGACAATACTTTTACTTTTTTGGTAATATCGTCGCCGTGAAACATAAATGCGCCGAGCAAATTCTTGATTTGTGTACGAATGTCGCCTACCGCAATTTGGTCGATGGTTTCGAAAATACTTACATTCTCGTCCAGTAAAGCCGCCTGGTTCTGTGCGAAATAACCAATCATTGAGTTATGTCCGATTTCGATACTTCCGCTGTCAGGCGTAAATTCTTTCATGATGGCCTTTATCATGGTCGATTTTCCCTCACCATTCTTACCTACAAACGCTACTTTTTGTCCGCGTTCTATCACCATATTCGCACCTTTAAAGACAACATGATCGCCGTATTTTTTCTCTAAATCGGTTACAACCACGGGATATTGACCGCTTTTTGGTGCCGGTGGGAATTTTATTTTTAGTGCCGAGTTATCAATTTCATCTACTTCCACTAAAACTAATTTCTCCAACATCTTCACACGCGATTGTACTTGTAATGTCTTTGAATACGTGCCTTTAAACCGCTCGATAAACTCCATGTTCTCGGCAATCATTTTTTGTTGTTCGTCGTAGGCTTTTTGCTGATGCGCTCTACGGTCTTTTCGCAACTCCAAATAATGCGAATATTTGGCACGGTAGTCGTATATCCGACCCATGGTAACCTCGATGGTTCGGTTGGTAATGTTGTCTACAAACGCTCTATCGTGCGAAATTACCACAACGGCTTTTGCAGCATTTACCAAGAAATCTTCCAACCACTGAATACTTTCAATATCCATGTGGTTTGTAGGCTCATCGAGTAAAATCAAATCGGGTTTCTTCAACAACAGTTTCGCTAATTCAATGCGCATGCGCCAACCTCCCGAAAATTCACTGGTTTTTCGATTAAAATCTTCGCGAACAAACCCCAAACCAAGCAGTACTTTTTCCACATCGGCTTCGTAGTTTATTTCTTCAATGGCGTAAAATTTTTCGCTGAGGTCGCTTACTTCTTCAATTAATTTCATGTACGCATCCGATTCGTAGTCGGTGCGAACGGTAAGCTCGGTGTTGATGGCTTCGATGCGATCGCGCATGGCGAAAATTTCCGAAAATGCCTTCGATGTTTCTTCAAAAACCGTACAATTATCTTGCGTGAGCAAATGTTGCGGAAGGTACGCAATAACAGTGTCTTTCGGCATCGAGAGGCTTCCGCTGCTCGGTTTGCGTTCTCCGGCGAGAATTTTCAACAAAGTCGATTTTCCTGCGCCATTTTTCCCCATCAATGCAATCTTATCTGTTTCATTAATAGAGAACGATACGTCGCTAAAAAGCGTTGTTCCACCAAATTCTACCGATACGTCGTTTACTGTAAGCATTTTCAAAAAATTTGCGCAAAGGTAGTTTAAAACAAGCCATTTTTAGCGCTTTCAGCCACAGCGTCCGACAATTATTTTCAATCGAATTCCGGTGTTTGAATCGTTTTTTAGAAGCCATTCCCGTTTTCCGCTGTAGTCCTCAAAAAATACGGCACGTTCACACGCCTTGCCGCTGGCTTCTTGGGTCGCCACTGCAACGCGGTTCACGCAGCCGTCTTTTTATTGCGGGCTGCCGCTGCAACCGGGGCTAGGAAATACGTTACTAACGTTTAGTGGAAAAAGTGTATATTCGTGAGAGACAAAAGGCGAAACAAGTGTCTGATTTAACATGTTTAAAATGCACATAAATTTTACGGTGCAATGTGCTGTTAGTGATTAATTTACGAGTGTTTTTGAAAATTGAGAAAGAGGAGGGGATTTTGCTGATTGGTGAGTTACCAGCAACTTTATGACAACAACAACTGACATACAAAACATCATAGAAAAGTATAAAGCGGGACATCGTTATTTTCTAAACCTTGACTTTGACAAGGGCGAGAAATTGGCTGGACAAATACTTGCTGACACGACATTTGAGAATTGCTTTTTTTCTGTAGACTTTTCAAAATGGGACTTTACAAATGCAAGATTTGTTGACTGCAACTTAAAGGGCTGTGACTTTTCACTAAGCAACTTGACAAATACAATTTTTGAAAACTGTCTTCTTGAAGGTGCCGAGTTTAAAAACGCCAAAATTGACGGAACAAGTTTGAATAATTGCCATTGCTACGGACAAATGGTGACGTTAGACAGAACGACAGGAGAAATTGAAATTATCAAACATCCTTTGGTTAAAGAACTTTACGACAATGTTCCAGCGTTTAGCGAAATTGCAGACCACTTAAACGAAGAATTATACTATATGGTTTATGGTGAATTAAGTATAAAACTCTTTAACGACATTACAAAAAACATTGAGATTACTGACTTCACAAAAAAATGTTTCCAATTCTTCAACTTGCTTGGTGACAGAAATGATGAAAGCATCGACAATTTACTTGTAGTTGGAGTTTATGAAGGACTCTATGCAAATAAAAAATGTAACGACATTGCCCGACAATTACTCTGTGGACGAAATAAAGATATTTACGAACATTGGATGAAAAATGGAAACATACGTGCTGACTACTAACAAAAGAAAAGCTGCTGGTAACACGCGGTCTTGCGCAATTTGGGCGGGACAGTGCTAAACTTCAGCTTGGCAATCCTATTGGGCTTTTGTACTTTTATCGGCAGACATAGCTCCGAACACCCAAACTGACGCAAACCGCCGACGTTATAGGGCATTTTAAAAGACACCGTGAAACATACATTTTATTTATTGACCATGACACTTTTGTTGACTGCTTGCAATCAAAGCAGCTCGACAAATAATGCCAACAATCTAAAAGACATCTTAAACTCTGTACAATTACCCGAAACTGACCAACCAGAGCAGAAAACGAAAAGACTTGCCTTTATAAAAGTTTCAGAAATTGTTGCAGACAGTTCACATAGCACTTGGGTTATGCTTAAAGACAGCAGTCAGTCCCTCACTCGCATTGCATTTCCAATACAAAGACACTTTAGCCGTTTCATATTCGCCCGTATGTTGGTTGATGTATCCGTATAAACTTGATGGAAACAAAATCGTTGTTTATTGGGACGATAATATTGATACTAAATATGACTTTGACATTGTGAAAGCAATTAAAAAGACACACAGAAAATATATAGGACAACCATTTATGATTTTAGAACTTGAAAATGACACCACTCTCAAGGCGACTTACCCGATAAAAGAGCTTATTAGAAAAATAAATAATTCAAGCAAGGAACGTGTATTTTTTCCTGACAAATATGAAATCGCACAAGACGGATTCTTATGATGACAGAAAGAAAAGCACATGCCTTTAACAACACCTTGCCAAAAGAGGGGTTTCGTGTTCCAAAGACAGTTTTGTGGTAGCCGAAAGTTTTGTTCTGCGAATGAACACTTGTGCTGAGAGATCTCGGCATCGATGATACGCAAACCAACATAGTCAATTTTCCCAAAGCTCACTCTTAACCAACAGCTCGATAACTTTAATCTAAAATTTCACAAAAAACGACTTATGAACTTACCAAAAATTGGTAACTTTAATGAAAGTTTATGTTGAATGAAAAATACATCAATAGCACTAGGAAACCATTTTGATCAGTTTGTAAATAGTCAAGTTGCAACCGGACGCTATAAAAATGTTAGCGAAGTTATTCGTGCTGGACTTCGACTTTTAGAGGACGAAGAAAGCAATGTAATCGCTCTGCGAGCTGCAATTCAGCAAGGGTTAGACAGTCCTCTCGTTGAAAATTTTGACTTCAAAGAAAATTTGAAAAAATTAAAAGAAGGAAGAATAAAAAATGGCTAAGGTTGTTTTAAGACAAGAAGCCATTAACGATTTAAATGACATCCCGCTTTGCAAAATCTCCCGACTTTGAGGTATTATCCACAAATTCCCTAAAGCCTACGCTCCGCAAACCGTCCCGACTTTGATATACTATACCCAAATTATACAAAACTCTCAACCTTCACCAAAACACTTGATTCTTTTCTAGAAATCGGATTTCACAAAGAATGATCGTTTATTTAAGCACAGTGCCGCGCTAAGGATGGTAGCGGAAATCCTGCCACGAGCGGCCGTTGCCGAGTGGCAGATTGCAGCGAACAGCCTGACCTGCCGAAACGAATTTTAGTTGAAGTACTTACGTTTGCAGGGAGCGCCCTAATTATTTAAAGCTGGGCGACAACACAAACCAAATTACGGTCTTAACTCTTCTTCAATTGCTTGATATCCTTTCGCAAATCGAGCAACACTTCTTTTAAATTCACGTTCGAAAGATCGTCGGGAATAGCTTCTTTGGTGGTTATGCTGCAACCGAATTCCCAAATTTGAATAATTTCGGAAAGCTTGATTTTATACGGCGCGTAAATAACGTTATCTGAAGCCACGGTAATGCTGTCGTCTTCCTTGTCGGCTAAGCGCTTGTAAGTAATTCCTTCGTTGGCGGTAACCACGATATACGTTTTCCCTTTTCTGATTTCGCCTAAATTATCGATATAGCGCCCAATTACATACGTATTGTCGTTGTGCGGCGGCATCGAATCGCCCGAAATCGGAAACGCCCGATATTTCCCAGGACCCAAAAACGGAATCGAAATTTGCGGTAAACTCTCAATGTATTCCGGATCGCTGTAGCCACTCAAATAGCCCGCTCGTGCCCGATGCGACACCAACTCGATGCTGTTTCTTCCGAACGAATCGACCGTAATGGGCAAAACAATTTTATTGTCGTCGAGCTTAATCAACGACTCAATATCCACCTTCTTCACGTCGAGCGCCAACAGCAAATCAATGCTAATGTTGTACAAAGCAGCAATACGCCTGAGCACATCGTAAGGCGGTTCTGCTTTTCCCTCTTCGTATTTGGCGTACCTGCCGCGCGTAATGAACAGTGCTTGCGCAACCTTGTCTTGCGATAAGTTTTTCTTGATGCGTAAGTGGCGAATGTTGTCTCCGAAAAGGGTCATAAAATTGAGATAATTTATAGCAACAAATATACGAAAGTTTGCTACAAATCGTATTAATTTTGTTCGGTACTAAAAAGAATGATTATGATAGAACGAGCAATTGTACACATGGACTTAGACGAATTTTTTGTCTCTTGTGAGAAACGAAATAACAGTCAACTTGCTAATATTCCGCTGATTGTGGGCGGTGGCGACCGCGGTGTGGTGGCTTCCTGCTCGTACGAAGCGCGGAAGTTTGGCGTGCGTTCGGCCATGCCCATGCGAATGGCACTTAAACTGTGTCCGGATGCGAAAGTAATTCGCGGCGACATGGAATTGTACTCCAAACTTTCCCGAGAAGTCACTCAAATTATAGAAGAAGAAGCGCCGCTTTTTGAAAAGGCCAGCATCGATGAACATTACCTCGACATTACCGGAATGGATCGTTTTTACGGTTCGTATAAATGGAGCACCGAGCTTGCGCAGAAAATTGTTCGCGAAACCGGTTTGCCAATTAGTTTTGCACTTTCCATAAACAAAACCGTTTCCAAAATCGGAACCGGACAAGCCAAGCCCAAGGGAAAAATCCAAATTCCTCAGTCCGATGTGCGTAGCTTTCTCGATCCGCTTCCCATTCAAAAAATTCCGATGTTGGGCGATGTTACGTATCAATTGTTGTCGCGAATCGGTGTTCGAAACATCAAAACCTTGGCAGAAATGCCCGTGGAAGTCTTGCAGCAACTCATCGGAAAAAACGGCATCGAAATTTGGAAGAAAGCCAACGGTATCGATTACAATCCGGTGGAACCCTATCGCGAACGCAAATCGCTTTCCACCGAACGCACGTTTGAACAAGACAGCATCGATTTAAAAGCCATGCGGTCTTTGCTTACCGCGATGTGCGAAAAGTTAGCACACCAATTGCGTACCGAGCAGTGGCTTACTTCGTGCGTGGTCGTGAAAATCAAATACGCCAATTTTGATACCGAAACCCGGCAAGCGTCTCTGCCTTACACCGCTGCCGACCACGTAATCATTAAAACGGCGCACGAACTCTTCGAAAAAAATTACCAACGGCGCATGCGCGTTCGTATGCTCGGCGTAAACTTAAAAGGCTTGGTGCACGGCAATTATCAAATCAATCTTTTTGAAGATACGCTCGAAATGTTGGCGCTTTACCAAGCCATGGACAAAATCAAACTCCGATTCGGATTTAAAGCTGTAGGCCGCGCCGAAACCATCCTTAAAGACAATTTGTAATGTACCTCAATTGCCACTCGTTTTACAGCCTTCGCTACGGAACTATTCCGCTGGAAGAATTGGTAAACCTTGCCGTAAAACAAGGCGTTAAAGCTTTGGCACTAACCGACATCAACACCATTACAGGTATTTACGATTTCAAAAAAGCGTGCGATCAGGCCGGAATCCAAGCGGTAGTTGGTGTCGAGTGTCGTGCCAATCACCAACTTAAATTCATTGCATTAGCACAAAATACTACCGGAATTACCGAAATCAATCGGTTTATAACGCATTGCAATCTCAACAACATCGAAATTCCCGACAGCGCACCGGAGTTTAAGAACGTTTTTGTGATTTATCCGCTCGAAAACCAACCCGAAACCCTGCGCGATTTCGAATTCCTAGGCTTCAAACCTTCGCAAATTTCACAATGTTACAAATACGATCGTGTGTTTTTGAGCAGTCGAGCCGTAGTACTGCAACCGGTAACGTTCCGAAATAAAACCGAATACGAACTGCATTGCATACTCCGCGCCATCGATCTAAACACCTTGCGTTCGAAACTACAACCGCAAGATCACGCACACTTTTCCGAACAACTCGTGCAACCGGCACGTTTAGAACGCTACTTCGCCGATTATCCCGAACTCGTGGCAAATACGTATACCATTTTGGCGGCTTGTCGGTTCGAATTCGAATTCAGAACACCTAAAAACAAGCAAAACTTCACCGGAAGCAAAGAAAGTGATGCACAACTGTTGCGAAAACTCGCCTACGAAGGTCTGGAAAAACGCTACGGCGCCAAACATGAAGCGGCACAAGCACGAGTCGAAAAAGAACTAAAAGTAATCGA
This sequence comes from Pseudanabaena sp. UWO311, assembly GCA_943371725.1. Taxonomy (GTDB): domain Bacteria; phylum Bacteroidota; class Bacteroidia; order Flavobacteriales; family Flavobacteriaceae; genus Flavobacterium. The sequence goes on along the minus strand of CALRVY020000013.1, from coordinate 8,482 downwards.
CGAGCTGAACTTCAACGGCTATTTTCTCATTACGTGGGACATCGTACAATTCAGCAACAGTCGGGGTTTTCTGCACATTGGTCGCGGCAGCGGAGCCAACAGTATTGTGAGTTACTGCCTCGGAATTACAGATATTTGTCCCATTGAACTCGATTTGTACTTCGAACGTTTCCTGAATTTGAATCGGAAAACACCGCCCGATTTCGACATCGATTGGTCTTGGAAAGAACGCGATACGATTCTCGAATACATCTTCGAAAAATACGGCCCCAATCATGTGGCGTTTTGCGGAACCAATGTCGAATTCAAATACCGTTCGATTATTCGAGAAGTGGGAAAAGTGTACGGACTTCCGAAAGAAGAACTCGATTTCCTGGCTACGCATCCGCTTACGGTACACGACAAAAATCAGGTAGTGCAACTGGTGCACGAATTCGGAACCTTACTCGAAAAATACCCCAACCAACGCAGCATGCACGCCTGCGGTATTTTGATTTCCGAAGAACCCATCACCAACTACAGCATTTTGGAACTACCTCCTAAAGGTTTTCCAATTGTACAATTCGACATGCATATCGCCGAAGATGTGGGTTTCGATAAATTCGATATTTTGAGTCAGCGCGGCATCGGACACATCGACGATTCGGTGAAGTTAATTGCCAAAAATCAAGGTATTACGGTAAACATCCGCGATACGCGCTTGTCGAAAAACGAAGCAAAAGCCAACGAATTTTTGAGTCGGGGCCAAACTATCGGCTGCTTTTATATCGAAAGTCCGGCTATGCGTGGGTTACTGCGCCGACTCAAGTGCGACAACTACAAGACGCTCGTTGCAGCTTCGTCGATTATTCGCCCGGGAGTTGCCCAATCGGGGATGATGAAAGAGTACATTTTCCGACACAATTTTCCCGACAAGTTCGAGTACTTTCATCCGGTTTTTGAACAGCAGCTCGGCGAAACGTACGGCATTATGGTGTATCAAGAAGACGTGATCAAAATTGCGTTACACTACGGCGGTTTACCCGCTACCGACGGCGATGTGCTGCGCCGAGCCATGAGCGGAAAAGGACGTTCGAAGGCAGCGTTGCAAAAAGTAAAAGACCATTTTTTTGAATGCTGTGCCAAACAAGGACATCCGCTGGAGTTGAGCAAAGAGATTTACCGACAAATCGAATCTTTCGCTGGCTACTCGTTTTGCAAGGCACACTCGGCTTCGTACGCGGTCGAAAGTTACCAAAGTTTGTATCTTAAAACGTATTTTCCGATCGAGTTTATGGTAGCTGTAATTAACAACCAGGGCGGCTTTTACCGTACCGAAGTATATGTGCACGAAGCCCGAATGGCGGGAGCGCAAATCGAAAATCCCTGTGTGAACAACAGCGAAATTCAAACCACCGTTTACGGAAAAGTGGTGTACTTGGGCTTCATGCATTTGGAAGGTTTACACGCTAAAGTGGCGGCCGATATCGTTGAAAATCGCACGCAGTTTGGTCCGTTTCAATCGCTCGAAAATTTTATCGAACGCGTTCCCATCGGCATCGAAAACCTACAAATTCTCCTATTTATTGGGGCGTTTCGCTTCACCGGCCTTTCAAAAAACGAGTTGCTCATCCGCGCACGCATGATCTTAGTGAACTTCAAACCGGAAGACCGCAACTGGAAACTCCTTGCCGAGCCCATCAAGCCTTTTAAACTTCCGGACTTGCCGCGCAGTGTTTTTGAAGACGCCTTCGACGAGATCGAACTGCTCAACTTTCCGGTGTCTTGTAGTCCGTTTGACTTACTGAAAACCAAGTACAGAGGCGATGTGCTGGCGCGCAATCTGAACGCCTACCACAAAAAAACGGTGCGCATGTTGGCGTATCTGGTTTCTCGAAAACACGTTCCTACCAAATTGGGTTCGATGTATTTCGGAACTTGGATCGATGTAGAAGGTACTTTTTTCGATACGGCACATTTTGCCGATTGCCTCCAAAAATACCCGTTTCAAGGCGGCGGCTGCTATTTGTTGTTGGGCTTTGTGGAAGTCGACTATCATTTTCCCACCATCACCGTTCAGAAAATGGCTAAAATGCCGTTTATTCCCGATCCGCGATTTTCGGCAAGCAATTCCCGAGCGTACACAACGCAGCAAAACATGCGCGAAGACGTGAGCCTCACGCACCGAAAACCCTATCCGCAGGAACACGAAATTAATTTACCGCGACAACGAATGAAGATTTAAGCGCTGCAAATCGTTTGAAAAGGCGTAGACTCGGCTTTGTTATTTTCCATTTGTAATATTGCAATATTACCTCGTGTAATGTAATTGTAAATCAATGATTTAATAAAAATAAACACTAGCAAATTTCACTTATTTTCAATAAATATAACTCTAACGCTTATTTTTTTAATTTGGGCGTTTCGGCGGCTCATTCACTGGAAAAACCGAAACAGCCGCCGCCGGTTGCTTGCTGCAATAAAAACGCCAAATCGCTTTTCGGCTAGGCAGCAAACGGGCTTCCGCTGGTCGCCGTTTAAAAGCAAAGCCCATAAATCATTTCGAAAAAAATTGGTGTAAGCAAAACAACACGCCAAGCCTCAATAGCTATTTGGCGTTTTAATTTTCGCGCCGCCACCTAACGCGAAAAACGTTACCGGCGTTCGTTACCGAGCATAAAAAAACCCGGCGATTGGCCGGGCGTGGTATTATTTCTCTTTGTTAACCTTGGTAATGTACTTTTCCAAAGCCATCGTCATCGAAGGAGCTTCCGGCGATGGTGCCATAATGTCGACACGCAAACCGTGATCTAAAGCTTCTTTTTGGGTAGTCGATCCGAAAACGGCAATGCGCGTGTTGTTTTGTTCGAAATCCGGGAAGTTCTTAAACAACGATTTAATTCCCGTCGGACTAAAAAACGCCAATACATCGTAGTACACATCGGCTAAATCCGACAAATCGCTCATTACTGTTTTGTAGAACGTGGCTTGTGTCCAATCTACTTTCAAACTGTTCAAAACCTGCGGAGCATCGGCATTCAACTGATCTGAAGCGGGCAACAAGAACTTCTCGTCTTTATATTTCTTAATCAAAGGCGACATGTCCACAAAATCCTTCTGACCTACATAAATCTTGCGTTTACGATACACGACATACTTTTGCAGGTAAAAAGCAATAGCTTCCGACTGGCAAAAATACTTTAGTGTTTCTGGGATTTTGTAACGCATTTCTTCCGCTACACGGAAAAAGTGATCTACCGAGTTCTTGCTTGTTAAAATGATCGCAGTGTAATGGTTGAGGTCTATTTTTTGTAAACGAACGTCTTTTGCACTAACTCCTTCAACATGAATGAAGGGCCTGAAGTCAATCTTTACTTTTAACTTTTGCTGAAGCTCAAAATAAGGGGAATTTTCTACCTTAGGCTCAGGCTGAGAGACCAAAATTGTCTTCACTTTCATACTAGAAAATTTGTAAATTTTAACTTCTTATAAACCAAGAATAAATAAAAAAATAGGGCGCTATTTCAAGAGCGCAAAGATACAAAATAAAATAAAACACTTTTCGGCTCAATACGTTTTGATAAATCTTCAAAGAATTGAAGTAGGTAAGCACATTTATTGCGATAAAAAGTCCTAAAACAATGTAAATGACGGTATCTGTGAAATTATCGAAGTAAAACAAAATTATGTTAACAGGAAGCAATAGCAATCCGAGATACGTTCGATAGTTAACTTTTTGAAGATTAAAGCCATCCACAATCTCATCGATGTTAAAAGCGGCTCCGATTATTTTCTCCGTAAGGAATTTTCCCAAAACAAAAACGCTCAATAAAGTAAAAAGACGGATAAACAGGATATAGTCGTACCTCGATGCCAAACCAAAATAGCTCAAACACAATTGAACAAAATAGCTAATTGATAACAACTGCACCACAAACAGCGCAATAGTAAACCAGTTCATTAAATTGGATGGATCTCGGTAGATTTTTATGTACTTATCGTTTACCAAGAGTCTTAAAAAGTCAGAAAAGCGACCTGCGAAATTGGTTTTCACCACTGTAATTAAAAGCAAACACAACAAAAAGACCAAAGTTACCCAGTCTTTTGCAGCTAAAACGCGCTCTTGAAATACTACAGCCGCTATCATGCCGCAAAAGTACATCATTTAAAGCTTCTTTTATTATCAAATTATTATGATTATGCCCGAACAAATCGTTTATTTTTGCCCCGAAACTTGAATCAAATGCCGGCGGCTCTCGTAATTATACCGACATACAACGAAATCGAAAACATCAATCCGATTATTCGGGCTGTTTTAAATCTACCTGAATCCTTTCATGTGTTGATTGTCGATGATAACTCACCAGACGGAACTGCAAATGAAGTGCGCTCGTTGCAGCAAGATTTCCCACAATCGTTATTTCTTGAATCACGGCTTGGGAAGTCTGGGCTAGGAACCGCTTACGTACACGGTTTCAAATGGGCGCTCGATCACAAGTACGAGTACATTTTTGAAATGGATGCCGATTTTTCACACAATCCGAACGACTTGCAACGATTGTACGCCGCAGCACTTCAAGGTGCCGATGTGGTGGTAGGCTCGCGTTATATTACCGGAGTTAATGTCGTAAATTGGCCGCTAAGTCGAGTATTACTTAGCTATTTCGCATCCATGTACGTCCGTTTCATCACCGGAATGACTATTCGAGATGCCACCGCAGGATTTATGTGCTACAAATCGTCAGTTTTAGAAGCTATCGATTTCAATCGAATTAAATTTGTGGGCTACGCCTTTCAAATTGAAATGAAATACCGCGCGTATTGCAAAAATTTTAAAATAACCGAAGTTCCCATTATTTTCACCGATAGAGCAAAAGGCGTTTCGAAAATGAGCGGCTCCATTATTAAAGAAGCCGTTTTTGGAGTAATAAAACTTAGAATCAGACACTTGTTTAACCGCTTGTAAACCATGAACACAACACTTATTAAAAACGCAAGAATCGTAAACGAAGGACAAATCCTCGAAGGCGACGTGCTTATCGAAGGTGGTTTAATCGCGGAAATCGGACCGTCCATCTCGGCAAAAACCGCTGCTACTAAAATTATCGATGCAGGAGGAAACTACCTTATTCCGGGCGCTATCGACGATCAGGTTCATTTTAGAGAGCCCGGATTAACGCACAAAGGCAATTTATTTACCGAATCGCGCGCAGCAGTTGCCGGTGGTATCACTTCGTTTATCGAACAACCCAACACCGTTCCTAACGCCGTTACGCACGAAATCCTCGAACAAAAATACGCTCGTGCCGCCGAAACGTCAATTGCAAACTACTCGTTTATGCTCGGCGGAACCAACAACAACCTCGAAGAAATTTTACGAACCGACTCCGAAAAAGTAGCCGGACTCAAATTATTTCTCGGATCTTCCACTGGAAATATGCTCGTTGACGACGATGTAGCTCTCGAACGTATCTTTTCTTCAACTCCTTTGCTCATTGCCACACACTGTGAAGACGAAGGAACCATCAAACGAAATCTCGCACAATACAAAGAAATGTACGGCGACGATATTCCCGTAAAATACCACCACCTCATTCGCAGCGAAGAAGCCTGTTACCTATCTTCTTCAAAAACCGTTGCTTTAGCGCAAAAAACGGGCGCACGACTGCATGTGTTTCACCTCAGTACAGCTAAAGAAATGGAACTTTTCACCAATAAAATTCCGCTGGCTGAAAAGAAAATTACCGCTGAAGTATGTATTCATCATTTGTGGTTTTCGGAAGAAGATTACGACACCAAAGGCAATTTCATTAAATGGAATCCGGCGGTGAAAACGGCTGCCGATCGCGATGCGCTGTGGAAAGCCTTGCTCGACGACACCATCGACGTTATTGCCACCGATCATGCGCCACATACTTTGGAAGAAAAATCGCAACTCTATACCTCGGCACCTTCCGGCGGACCGCTCGTACAACATGCCGTTGTTGCGATGTTTGAAGCCTATCATCAAGGAAAAATATCGATTGAAAAAATCGTTGAAAAAATGGCGCACAATCCGGCTATTCTCTTCAAAATCAGAAATCGCGGTTTTATTCGCGAAGGCTATGCGGCCGATTTAGCTTTGGTAGATATCGGTTCGCCGTGGACAGTAAAACGCGAGAACGTTTTGGCCAGCTGCGGTTGGTCGCCTTTTGAAGGACAAACTTTTAAATCGCGAATAACGCATACTTTTGTGAACGGAAATCTCGTTTATAAAAATTTTAAAATCATTGAAGCAGGTTTAGGAAATCGCTTACTTTTTGATCGTTAGTATGAAGAAATTAATCGCTTTTTTGTTCTTCTTTTCGCTATTTGTGAGCTGTCAATCAAATGGTGTTGAGAAACCCGAGAATTTGATCGACGAAGACCAAATGGTAGCTATTTACTACGATCTGCAGATTTATCAAGCCATACAAAACAGCATGCCCGACAAGCTTAAGAACACAGAAATTGCGTTACCCGGCATTGTCCTAAAGAAATATAAGGTTACTGAAAAACAGTTTCAGGAAAGCGATTTCTACTACGCTCAAAACATAAAAAAGTACAAGGAAATTTACGAGAAAGTAAACGAACGACTAAAAGCTGAAAAAGATACTTTGATGAAACCTCCAAAGAAATCGCTTCAATTGAAAAAGTAGGTTGCTTTTTGAAACGGAATACCGGATGATGCTTTTATGGCTTTTTTTGGTAGAAAGCTGTTAGTTCTTGAATTGTTTTAAGTAGGTCTGTGAACTGAAATGCTAAAGTATTTAAAAGGAGTTCGTTGCTGTACTGATCTTTGCTGAGTGCCGAACGAACCACTGCAAAGCTTAACCTGCGCGGTGTTAATCCGAATAGGGAAGGAAAGTACTCCAAAACCGATGCCGTCCAAAGTGCGGTGGCAGTAACCGAGCGTTGTATTTGCGAGCGATTTGCAGCTTTGCGAATAGCATTTCCGATTTCTGCGACACTGAAATTTCCGGCGCTCAAAATAAAGCGTTTTCCGAAATAATTCCCTTTTTCTAATTCGAGAATGCAAGCGGCAACATCGCGAACCGAGACAAAAGCGGTAGTTCCGTCGGGAAAACCGTATTTGTTTTTGGTTGCGAAATCAAAAAACAACTTACCGGAATTACTTCCAAAGCCAATTCCTAAAATTACGCCCGGATTCACAATTAAAACGCGCAAACCTTCTTGTTCGCCGCGCCATACTTCGATTTCGGCACCGTATTTTGAAATGGCGTAATCGCTGTTTTTTAACTCCCGATTCCATTCGGCTTCTTCGTTAATGGGTAGTTCGGGTAGCGGCATGGCACCCAGAGCGGCGATACTGCTCACGTGAATGAAGGTTTCTATACCCAAATGCAAGGCACAGTTTACCAAGTTGGCCGTTCCTTCAATATTGATTTTCAGTAACTTTTGGTAATCTTTCGGTTCAAAACTCACAAATCCGGAGCAGTTGTAGAGTGTGGTTATGCCAGTTAATGCCAATTCTAAACTCGGAACATCGGTTACATCGGCGTAACGCCAACTTATTTTTTCGAAATCGGCTTGGCGGTTCTCGTGTGCAAACAAGGCTTTAACACGTGTAATCTTATCCGACTTGCGGTAAGTGGCAACAACTTGCTGTTCGCGGGCTGTTAGTGCTAACAGCAAATGCGTTCCTACAAAGCCCGTTCCGCCAACGACAATTTTCATAGTGTAAAAATACGCGTTTTTACGCAATAGTTTTGTATGCTTGCGTTTTGCTTTTTAGGAAAATGATTTCCGGTTGGAGCTTGCTAGCGCTTTTTGCGGATGACGTGAAAAGAAATGCGCGTTTGGAATAAGGTTGAGGAGTTTGGGCGTTAGAAGCTTAATGCTGGAGCACAATGTTTCGCCATGTTTTTTCACAATGGACACAATGCCGCCTTCGACAGGCTCAGGCACCGGCGAATTGTGGGTTCAGTAGGGCAAATCGATACGTAAAATGGTGAACGTCAAGAAGTCTAGCTTCTCGTGTCTAGCTTCTAGCTTCTCCAAAAAGATACGTTAAGTGGTGAACGTCGCAAAGTCTTAATACTCTAATCTTAAATACTAAAAAAATCGCACAGAAAACGCTGAAGCTCACAGAATTTTGTGGAATATTTGGCTGGTGAGGAAAACACAGAACGTATCAAACCGCCTGAAAAATTTGCGTCTGGTAATTGAGAAATGGCTGATGTTGTTGTGTTTTGATTTACTGCGACAATTTGTTAATCTCAAAGTCGGGAGCGTTTGGGGAGCGGGGGCTTAATACTGGAGCACAATGTTTCGCAATGTTTTTTACAATGGACACAATGCCGCCTTCGACAGGCTCAGGCAACAACGAATTGTAGGTTCAGTAGGGCAAATCGATACGTAAAATGGTGAACGTCACGAAGTCTAGCTTCTCGTGTCTAGCTTCTAGCTTCTCCAAAAAGATACGTTAAGTGGTGAACGTCGCAAAGTCTTAATACTCTAATCT
>CALRVY020000012.1:0-29736 GCA_943371725.1 Pseudanabaena sp. UWO311 | reverse complement strand
GTAGAATTAACTACGATTTGAAGTGTAGTTACATCGGCACACTGACCACCGTTTGGTGTAAACGTATACGTGGTTGTAGCCAAGTTGTTCAACGCCGGAGACCAGCTTCCTGTAATACCGTTGTTTGAAGTTGTTGGTAAAGCAGGAATGCTTGTATTGTAACAAACTGCTGCTACTGGAGTAAACGTCGGAACTGTTAATGCGTTTACAGTTACGGTAACTACGTTACTATTTGCTGCACTACAAGAGCCGTTAGTAACAACCGCACGGTAGTAACGAGTAGCTGTTAAAGTACCCATTTGCGCAGAAGTTAAAGTAGCTGAAGTAGCTCCAGAAATGTTAGTAAAATCGTTGTTGTCAGAAGATACTTGCCATTGAATTGTACCTGTGTTACCTGTTAGAGTGATGTCAGCAGGTTGTGTACCTGTACAAATGGTTTGATCTGATGAAGCTGTACCAGCAACAGATTGGTTCACTACAACAACCGTTGATCCTTGAGCCGATGAACAGCCAGTTAAAGGATTAGTTACAACAACATTGTAAGTCCCCGCAGAATTAGCAGTTGCTGTTAAAGTAGGATTTTGTAATGTCGAGGTAAACCCGTTTGGCCCTGTCCAAGAGTAATTAGCTAAAACTGGTGAATAGGTAATACTCTGTCCATTTGTTAAGCTTGCGGTATTAAAGCTGTACTGAAAAGCTTTAGTTGCCGAAATGTTTAGACCTATGGTTGCACTTGCGCCAGCGTCTTGCCCAACAGCACCAAAAATAACATCAGGATAAACTAAGTGAATCTGACCAGTTGTTAAATCCAGTTGAATTTGAAACGTAATTGTTCCCGTTCCAGATGCATCAAAATGATCTTCATTAGTCCATTGAACTATGTAAGTATTCCCAATTGTTTGTGTTCTGATGCTTCCACCTGAACCAGGTGTTATATCATCCCAATAAGCACAAATCGCTGTAATACTTGCGCCCGCAACATTAGGTGTAATACCTATCGGTGGGGTTGGGGTAGTTACGCCTCCTTCATTACCAAATCCAATCGGAAGCGCTCTGTTTCCGTAGTGTAATTCACCAGCAGTTGCTCCGAAGGCAAAAATACCGTTATTACCCACTCTTGCTGTAGTATAGTTAACACCCGCGTAGGTAAATGCTGGTATAGTTAAATTATGTTCTGAATCGTCTCCCAAAGTACCTGTAACAGCGATACCAGTTGTAGAAATATCAATAAATGAAATTCCACTATTATCAGTAACTGTATAATCATCTGTAAAAACGGTAGATGCTGTTAAATTAATTGGAGAACCGACGCACACAGGAGAGTTAGAACTTGCTGTTGGAGAAGTCGGTAAAGGATTTACGGCTACAGTTACTGTTGAAACGGTAGATGTACAACCATTTGCTGTAGCAGAAAAACTATAAACACCAGCTGCCGCAGCAGTAGCATTCGATATTGTTGGATTTTGCAAGGTAGAGGTAAAACCATTCGGACCTGTCCAGGAGAAACTGGTTCCGATATCAGTTGTACCGGTTAAAGAAATCAATTGACCAGCACAAACTGGACTATTGCTGCTCGCAGTTGCGGTTGGAACCGGATTTACAGTTACTGTAACCACATTAGAAATTGATTCTAAATTGCCATTACTACAGGTAACCACTAGTCGATAGTAAGTTGTAGTTGTTATATTTCCAGTAGACGCATTAGCATAAGATGATAAAGCAGCGCCTAAATTTACTGGCGTAGTAAAAGCAGCATCTGCGCTACTTTGCCATTGATAAGTGGTACCTACACCTCCAGAATAACCCGTGGCTGATAGCGTCGTACTTCCAGACCCGCAGATTATAGATGCAGCAGAAGTAGCAGTGCCCGCAGTTGCAGTTGTACAAGATGAGATTGTAATATTAAAGAATCCAAGCGAAGGTGTCGCAGGGCGCGTCATACAATCAATATCTGTTGGCGTAAGGGCATTTAAATTCGCACCAGCAGTTGAAATAGCTAAGTTCGCAGAATCGTCCAGCAATCGTAAATTAGTTCCACTTACGAAAGCAGGATTGCCATTTAATGAATTTGCATCTTGGCCTATTGCTGTTTGTAAACCAGCTAAGTTAGTTACATCCGTACCCGCCGCAGTAGCGAGAGAACCCACTTTTGCAAACTTAGCCTGAGTACCTGAAGTAAAATAACTGTTATTGTTTAGTGTAAGATTGGTGTAAGTACTATACCCAAAACCAATAGCATAAGCACCTATACCTAGAGTTGTTGCCGTACCAGAAACAGCTGAATTAACAATGATATTGTTTCTAATATCTACGGTAGGATTACTACCTCCAATTACAATACCAAAATTCGCTTGATTTCCGCCTGTTTTTGCTCCTGACATCGAAATACTGTTGTGGTAAATGCGAGTTGTACCCGCGCCTCCGCCTATAAATACAGATGCTCCAAAATCGCCGCCAGTACCGTTTGAAAATGTATCAGTAATAGAGTTGTTTGCTATAAGATTCGAAGAACCAACTGTAGTTATCGGACAAACAAAAATTCCAGCTGCAGAATACGTCGATGCTCCATTAATATTGTTGATAATGTTATTAGTAATCGTATAATTTGTAACCTCATTACCAGTGAATGTTGATGCAGTAAAAGCAACGCCTCCTAAAGCAATACCAAATCCATCGGCAGTAGTGCTCGTTGGCAAAACATTTGCAATAGTATTAGCATCTATGATTATATTATCTTCGAAACTAGCCGCAATACCTGAAATGCCTACCTGTTGCGCTCCTGCTGCGTCTATTCTATTTAAACGGATAATATTACCTGTATTTTTATTAGAAATACTACTACCCGTAGTGGCAATACCGTTTTGTGCCTGACGAAGTTCGTTATTTACAATTTGATTGTTGTTGTTTCCAGACCCAGGAAGAATTTGCGCTATCCCAATACAAGCTCTTGTCGTATTTTTAGCTTGACCAACTAAAATAAGGTTGCGGATGATGTTACTATTGGCACCGTTTGTCCCGGAACTTTGTATACCAATAACTGAAGATGTTGTAGCTGAATTGGTATTTGAAATCGTTAAATCGCGACTTGCTTGAACTAGTGGACAAACAGAATTTACCGTTGATGATGTAGAACCGTCGATGATTACTCGATCAGCAGCATTCAACACAATGATTCCTGAAGCAGACGAACCTGTTATTGTCGTTGCTGCATTTTGAGGCTTTATGGTTATCGTGTGCGGAGCCGCAAATTCGTTAAGCGCAATCGTACCGTTTTCACCTGTAAGATTTCCATTAATCTGTAAAATTACATCTCCAGTTACCGTCGAATTATTAATTGTCTCAAATGCACCACCTGCTAAAGTTAATGAGCTGAAATCACAACCAGTTGGACAAACTGTCCTTGTTCCAGCAATAGCGCTCGTAATACTGTAGCTATTAATCGTTCCCGTTATTGGAAATGCTCCAGACGTTAAATTAACGCTGACTGGTTGTGCAGCGAAAGCTCCTGAATTAATACTCACGGTTGGAAACGCAGTATCCTGCGCCACTACAAAGTATTGAATAACGTCAGATACAGATACTGAACCTGCATTTAACAAACTGTAATCAATTGTAAAGTTAAATGGTGAAAGTGAATTGCTTGCCTCCACAAACTTCCAACCTGTACTATCGTTAGCATCTGTAGACTTCTTAAAATAAAGTCGTGGACTTGTTCCAGACGTAGTATTAACTCCTGTGATATCGGTAATATTTACGTTTGTGAACGCTCTAGTTGGTTCGACAATGCCGTTTGTTAATGTGCTATAAGAGATCGCAGGGCCTAATAGGTCAAGTTGTATACCTGTAAACTCAAATGCCCCAATATCAGGAGTCGTAGCATTTCGGGTACCGCCCGCAAAATCGGTAGTAATACCGCTTACTGTAGTACCACCACTTTCTAATTGCGTTGCAATTGAAGTGTTAATGTTTAAGAAATTAGCATCAGCACCAGTTGTGCTTTGAAAAGTTGGATTTTCAGATACCGAAGCTGAGTCTCGATTCGCAACTCTTGTTCTAAAAGCTGCTATAGTTTGGTCGGTATTTGTGCCATCCGTAAAAATAACATTACTTGCGCTTGGTGTACCCGCAAAGAAATTATTGTTATTTGAAGCAGCAGCATAGGACGTCAACGTAGTTGATAACCTTCTGTATGCAACCGTTACCCCCGATCCAGTTGGCGTAGAGAGGTTTACAAAATTGTTGTTTCTAAGTGTAAGTGTTACGCCTGTTGAAGCGGTAATTGCACTTGAACCGAACGCCGTTCCGGTGCTGGTTGCAGCAAGGCGTACCGTATTGAAAAAGGCATTAACTGTTGTACCACCTGTCACATGCATGCCAATCACTGCATTTCCATTATTTGCCGCTGACGCTCTTAAATCGCCGATCACGTTGTTCGTTGCTGTAATGGTAGTACCACTTTCGAAAAACAAACCAGATACTGTTGGACCCGTACTTGTGCTCGACAAGTTGTAAACCTTATTTGATGTTAATGTTACAGACGTTCCACCACCTACTCTTATACCCGAAATAACTCCTCCTGTTCCACCAGTTGAACCTGTGCTGTTAAATGAATGCATAGTATTTCCCGAAACTATAACGGTACCTGTATTCACGAAAATACCACGAGCATTGAAACCGCCAGCTCCTCCCGCAGTAGTTGAAAAATTATTAATTGTATTGTTTTGAAAAGTTTTTGTTCCCGCAACACCAAATTCTGCAATACCCATTAAAGTCCCAGTAGTAGGTGTAGAGAAATTGCGAATCGTATTGTTATTTGCTGTAACAGTAACTGCCGAATTAAAAGAATAAATACCATCCGTAGAACCAGTTGATGTGGCTGAGGTCCAACTAATACCATCAATTAAGTTGTTGTTAGCAGTCCAATCACCAGGGTTTAAACAACTAATCATCCTCCAATTTCCGCTGGCGCCACTTCGAACCAAGTTAGTGATTGTATTGTTGTTTGAGGTTACCACTGGCGGACTTCCCACTGCGATCATAACGTGAGTACCTGTACCCGCCAAATCACCACCGCTTACTCGTGTGATGGTATTGCCATTAATATTTACTACAGCCGCCGTACTACTGTTATTAATTGCTGTGTAAGCACCAGTTGTTGCTGTTGTATAATTAACGTTAACCGTGTTATTGTTTATAGTTACCGTATTAGAAGCCGCTGTTGAACCAATACCATTATCGATCGCAATACAAGCATTTGTTGTAGCAGCACTTTGAATTGTGACGGTATTGTTATTTATTGTAGCGTTAGCACTGGTTCCTGCTTGAGCAAAAATACCCCGCAAAGTATTTACGTGATTCACTCCAGAACCGTTGTTGTTGTTAACCGTGTTAAAGGAAATATTAACCGACCATTGATTGTTTGCGCGAATACCCGCTGCTGGGTTGGTTGCCGATGCGGCACCACCGAAGTTAAGTATCGAGTTTCCAGTTGCCGCGCTGGTTCCTCCAATATCGTTATTTAAGTCGCCCAAAAACGTGGCCGCATTAGGAGCTGGCCCCACCCCTGTAGTTGCTGCAAAACCATTAAATACAATACCGTAATTTCCACCATTAATGGTATTACTGCGGAATGTATTATTCGAATTCGTTCCATTAGTTGCCAGCGTACCTCCATTAGTTGGTGTAAGATTTGTGGTTGCAGCTATAGCAGTTGAATTGATCATCAAAATACCAACCGCACCCTCAACCATAGGAAGAGTACTTGAAGCATTATTAACTCGCTGCATGTTAAACACGCAATTTCGAACGGTGTTGAAATTACATCCGTCTCCAGCTCCCGCTTTGAAAAAAGCCAAACCAAACTCCATAGTTGCGGGGTTTGTTGTATTTCCGTCGGTAAATGTAATTCCGTCGAAAGTCACATAATCTGAACCACGCACGCTGAAAATTCCGTCTGGTGCAGCTGAAGCAGGTGTAGCAGTACCGACACCCGCATTAATAACTGGATTAGCTCCGGTTCCACTTTTCACGAAAGCAATGGCCGTTGTAGCAGTTCCTGTCGCTGTTAAGGCAATTCCTGTCGGAGGTGCCACTTCTGAGTGTCCGGAAGCAATGTTAAATTGAACTGTTCCCGTACCTGTTACTCCATTTGTATTGATATACGTAACTGCCGCAGCTATAGTTGGGAAACATCCTGGAATAGTGTAATTACCAACTGGCAATGCACCTGTTCCGGTACCACAAAAATTGAATGTAGCTCTAAAATTGTTTCCAGAATTGCTCGAAAAAGTAGTACCTGGAACGCCGTCTGCCTCAGCGTACACCTCTAAGGTATAGTTTCCTGGAGTAGTTAAACCAGAAACGACATTGGTGGTACCGCCTGTCCCACGCCAAGTTTGGTTTCCACCGCAACCACCTGGATCGTTCGACACAAACGAGTAGTTCTCAGCGTTAAATGATCCCGACGGACCCGCGCTGGTTAACCAGACTCTCCAACGTAAACGTCCGTTGAAAATGTCACCGCCATTACACTTAAATGTTTTGTTCTCACCTCCACGGACTACTAAAGACTGTGAAGATGTAAAGCTTCCAAGATTTGCTCCTTGAAAGTCGGGATTACCTGTAGCGGCTCCCATGTCGTAAAACGCATTTGCGGCACCATTGATGCTAATTACTGCATAACTCTCGAAAATCCCGTTCGACGGAGGTTGGCCATAAACGGAACTTACCGAAAATAAGCAAAAAAAGAGCAACACTAAAAGCGCACCTTTCTGCACAATTCGTAAAAATTGATTCATAAAAATAGTTTTAAATTTTTTAAGGGTCCCGTATTTTTATCACTAAAAAACTGAGAAATAAACAGTTCTTCGCAAAAAAAGTCGGACTGCAAAGTAACGGCATTATTACAATTTAGTAAAAAAAAGTTATAAAATTTTATTACGAAAACGTTTGCGTGTTAAGAAATTCCGCTGAAGTGAATATAAAATCGATAAAGCGCATGGCTAGTAGTGTTTTACCTAGAAAAATGGACTTTTTTGTACCGCCAACCGCTAAGATAATCGTCGGTTTTTGTCGCTTTTGGTGCACAATTTCCCGTGTTAGCGACAGCAGTGGAAATAAAAAACGGTTTTACCCTAGTGAAATGGGTGGCTACACGGCGATTTTATGAGCCCGTGTAACGCCCAATTGAACTTGGTAAAACCGTTATTTATTGCAACGTATGGCGCGGCGGCGGTTATTGGATGTCTGCGAAGCGAGTGGGATTGATCGCGCCGCAACACCCATGTAGAAATTAGAAGTTAGAAGTTAGAAGTTAGAAGTTAGAAGTTAGAGGTTAGAGGTTAGAGGTTAGAAGTTAGAAACTAAAAAAATCGCTTGGGGAGAGCGATTTTTTGATTTTAAGCCTGACCTGTTGGTCCGAAATTTAATGGAATTTGCGGATGTCCGGTATCTTTAATTGCTCCGTGCGTGGCTTCGAATCGTTGAATATTCTCGGCTAGGGCAGCTACCAATCGTTTTGCGTGTTGCGGTGTTAAAACGATACGCGACTTTACTTTGGCTTTAGGAACGCCCGGCATTAGCGTTACGAAATCGACCACAAATTCGGAATGTGAGTGATTGATTATCGCGAGGTTACTGTAAATTCCTTCTGCGGTTGCTTCGTCGAGTTCGATATTAATTTGTTGTTCTTTTTGATCGCTCATAATAAATGATATTAAAAAAAGCCTGACGTTGCTGTCAGGCTTTGTAAATATAAGTGATTTTTACGATTTAGCTGCTGTAGTTGTACTCTTCTTTTGCAGCCATAAGCTCGTTAAAATCTTCTTTTGAACCTACAATCGTGTGATCGTAAGCGCGCATTCCGGTTCCTGCAGGAATTCTGTGTCCTACAATTACGTTTTCTTTCAAACCTTCAAGTGTATCCACTTTACCGGCTACTGCGGCCTCGTTCAATACTTTAGTAGTTTCCTGGAAGGAAGCTGCCGAAATGAACGACTTGGTTTGTAGCGAAGCTCTTGTAATACCTTGTAAGATTGGCGTAGCTGTTGCGGTGATTACATCGCGGGCCACAACCAAATTCTTGTCTGAACGCTTCAATAGCGAATTTTCGTCGCGTAATTCGCGAGGCGAAACAATTTGCCCTGGTTTCAAGTTATCCGAATCGCCAGCATCTTCAACGACTTTCATTCCATAAAGTTTATCGTTTTCTAAGATAAAGTCTTTTGTATGAATCAATTGATCTTCTAAGAATAAGGTATCTCCTGGATCTTGAACTTGAACTTTACGCATCATCTGACGAATCACTACTTCAAAGTGCTTGTCGTTGATTTTTACCCCTTGCAAACGGTACACCTCTTGAATTTCGTTCACCAAATACTGTTGCACAGCAGCTGGTCCTTGAATTCTCAAGATATCGTCTGGTGTGATGGCACCGTCGGACAATGGTACACCAGCACGAACGAAGTCGTTTTCTTGTACCAAGATCTGGCTTGACAATTTCACCAAGTATTTCTTCACTTCACCGAATTTCGATTCGATGATGATTTCGCGGTTACCACGTTTGATTTTTCCGAAAGAAACTACACCGTCGATTTCAGAAACTACAGCTGGATTCGATGGATTACGTGCTTCAAGAAGCTCGGTAATACGTGGTAAACCTCCGGTGATATCGCCTGCTTTTGAAGAACGACGCGGGATTTTCACAAGAATTTTACCTGCTTTAATCTTCTCACCGTCTTCTACCATAAGGTGTGCACCTACTGGTAAGTTGTACGAACGAATCAACTCGTTGTCTTTACCGTAAATCAATAAGGTTGGAATCAATTTCTTGTTACGACCTTCCGAGATAACTTTTTCTTGGAAACCGGTTTGTTCGTCGATTTCAACAACAAACGATTGTCCTTGCTCTAAATCTTCGTAAGCAATCTTACCTGTAAATTCAGAGATGATTACCCCGTTATATGGATCCCACTTACAGATAACTGCTCCTTTTTGTACCGAATCTCCGTCTTTTACAAAGATGCTTGAACCGTAAGGGATGTTATGTGTATTGAGGACAATTCCTGTTTTTTCGTCTACTAATTTCAATTCAGTTGAACGAGAAACCACGATATCCACAGTGTTTCCTTCGTTGTCTTCGCCTTTAACTGTTTTAAGATCTTCGATTTCTACGCGACCGTTGAAACGAACTAAAATGCTCGACTCTTCCGAGATTCCGCCTGCCACACCACCTACGTGGAACGTACGAAGTGTAAGCTGTGTACCTGGTTCACCGATCGACTGCGCAGCGATTACACCCACAGCTTCACCGATTTGAGTCATACGGCCTGTTGCCAAATTTCGTCCGTAACATTTCGCGCAAATACCTTTTAAGGCTTCGCAAGTCAATGGAGAACGTACTTCTACGCGCTCGATTGGCGATTGTTCGATTACTTTAACAATAGCTTCCGTTATCTCCTCACCCGCTCCAACGATCACTTCGCTAGTTAATGGATTGATAACGTCTTGAAGAGCCACACGTCCAAGGATGCGCTCACTAAGCGATTCTACGATTTCTTCGTTTTTCTTCAAGGCTGTAACTTCAACACCGCGTAAAGTTCCGCAATCGTCTAAGTTTACGATAACATCTTGAGAAACGTCGTGTAATCTTCGTGTTAGATAACCCGCATCCGCCGTTTTAAGAGCGGTATCGGCAAGACCTTTACGTGCACCGTGGGTTGAAATAAAGTATTCCAAAATCGAAAGACCTTCCTTAAAGTTAGAAAGAATTGGGTTTTCGATAATCTCTCCACCACCAGCAGTTGATTTCTTAGGCTTAGCCATCAAACCACGCATACCGGTAAGCTGACGAATTTGCTCTTTCGAACCACGCGCTCCAGAATCAAGCATCATGTACACCGAGTTGAAACCTTGTTGGTCTTCGCGGATGTTTTTCATTGCTAATTCGGTAAGCATTGCATTGGTTGATGTCCACACGTCGATTACTTGGTTGTAACGTTCGTTGTTGGTAATCAGACCCATGTTGTAGTTCATCAAGATTCCTTCAACTTGTTCGTTTGCATCGGTAATAAGACTTTCTTTTTGCTCCGGAATTTTGATATCTCCGAGTGAGAAAGAAAGACCACCTTTAAATGCAAATCGGTAACCCATATCTTTGATGTTGTCCAAGAATGCGGCTGTTGTAGGTACATCGGTTACCGATAGAATTCTACCGATAATATCACGTAAGCTCTTTTTAGTAAGAACTTCGTTAATGTAGCCTGCTGCTTCTGGAACTACTTCGTTGAAAAGGATTCTACCAGCGGTTGTTTGGATGATTTTGTTAACCAAATCTCCGTTTTCATTGAAATCTTTAGCTCGAATTTTCACACGTGCGTTTAATTCCAATCGACCTTCGTTTAAAGCGATATTTACTTCTTCTGCCGAGTAGAAAACAAGGCCTTCGCCTAAAATTTTGTGCTCTGGAGTTGAAAGACGCTCTTTGGTCATGTAGTACAGACCAAGAACCATGTCTTGAGAAGGTACTGTAATTGGTGCTCCGTTAGCAGGGTTAAGTATGTTGTGCGATGCTAACATCAATAACTGCGCTTCCAGGATTGCTTCTGGTCCAAGTGGCAAGTGTACCGCCATCTGGTCGCCATCGAAATCCGCGTTAAACGCCGTACACACTAATGGGTGTAATTGAATCGCTTTTCCTTCGATTAATTTAGGTTGGAACGCCTGAATACCTAAACGGTGCAAAGTAGGAGCACGGTTTAGAAGTACGGGGTGCCCTTTGATTACGTTCTCAAGGATGTCCCATACAACAGGTTCTTTTTTATCTATTATTTTCTTTGCCGACTTAACGGTTTTCACGATTCCGCGCTCGATAAGCTTACGGATAACGAACGGTTTGTAAAGTTCGGCAGCCATATCTTTTGGCAAACCGCACTCAAATAATTTCAATTCTGGTCCAACGACAATTACCGAACGTGCTGAATAATCGACACGTTTACCGAGTAAGTTCTGACGGAAACGACCTTGTTTTCCTTTTAGGGAATCCGAAAGTGATTTCAACGGACGGTTTGATTCTGTTTTTACTGCAGAAGCTTTACGTGTGTTATCGAAAAGCGAATCTACAGATTCTTGTAGCATACGTTTTTCGTTACGCAAAATTACTTCTGGCGCTTTGATTTCCATCAAACGCTTCAAACGATTGTTACGGATGATCACACGACGATACAAATCGTTCAAATCGGATGTTGCGAAACGACCACCATCAAGTGGTACAAGTGGACGCAATTCTGGTGGAATAACCGGAATTACTTTCATGATCATCCATTCTGGACGATTTTCGCGGTTTTGGTTTGCTTCGCGGAACGATTCCACAACTTGCAAACGCTTCAAAGCTTCGGTTTTACGTTGCTTTGAAGTTTCGTTGTTTGCACTGTGACGAAGTTCGTACGACAAGGCATCCAAATCGATGCGTGCCAATAAATCCATGATACATTCAGCACCCATTTTGGCGATGAATTTGTTTGGATCGTGATCATCGAGATATTGGTTGTCTTGCGGCAAGCTATCCAAAATATTCAAATACTCTTCTTCAGTAAGGAAGTCGAGTCTGTTCAGGCTTTCACCATCGGCGCCTTTAGCGATACCAGCTTGAATTACTACGTATCTCTCGTAGTAGATAATCATGTCTAGTTTTTTAGAAGGCAAACCTAAGATGTAGCCAATTTTGTTTGGAAGGGAACGGAAGTACCAGATATGCGCAATTGGCACCACCAAGTTGATGTGTCCAACGCGATCTCTACGCACTTTCTTTTCGGTAACTTCAACACCGCAACGGTCGCAAACGATTCCTTTGTATCGGATTCTCTTGTATTTACCGCAGGCGCATTCAAAGTCTTTTACTGGACCAAAAATTCGTTCGCAAAACAAACCATCTCTTTCTGGTTTGTGTGTACGATAATTAATGGTTTCTGGCTTCAATACTTCACCTCGAGATTCGGCTAATATTGACTCCGGAGAAGCGAGTCCGATAGAAATTTTATCGAATCTTTTAATGGTGTTCTTCTCTTTATTATTTCTGTTGTTCATCATAGTTACAACTATTGATTTTGAAATTCTTGTTTTTTTGCTTTCGCGAATCTTGGTTTTCGATGATTCAAAAACTAAGGAGTCGATTTTATTTCTAAAATCAGTTTGCCCGAATCGAATTCGGGCGAACTGTTACTCTTCTAAACGAATATCGAGACCTAGACCTTTCAATTCGTGCATCAATACGTTAAACGACTCTGGCAAACCAGGTTCTGGCATCGTTTCGCCTTTTACGATAGCTTCGTATGTTTTGGCTCTTCCGATTACGTCGTCTGATTTAACAGTAAGGATTTCACGAAGTGTGCTCGATGCGCCGTACGCTTCAAGTGCCCAAACCTCCATCTCTCCGAAACGCTGACCACCGAACTGCGCTTTACCACCTAACGGTTGCTGCGTAATCAATGAGTAAGGTCCGATAGAACGTGCGTGCATTTTGTCGTCCACCATGTGTCCGAGTTTTAACATATAGATTACACCTACAGTTGCTGGTTGGTGAAAACGCTCTCCAGTACCACCATCGTATAGGTATGTGTGCCCGAATCGTGGAATTCCAGCTTCGTCGGTAAGCTCGTTGATTTGATCAAGCGTTGCTCCGTCGAAAATTGGTGTCGCAAACTTCTTACCTAACTTTTGTCCTGCCCAACCAAGAACAGTTTCGTAAATCTGTCCGATGTTCATACGAGATGGTACACCAAGCGGATTCAATACGATATCTACAGGAGTTCCGTCTTCCAAGAACGGCATATCTTCGTGTCGAACGATACGTGCAACAATACCTTTGTTACCGTGTCGACCTGCCATCTTATCACCCACTTTCAACTTACGTTTCTTAGCGATATAAACTTTAGCTAATTTCAAGATGCCTGCGGGAAGCTCGTCGCCCACAGTGATTGTGAACTTCTCTCTTCTAAGGGCGCCTTGCAAGTCATTCAATTTGATTTTATAGTTGTGAATCAAATCGTTAACCATCTTGTTTGTTTCGTCATCGGCAACCCATTGACCTTTGCTTAAGTGAGCAAAGTCTTCCACAGCATGTAACATTTTCAGGGTGTATTTCTTTCCTTTTGGAAGAACTTCTTCACCTAAATCGTTCATTACACCTTGAGAGGTTTTTCCGTTAACGATATTGAATAATTTATCAACTAATTTGTCTTTTAGCTCGACAAATTTCGTTTCAAATTCCATTTCAAGACTTCCTAAATCGTCTTTATCTTTGGTACGTTTACGCTTATCTTTTACGGCTCTTGCGAAGAGTTTCTTATCCAACACAACACCGTGTAGAGACGGAGAAGCTTTTAAAGAAGCATCTTTAACATCGCCTGCTTTATCACCGAAAATCGCACGAAGCAGTTTTTCTTCTGGCGTTGGATCTGATTCTCCTTTTGGCGTGATCTTACCGATAAGAATGTCGCCAGGTTTAACCTCCGCTCCAATTCTAATCATACCGTTTTCATCTAAATCTTTGGTAGCTTCTTCAGAAACGTTTGGTATATCATTGGTAAGTTCTTCGTTACCTAATTTTGTATCTCGTACATCCAAAGAATAATCGTCGATGTGGATAGATGTAAAAATATCGTCGCGAACTACTTTTTCAGAAATTACAATTGCATCCTCAAAGTTATAGCCTTTCCATGGCATGAACGCCACTTTAAGGTTTCTTCCTAAGGCTAACTCGCCATTCTGAGTTGCGTATCCTTCAGAGAGAACCTGACCTTTAACTACGCGATCTCCTTTTCTTACGATAGGCTTCAAGTTGATGGTAGTCGATTGGTTGGTCTTTCTGAATTTAATCAAATTGTAAGTTTTCTCGTCTGGATCAAATGATACCATACGTTCTTGCTCGCTGCGATCGTATTTAATGGTGATGATATTTGCATCAACATATTCTACGACACCATCGCCTTCTGCATTGATAAGTACCCGAGAATCAGACGCCACCTGACGCTCTAAACCTGTACCTACAATTGGCGCATCTGGTCGGAGCAAAGGAACTGCCTGACGCATCATGTTTGATCCCATCAAGGCACGGTTCGCATCATCGTGCTCGAGGAAAGGGATTAAAGATGCAGAAATCGAAGCAATTTGGTTTGGAGCAACGTCTGCGTAGTGAATACGTGACGGTTCTACCACAGGGAAATCGCCTTCTTCACGCGCAATTACACGGTCTGCAAGGATCGTTCCGTCGGCACCTACTTCGATGTTTGCCTGCGAAATCATTTTACCTTCTTCTTCTTCAGCAGAAAGGTAAACTGGTTCTGAAATGATGTCAATTTTTCCGTTTTCAACTTTTCGGTATGGTGTTTCAATGAATCCCATTCCGTTCACTTTCGCATAAACACCAAGGGAAGAAATCAAACCGATGTTTGGACCTTCCGGCGTTTCAATCGGACACAATCGACCGTAGTGCGTATAGTGAACGTCACGAACCTCGAAGCCGGCGCGTTCTCGAGACAAACCACCTGGCCCAAGTGCTGAAAGACGACGTTTGTGCGTAATCTCGGCGAGCGGGTTGGTTTGATCCATGAATTGTGATAACTGGTTTGTTCCAAAGAACGAGTTAATCACAGAAGAAAGCGTTTTTGCGTTAATCAAATCGATTGGAGTAAATACTTCGTTGTCGCGAACATTCATACGCTCACGAATAGTACGAGCCATACGTGCCAGACCAACGCCAAATTGCGCGGAAAGTTGTTCGCCAACGGTTCTAACACGACGGTTCGACAAGTGGTCAATATCATCGATTTCCGCTTTTGAGTTAATTAACTCAATAAGATATTTCACGATTGTAATGATATCTTCTTTGGTAAGCACTTGCTTTTCCATAGAAATATCGAGACCGAGTTTTTTGTTCATTCTGTAACGACCAACTTCACCTAAGTTATAGCGTTGATCTGAGAAGAACAATTTATCAATGATGCCACGAGCGGTTTCTTCATCAGGTGGTTCTGCGTTACGCAACTGACGATAGATGTGCTCAACAGCTTCTTTTTCCGAGTTTGTTGGGTCTTTTTGTAAAGTATTGTGGATGATTGCATAATCCGCTTGGTTCGAATCTTCTTTGTGAAGAAGGATCGACTTAACATTTGCCTCAATAATTTCTTCCACATTATCTTTATCGATGATGGTATCACGGTCGAGAATAATTTCGTTACGCTCGATTGACACTACTTCCCCTGTATCTTCATCAACGAAATCTTCGTGCCACGTATTCAAAACACGAGCAGCTAATTTTCGTCCGATGTATTTTTTTAGGCCTGTTTTAGAAACTTTGATTTCTTCTGCTAGATCGAAGATTTCAAGAATATCTTTATCTCTTTCGAAACCGATAGCACGGAAAAGAGTAGTTACAGGAAGTTTTTTCTTACGATCGATATAAGCGTACATTACGCTATTGATATCGGTTGCAAATTCGATCCATGATCCTTTGAAAGGAATAACACGTGCCGAATATAGTTTAGTACCGTTGGCGTGGAACGACTGTCCAAAGAAAACGCCTGGTGAACGGTGTAATTGAGATACAACAACGCGCTCAGCACCATTAATAACAAAAGTACCACTTGGAGTCATGTAGGGAATCGTCCCTAGATATACGTCTTGAACAATTGTTTCAAAGTCTTCATGTTCAGGATCCGTACAGTACAGTTTCAAACGTGCCTTTAGTGGCACGCTGTAGGTAAGCCCTCTTTCGATACATTCTTGGATGCTGTATCGCGGTGGGTCAACGAAATAGTCGAGGAATTCCAAAACGAACTGGTTTCTAGTGTCCGTAATTGGAAAATTCTCCATAAAGGTGTTGTATAAACCTTCGTTCCCTCTTTCGTCAGACTTGGTTTCCAATTGAAAGAAGTCTTTGAAAGATTTCACCTGAATATCGAGAAAATCCGGGTAATCCGGAATATTCTTAGTCGAGGCGAAATTTAGTCTTTCGGTCTGATTTGTTATCATCAATGGACAAAATTTTGATTTAATAATTGTAAAAAAGGTCGTATAAAGTACTTATACGAAAAATGGTTTAGGTCATTGGAACACATCCAAGACCTAAACCTGAGAACTAAAACTGTTTATGCTTACTTAATCTCAACAACAGCTCCGGCTTCTTCTAAAGATTTTTTCAAGCCTTCAGCTTCATCTTTAGTAACGCCTTCTTTTACGTTTGTTGGAGCGCCGTCAACTAAGTCTTTAGCTTCTTTCAATCCAAGACCTGTAAGTTCTTTAACTGCTTTTACAACTGCTAATTTAGAAGCACCAGCTTCTTTCAATACAACTGTAAACTCAGTTTGCTCTTCAGCAGCAGCACCAGCGTCTCCACCACCTGCAACTACAACAGCTGCTGCAGCAGGCTCGATACCGTACTCTTCTTTTAATATAGTTGCTAAGTCGTTAACTTCTTTAACTGTTAAGTTAACTAACTGTTCTGCGAATTGTTTCAAATCTGCCATTTTTTCTATCGTTTAAAATGATTTGTAAAAATTATAATTTATTAAGTGTGCGCTAATTTTTGGCTTACGCTGCGTCTTCGTCTTTGAATTGATTTTGAAGAGCAGAGATAACGCGTTGAGCTGGAGATTGAAGCAATCCGATGATTTCTCCAATAAGTTCCTCCCGTGATTTGATCGTTGCAAGGGCGTCAAGTTGGTTATCACCAATGTAAATATCGTTATTAATGAAAGCACCTTTTAGAAGCGGCTTATCCGATTTTTTACGAAATTCTTTGATGATTTTACCTGGAGCGTTTGCTACGTCGGCAACAAGAATAGAAGTATTTCCTTTAAGAACAGATGGCAAATCGCCGTAATTGTTCTCAGAAGCTTCCATTGCTTTTGCTAGAAGGGTATTTTTAACTACTTCCAACTTAATTCCTGCTTTGAAGCAAGCTCTGCGCAGGTTTGAAGTTGTTTCAGCATCTAATCCTGAAATATCAGCTAAATAAACGATATTTGAATTAGCCAACTGGGCAGTCAAATTCTCAATTGCTAATGATTTTTCTTGTTTTGTCATTTCTTAGAAATTTAAACTACCAATTAAACAGCCTTAGGATCTAGAGCAATCGCAGGACTCATAGTACTTGACAAGTGAATGCTTTTGATATAAGTTCCCTTTGCTGCGGATGGCTTAAGTTTGATTAATGTTTGGATAATTTCGTGAGCATTGTCAACAATCTTGTCCGCATCAAAAGACACACGGCCAATTCCTGCGTGAACAATACCCGTTTTATCTACTTTGAAATCGATTTTACCAGCTTTAACTTCTGCAACAGCTTTAGCTACATCCATAGTTACTGTACCTGTTTTAGGGTTTGGCATTAAGCCACGTGGACCAAGAATACGACCTAATGGACCTAATTTACCCATGACAGCTGGAACTGTGATAATTACATCAACATCCGTCCAACCATCTTTAATTTTTTGTAGATATTCATCCAGACCTACAAAATCAGCTCCAGCAGCTTTAGCTTCTGCTTCTTTGTCTGGAGTTACTAATGCAAGTACTCGAACATCTTTACCTGTTCCGTGAGGAAGTGTTACTACGCCACGAACCATTTGATTTGCTTTACGCGGATCAACACCTAACTTTACGGCGATATCGACTGACTCGTCGAATTTCGCTGAAGCAACTTGCTTAATTAAAGCAGACGCATCCTTAAGATTGTAAAGTTTATTCTTTTCAATCTTAGCAGCAGCTTCTTTTTGTTTCTTCGTTAATTTTGCCATTGCTTCTGTTATTTAAGAGGTGATTCCCCGGTTACAGTTATTCCCATTGATCTGGCAGTACCAGCGATCATGCTCATTGCAGATTCGATTGTGCAGGCATTTAAATCAACCATCTTGTCGTCTGCACTCGTTCTGATAACGTCCCAGCTTACGCTAGCAACTTTCTTACGGTTTGGTTCACCAGATCCGGATTTAAGCTTAGCAGCCTCCATTAATTGAATGGCAGCAGGTGGTGTTTTCACGACAAAGTCGAATGACTTGTCTTTGTACACAGTAATTTGCACTGGGCAAATCTTGCCGGCTTTATCTTGAGTTCTCGCATTAAATTGCTTACAGAACTCCATGATATTAACTCCAGCAGCACCTAAAGCAGGTCCGACCGGTGGCGATGGGTTCGCAGCACCTCCCTTAACTTGTAGTTTAACTACTTTACTAATCTCTTTAGCCATTGTTTAAAAATTATGTCCAGCACTAAATTGGAAGCTAAATGCTGAACGGATTTATTGTTTGTAACAAAAAATTACACTTTTTCTACGTCGGTGAATTGTAATTCCAATGGAGTTTTACGGCCGAAAATTTTCACCATTACTTCTAATTTTCGTTTTTCTTCGTTGATTTTCTCAACTGTTCCGTTAAATCCGTTGAATGCACCTGTCACCACTTTTACAGTTTCTCCAACGACAAATGGTATCGCTTGGTTTGAGTCGCCTTTAACTGCGAGTTCATCTACTTTACCTAGCATACGATTTACTTCGCTCAAACGCAAAGGAACAGGATCACCGTTTTTTACTTCACCCAAGAAACCAATTACACCTGTTATGCTCTTTATGATATGAGGAATCTCGCCACTAAGGTTCGCCTCAATCATTACATACCCTGGAAAGTACACGCGCTCTTTGCTAATTTTCTTTCCCTCACGCACTTGAACCACTTTTTCAGTAGGAACGAGTACTTGCGATATGTAATCTGACATACCCAAACGGTTAATTTCCGTTTCGATGTAATGCTTTACCTTGTTCTCTTGTCCGCTTACAGCTCGAACAACATACCATTTCTTAACGTTGGTCTCTGTCATGGTTGATTTTTAATTATTTTAAAGTCGAAAAGAAAGCAGCAAGACCTTCTTCGAACAATTTATCAACACCTGCGGTTGCGAGTGCGAATACTACAGAAAATATAGCCACAACGATAGTGTACTTCTGTACTTCTGGCCACTCTGGCCACGTAACATTTACTTTAAGCTCTTCGAAAGCTTCTGAAATGTAGTTGGTTACTTTTGACATACTTTACTTTTTTCTGCACGGGCGGAGGGATTCGAACCCCCATCAACGGTTTTGGAGACCGCTATTCTACCCTTGAACTACGCCCGTATTAAAAGCCAGCAACATCGACAGACGCTGCTGGCTTTTTGTATTAAATCTCTATAATTATTCGATGATTTCAGTTACCTGACCAGCACCAACTGTACGACCACCTTCGCGGATAGCGAAACGTAGACCTACGTTCATTGCGATTGGGCTCAACAAAGAAACCTCAATTGTCAAGTTATCACCTGGCATTACCATCTCTACTCCAGCTGGAAGAGAAATAACTCCTGTTACGTCAGTTGTACGTACGTAGAACTGTGGACGGTAGTTATTGTGGAATGGTGTGTGACGACCACCTTCTTCTTTTTTCAAGATATACACCTCAGCTTTAAATTTAGCGTGTGGTTTAACTGATCCTGGCTTGATAATAACCATACCACGACGGATATCTTTCTTATCAATACCTCTCAACAACAAACCTACGTTATCTCCAGCTTCACCTCTGTCAAGGATTTTACGGAACATCTCAACCCCTGTGATTGTTGAAGTCAATTTGTCTGCACCCATACCGATGATTTCAACTGGATCTCCAGTGTTAGCAACACCTGTTTCGATACGACCTGTAGCAACAGTTCCACGACCAGTGATCGTAAATACGTCTTCTACCGGCATCAAGAAAGGCTTAGCGTTATCACGAACTGGCTCTTCAATCCAGTTGTCAACAGCTTCCATCAATTCAAGGATTTTAGGAACCCAGTTTGGATCTGCGTTCAAACCTCCTAAAGCAGAACCTTGGATAACTGGTCCGTTATCTCCGTCATACTCATAGAAAGACAACAAATCACGGATTTCCATTTCAACAAGCTCTAAAAGCTCAGCATCGTCAACCATGTCCACTTTGTTCATGAAAACAACGATACGTGGAATACCTACCTGACGACCTAAAAGGATGTGCTCACGCGTTTGTGGCATTGGTCCGTCTGTTGCAGCTACCACAAGGATAGCACCGTCCATTTGAGCAGCACCAGTTACCATGTTCTTTACGTAATCCGCGTGACCTGGACAGTCTACGTGTGCGTAGTGACGGTTAGCTGTTTCGTACTCAACGTGAGACGTGTTGATGGTAATACCTCTTTCTTTTTCTTCAGGAGCGTTATCGATCTGGTCGAAAGATTTTGCAGCTGTTTTAGAAAAACCTGCTTCAGCTAATACTTTAGTGATAGCAGCTGTCAAGGTAGTTTTACCGTGGTCAACGTGACCAATAGTACCGATGTTTAAGTGCGGTTTGGAGCGATTAAAATTCTCTTTTGCCATTTTACTTAGTTTTAATCTTAGTTTAAATTAGTGTTCAAAAATCAATTGAGCCAATGACGGGATTTGAACCCGTGACCTCTTCCTTACCAAGGAAGCACTCTACCCCTGAGCTACACCGGCAAGGTAAATTCGTTTTAATAATCTTAATTGACGATTTAGGTAGTAAATCGCCGCAGTTTTAAGCTGCTTGACCACTTTCTTACGTCTGTGGCCTTGCACCCAAATATAGGTGCTCAAACTTTTGTTTCGGAAATCCTTGAAAGCTGTCGCTTTCAGAGATTTTTCTTTAACAAAAGTTTGTGGGGAGAACAGGATTCGAACCTGTGAAGACATAGTCAGCAGATTTACAGTCTGCCCTCGTTGGCCGCTTGAGTATCTCCCCGAATTGTTATAATTTCCAGTAAATTAAGGAACTTTTGTTCATTTTAAAATGATTACAAACTCCTAATTTGAGTTTAAACCATAAAAAAAGTCCGCTATTTCTAACGGACTGCAAATGTAGAGGTTTAAATTATTTAAACAAAAGAAAATTAAAAAAAGTTTAAATCAAGAATGAGCGCGTATTTTTTCTTTCCTTTTAACCAAGATGCGTTCGGCTGATTCTGCCGCAACTTCGATAGCTTCTTCAAATGTTCTACACTGTTTTTTCACCATGATGTCGTCACCTGGAACATGAATTTTTAATTCAAGTATTTTATTTTCCTTCTCACTCGTATTATCTACCTTTAAATAGACATCCGAAGCTACAACTCTATCATAATACTTTTCTAACTTATCTAATCTTGCTTGAATAAAAGCGACAAGTTTTGCATCAACTGTGAAGTTGACCGCGTGAACATTTACCTTCATAATTAATTTGTTTTTGTTAAACTTTAGGTTTTTGAACTCCTGGGATGCGCCTTAGAAAACACTTTTTGCAATTCAGCTAAACTGCTGTGTGTGTAAACTTGTGTAGATGCTAAACTCGCATGACCTAAAAGCTCTTTGACTGAATTTAAATCGGCTCCGTTGTTTAAAAGATGAGTCGCAAATGAATGTCGTAGAATATGTGGACTCTTCTTCGCCTTCGCAGAGACATTACTAAAGTACGTATTTATTGTTCTGTACACAAATGATTCGCTTATTTTAACTCCTTTTTCGCTCAACAATAACGCATCGCTACTATTTTGTGGCCGAATCGCTAAATAGCTAATCAGTGTTTTCTTAACCACTTCCAAAAGCGGGACAATTCGTTCTTTATTGCGCTTCCCCAAAATGCGAATAGTATTTAATTGCAAATCAATATTTTGAACTTTCAAACTCAGCAATTCACCACGCCGCATTCCGGTAGCATAAAACAATTCTACGATCAGTAATCGAAGTAAATCACTATAATCCTTAACTTCTTCAAAAGCTTCAAATACATCGAAAACTTCCACTTCCGAAAAAGGCAATTGGAGTCGTTTTGCGACTTTTAAAGGTTGATGCTTTGCCACCGGATTAAAATCGAGCTCACCTACTTTCATCAAAAATCGTATGAAAGTGCGCAAAGTGGATATTTTTCTGTTAATACTTCTATTACTTAAACCGCTATCAACTCGATCAACAATAAAAGACCTAATGCAGGAGTAATTCAATTCCTTCCACGACTTTAGCTCAAACTCTATTTCGAAAAAAGACGTGAACTGTTCTAAATCATCGGTATAAGCTTTAACCGTAAGAACCGAATAGTTCTTCTCTAAAAGCAAATAATCTCCAAATTTTAAAACTAATTCGCGCATCTTTTGTGGTTTACTCAAATGTATGTGGTTTTGATAAACTGAACAACCTAAGTTCGACTTAATAACTGAAGTCAAGTTTAACAGCAGCAGCAATCGTTAACTGTAGAAACAGCTAGGACTATTTAACTGAGTTCGATTAAAAATACAACTCAGGTTATTACAAACAAAAGAGACGACCTTTACGATCGCCTCTTTTAAAAAAAAACTACTACTGACTTTAACTTAGTCTTCTTTCACAACTAACTAATAACTATAAAAATTAACGCTCAAAAAAATTATAAAAATGGTTTACCAGTTTCTTTTTTCTTATCCCAAAAGTAACGAGCTTACAGTCGAAACGTAGCAAAGATGTTTCGAACGTCAAAATTTTGTATTCGTTTGACCGTATTTATGCTTTATCGAAGTAAATAGGAACTAAAATCGCCGTTTGGTAATTTCGATACTACAAATACA
The DNA here is from genome assembly GCA_943371725.1 of Pseudanabaena sp. UWO311. GTDB lineage: Bacteria > Bacteroidota > Bacteroidia > Flavobacteriales > Flavobacteriaceae > Flavobacterium. The sequence goes on along the minus strand of CALRVY020000012.1, from coordinate 7,110 downwards.
ATCAGCGTAAATTAAGACAGGTTGGCCGCGTCTTTTTGCATTTTCAAAATAAAAATCGACCAATTATCTTCTCTCTTGTAGGTCAATTCAGCGTTAACTTGTTCCACTAATATTCGTATTAGCTTAAATCCGAAACCGCTTTGTTGTTCTTGAAAAGGTCGCGCTAAACCAATTCCGTTATCGGAGTAAACGACGACGAGTTGATCTTCAATTTCCGAAATGCCAACTTTGATAGCGCCTTCTTTTTGGTTATTAAAAGCATACTTAAACGTATTTGTAGCAAATTCGTTTAAAATTAATCCAAGAAATATCGCAGTCGAAACGTCTACCGCAATTTCGTTGCGTTCAATAGTGTAGCGTACCTCTGCAGTTGGAACTTGAAAAGTCTGTACTAAACTATCAAATAATTGGCGCGTAAAATCGTAAAACTTTACTTGATCGTATTCTAAATCTTGATACAAATTTTCATGCACCAAGGCCATAGATTGTATTCGATGTTGCGACTCTGTTAAAATAGCTTTTACGTGCTCGTCTTTACTGGCCCGCGCCTGCAAAAACAACAAACTTTTTAAAGTCGACAAGTTATTCTTGACACGATGATGTACTTCTTGTAACAACACTTGCTTCTGCTTTACGGAACGCTCTAAGCGAATATTGCTTTCGAAAAGTTGTCTGTTTTTTGTTCTAATCTTTCGGTAGGAAAAAATCACTACAGCAATGACAAGCAAGAGCGCTAATAATATTACTAAGCCAATGTTAAACTGCAACGTTTTCTCGCGTAGTTTTAAGTTGGCAAGCTCACTTTTCTGTTGCGCATTTTTCACCAGAACCTCTTTTCTGTCGGCTTGATATTTGATATTTAGTGCTGCAACTTGGGATTTACGTTCGTTTTCTTTAATCTGCTCAAGGGTTTTCTTTGCTTTAGTTAGATACACTATGGCTGAATCTAATTGACCCGTCTTTTGATATAAGGTAGCCAAATCCGAGTACAACCGTTCGTTCAAATACAAATCGTTTCGCAAATACTTTTCAGCTTTTTTAAAATAGCTTTTCGCCTGATCGTACTTACCTAAATTCATATAATACTCGCCCATATTTCCACAAACATGTGCGTAATCAATATATTCAGCGCGACGATACCAAATACCTTCAGCTTTTTTTGCATAGAAGAAACAGCTATCTATTTCCTTTCGTTTCCAAAAACAATCGGCTAGGCTCGACCAAGTAAAAGCCATTGAAATAGAATCCTTGGTTTGCTTTGCCAGTTTCGAAGCTTGTTGCAGGTACCCAAAAGCCGCATTGAGTCTATTATTTTTTAATAAATAATTTCCATAGACCCGATACGTGTACTCTTTTGCTGGTAAATAATCTGTTTTTTTTGAAACCTCAACGGCCCTTTCGTAATATTCTTCGGCTTGTTTATTAAGTTTTAACAAAGCAAACTTATCCGCAATAGATAAATTAATGCTGGCGACTTGGATATTATCTTTCGATTTTTCGGCATACTTCAAAGCTTCAAGAGTAAGTTTTGCCGCCTTATTATAGTTGCCTAAAAGCTGATAGGTGTAAGCTCGATCATTAAGTAAAAATGCTTTTAAACGGAAATTTTTTTTGGAAAGATACCGATCGCACAAATCGTACATAAACAAAGTCGAATCGAGCTTTTGGTGATGTTCGTATCCATCGCCCATATATTTGTAAGTATAGAAAATTGCTACCGAATCTCGACGTTTTTGGGCCCAAGACAGCGATTTTGCAAAATAAAACTGAGTCGAATCAAGATAACGACTGTATCGATACTCCTTCAATTTAGCGGTGTATGGCGTTTTCCCATCTTGCGCAAAACTTGCAAGTGGCAGTACTAACGACAGCATAATTCGCAATGCTAAATTCACTGAAATACGATTAATTATAGGAAAATAATATGATAAAAAAGTGACGCGTACGCAAGACAAGCGAGCGCAACAACAAATAAAAGAAGAAATTGAATAGCTTCGAACGCTTAAAGCACAAAAAAACCGTTAACCAAAACATATTGATTAACGGTCTATAATTTTACAACGATGATACTAGCTTTCTAGGCTGTCTTTCAAACGCTGAATGTAGTGTGCTTTCTGAATCTTCATTCGGTGAGTCACAGACGGTTTAATAAAAGCCTGTCTAGCACGCAATTGGCGTACAGTTCCGGTTTTGTCGAATTTTCTTTTGTAACGCTTCAGCGCTCTATCGATATTCTCTCCGTCTTTAATTGGTATAATCAACATAATATAGACACCCCCTTTCTTTAAGGCTGCAAAAGTAAACTATTTTTCTGGTTTTCAAAACTTTTTTTGGCGCGCCGGCAAAACTATTCGCTGGAAATACATGTGGTTTTGCCGTCCTGCTTTCTGCTGCAAACTTTTTTGTGGCTTAAACGCCACCACAAAAAAGGCTTTCCGCGGCAATCAGTCGCGCGGGGAAAGTAACCAAAATGAGTGCCCGTGCTTGTTGGCAATGATTAAAAGAAGTTCCACAAAATTGAAAACAACTTTTATATCACTTATCGAAAGTTACGACACTCTTTGTGTGAAGGACTGCAACGAAAATAAAAAGCGGCTGCCGCTGTACTGGCGCCCGTTGCACAAAGCGACCGAAGGGAGCTCTTATGCGGCGATGGCGGCAGTTGCGGCAGCCGTTTTTTATTGCAGTGAAAGGCCTGACGGCGCCGGAGGAACGACCCGCCGGCACACCCCAATATTAGAAATTGCTTCTGTAACCAAAAACGATACTCGAAACTTGTTGCAATTTGTTTTCAGAACCATCGTTGTCAATTCGAGTAAAATCGGACTGCCCTTGCAAACCCAAAGAAAGTGCTGCTTTACTAGAGACCTTAAATTCAAACGACAGTTGCGACATCATACTAAAATTCCAACCAACATTATTTTCTTTAAAATCCGGGCCTGTTGTTTCAACAAACTGCCGAGCTAAAAAATTAGCCGCAGGCCCAATGGCAACACGCATTTTAAACGGGCTGTTTTCTTGACCTTCTCCGAAATTTATATCGCCACCGATAAGCAATGGAATTTGTACATAATCGTTCTGTAATCGCACTTCTTGGCCAGCCTCTGCTCGATTACCATCGAAATTCGCAATTATGACACCCGACGTCAAATCAAAAATATTTCCAATTTTACGCGTTAATAAAAAATCGAAACCTGTCATCGTACCATTTAAAGTAACTGATCCTGTTTCTTCATACTTTGCAAAACCCAACTTTGGTTGCACTGCAAACGACCATTTGCTTTTTTCTGTCGCTTCTTCTTGAGCGAAAGAGCTGAAAATACCAAGTGATAATAAACCTACTAGGAAAAAATTTTTCATATTTTGATTGATTTAAGTTTTGTTAAAAATAGCACCTCTACAATAGCAGCAGCGCGGTTTTAACGAAATTTTAAATATTTTTTTACAAGAAAAATAGCGCAAATCGACTTAAAAAGTGCTGCCTATTTTGAAATAGCAAATCCATTTACCGTACATAAAAAAAGCGTCGAAATGACGCTTAAATTACTTTTTATCAGTATCGTTTTACTTGACAGCCGGTTTATAGGTTTGCTTGTCGATGATCATTTTCGATAAAATTTCGCGTAGGATTTCCGAGGTACCGCCACCGATTGGCCCGAGACGGCTATCGCGAAGTAGTCGAGCAAGCGGGTATTCTTCCATATAACCGTAGCCGCCGAGAAATTGCAAACAGCTGTAGATAGTTTCGTCGGACACTTTGGTTGACTTCAGTTTTGCCATTGTTGCTTCTTTAACAACGTACTCTCCTTTTTGTAATCGATCTACGGCAACGTAGTTAAAAACTTTACAGTGTTCAACATCGGCTGCGTGATCTACTAATTTATGTCTTAATGCTTGAAACTTTGCTATTTTAGTTCCAAAAGCCTCGCGTTCAGACATGTATTCGATGGTATAATCAATAGCATATTCGGCACGTGCGTGTGCATTGATTGCCATAATTAATCGCTCCAGCGCAAAATGTTGCATGATGTACGGAAAGCCTTTTCCTGCTTCGCCCATTAAATTAGACGCTGGCACAACTACTTGATCGAAGGCAATTTCGGCTGTATCTGAGGCACGCCAACCTAGCTTATCTAATTTTGTGGCGTTGATTCCTTTGGTTTGTGTGTCGACTAAAAATATGCTGATTCCTTTGTTTCCTGCCGTTGGATCCGTTTTTGCAGCTACAATGTAATAGTCGGCATAAACACCATTGGTGATAAAGGTTTTAGAACCATTAATTACATAATTATCGCCTTGGAGTACGGCTGTTGTTCGCATACCCGCAACGTCGCTTCCGCCGAAAGGTTCGGTAATGCAGAGCGCACCAACTTTATCGCCAAGAATACTTGGAACGAGGTAGTTTTGTTTGATGTCTTCTGAACCTTCTGCATTTAAATGTGTCATAGCCAAATAAACGTGCGCCCAAATAGCAGCTGCAAAACCTGAAGATTTAATTTTCTGCAATTCTTCAAGTAAAATGACCATGTAAAAAAGGTCGAGATTTAAACCGCCGTAAGCTTCCGGATAGGTTAAACCAAGAAAGCCCATATCTCCAAACTTTTTCCAAATAAAGCGTTCTATAGTTCCGGTTTTCTCCCACTTTTCAATGTGTGGTACTACTTCAAGTTTGAGGAAATCTTGTAAACTTTTTCTGAACAATTCGTGTTCTTCGGAAAAGTATGTTGAATTCATATATTTTGCGGTTCTATTAAAATTCCAAATATAAAACTAATATTTCTATTTGTTCAGCGGTTAAACCTTGAACATTTGCCAAATCTTGAGGCTTTAGATCTCCATTTTTACTTCTTTTTTTAACAATTTCTTTAGCAATGTAGAAGTTAAAATAAGGAAATGCCGCAAGTTCTTTAATACTAGCCGAATTGATTGCTAGCTTTTTAACGGGATTTTTAGCTTTAATTAGGAATTTACTTTGCAGAAAGTCAAAAGTCTCTTCGTCGATACCGTATAAAAGTTTAAGTTGTTTTACCGAAACAAAACTGCCCAATTTTTCTCGAATTTTCAAAATTTGATTTGCGCGACTTTCGCCAATTCGGGGCACGGACAGCAGTTCTTCGAAATTTGCTGAATTCAAATCGATTTTTGGAGCTGCTGTTTTGCGATAGTTAAAGTTTGTTTTCTTTTGCGTCCATTCGGGAAATGAAAACATAGGTTTCAATTTATTCAATAACTGATTTGAAATTCCAGTAACGCGTTGAAAATCGGCTGCTGAGTTAACGTATTTCCCTTGTTTCCGAAAGGCTTGGAGTTTATCATACGCTTCGGTAGGAATTCCCAACATATACGCCTTATAATCTGTTAAAAAATTAGGATTAAAAGGTTTGGGTTGGAATTCCTTTTGCTTTCGCTCTTTGAGTTTATTGTGATATTCAAGTTCAAGTTTCAGCAATAATTCACGGTCTTTCTGATTGGTATTAATCTTTGGATCGTAGCAAAAAATACAAATTTGTAAACTCAGCAGCAGTAAAAACAGTGCTAGTAAGCCGCGTCGATGAATCAGCGGAATTTTAAAAAGCTCTTTCATTGTAACTCGCTATAAATCGAAAACTGAAGAACGTTTTGCTCGGATCAAATCCTTTAGGCGAAGCCAAAAAGCGAGCGTTAAATAAACGCCAAACCAAAGTCCGGCAGTTACGAAAGAGATATAAATGAAGAACAAACGCACGCTGCTAACGCGCATTCCCAAGCTATCCGCCAAACGACTGGCAGCGTTGAAGCCGTGTTTTTCGAAGTAGTATTTTAAGTGTAAATCTAGTCGCATGGTTGAGACGAAATTAAAGAGTTTTTTCGGATTTATTGAGCAAGTGTGTCCCGATTGCACATTTTAGGCAATTTCCAATATCGCAATATTGTTGTTTGAGTTCGAGAAGTGCCTGAGAATCAAAAGCTGTTACGGCTGGAACGCCAATTTCTTTAAATCTTTTAATAACAGTATTTGTTTCGGGTTTGATTTCAAGAGCGAGATCAATTAAAAACTCAGAACGTGTGTTTTCAGTAGCATGGTCATAAGCAAACAGCAACGGAATTATAGTGTTTAAGGTGAGTAAATCGATAAAGCTATTTGACAAATTTTTATTGGATGCTTTTGTCGTTTTATCTAAAACGTAATGATTCTTCCAATACTCAGAAACATGGCATTGAAAAATGGTTCGAATTTCCGAAACAGTCTTTGCTTCGAGCAGTTTTTGAAATTTATAAGGCGAATTGTGATACACTGCTGCCAATTGCGCTAAACGAACCGTTGGAAAATTCTCTGGACGCAACTTGAAAAATTCTACTGGTACAGCAACCGTATCGTTCATTTTGTACTTGGTTTTTAAAAAACCGAATTCTTTTTGTAATTCATTCGGATACGCTTCTTGAAAATTATCGTGCAGTAAATTACAAGTTCCTAAAAAAAGTGCTTCGAGTGCTTTTATGTTTTCTGATTCTTTTACAACCGGCTTGAAACCAACAATTTTCGCCATACTTTCGAAAGCTTGTGCGTTTGAATTTAAGCCGAATGCTTTGGCAAGTGCAACGAAAAGAGTTGCTTCCCAATCGAATTCAAGTGCTCTGTGAAGTTCAGATATCGCTTTTGATTTACGCTCGGCACGTGCAATAAATAATTTCTCACGAAACGTTATAACCAGCTCTTCTGGAACGTTGTTAATCATTTTTTCGCAATAAATCCAAGATCTATTTTGCAACAAAGTTTGATATGAACGTATCAAATGTTCATTTACTCGACCATGTAATTCAAGGACTGGAATTGCTGCATTGTTTTCAAGAAAAATATCGTAGTCGTACACCCAAACGACATGCAGAATGACATTTCTGTATTTCGAATCTTTTTCGTGTTGATGTAAATACCAATCCGACGATTTTAAGTGAATCTCAACATTACCAGCCCAAAGTTGATCGCCAATCAGAATCTTGGCATTGAAAAAATCCGGACCGCTTGATTGTGCATAAAACCCCTGATTGATAATCGAAAGGGGCTCTCCACCAGTCGTAAAAAGATTTTGGTGGTTGAATTTCTGATATTTCCAGACGTAGTGGAGAAAATCC
>CALRVY020000011.1:0-29780 GCA_943371725.1 Pseudanabaena sp. UWO311 | reverse complement strand
ATTTTCGTTTCCAAAAATCCAAGACTTTTGAATGTCGCACACATTTACAGGTCGCATACCTGACCCAGCCGACTAAATCGGCCAAACCGAATTTTCGATATCAAAGTCTTCGAAAAATTACAGCATTAAATCCGACTTAAATACCGCATCACACTTTCAGTAGCGCCCGTGTTCATCTGCACAAATGTCTGTGCAATATGCCCGATTTCTGCGGCAACATCCGATTCGTTTAGTAGCAAATCAATCTTTGTATGCAGTGCTTCTTCCGATGCAACGCTAACAACACCGCCGTTTGCAACTAATGCTTTAGCTTCTTCAAAATGACTAAAATTCGGCCCAATAACAACTGCCGCACCAAACACAGCAGGTTCAAGAACGTTATGGATTCCTGGGTTTCCAAAACCACCACCTACATACGCAATCTCAGCGGCAGCGTAAATGCTCGTTAGAAAACCTATTGCGTCGACAATTAAGACTCTCGCAGCACTGCGGTCTTGCTTAGCCATTTTTGAATACAGGAGCTGAGCCACTTGTAATTGCTGTTGCAAATCGGAAATTTGCGCAGGTTTAATGTTGTGTGGTGCAAATAAAAATTTAACACCACTAGGTGCTTTATTAATGTAGTTTGCCCAAAATTGTTCGTCTTTTGGCCAACTACTTCCAATCACAATCAATCTATCGTTTCCTTTAAACTCTATTAACCATTCGGGAATGCGAACCGATTGTGCAATGGCTGCAACTCGATCAAATCGCGTATCGCCACTTACGGTTACATTCTGAAAACCGATGCTACGCAGCAATTCAGCACCACTAGCGTTTTGAACGAAAAAGTGGGTAAAAGCGGTGAGTGCTTTTCGGTAAAAGCCGCCATACCATTTAAAGAAAACTTGATCCGGACGAAATACACCTGAAACCAAAAAAAGCGGCGTATCTCGCAGTTTTAGCTCGTTCAAGAAATTAGGCCAGTACTCGTATTTTACAAAGAAAACCAATTCAGGATTCAGCAATCTAACGAACTTTCGTGCATTACTCCGCGTATCAAGCGGTAAGTAGAGCGTTAGATCAGCGATTTTATTGTTTTTTCGAATTTCAAACCCAGATGGCGAAAAGAATGTCAGCACAATTTTATGTTTGGGATATTGCTTTTTTACGGCTTCCATTATGGGTAATCCTTGCTCATATTCGCCGAGCGATGCAGAATGAAACCAAATGGTTTTGGGATTCGAAGTCATAAAATTAGACAATTGTTCAAATACTGTTGTCCTTCCCAAAACAAATTGCTTTAGTTTTAGAGATCTCGTTGAGACAACAGGCAACAACAATTCAACCAAACGAACCAAAATGGAATAAAGCGTGTACATGTAAAAAAGCTTTCTTTTGCGAAAATACGTTTCTTTTTCTTCTCAACTAGCAACGCCTTTATTTCTTACTTTTGCGCAGTAAATTTCATAGAAATGCGAAAAATTCAAATGGTTGACTTAAAAAGTCAATATGAAAAGATAAAACCAGTAGTTGACGCCAAAATTCAAGAAGTTCTAGACACCAATACTTATATAAACGGACCCGAAGTAGCGTCGTTTCAAAAAAATTTAGAAGCGTATTTGAATGTAAAACACGTCATTCCATGCGCTAACGGAACTGATGCTTTGCAAATTGCCATGATGGGTTTAGGATTACAACCTGGCGATGAAGTTATTACAGCTGATTTTACTTTTGCAGCAACGGTTGAAGTAATCGCATTGTTACAACTAACTCCCGTTTTAGTTGACGTGGAATTGGGAAATATGAACATTTCTATTGAAGCGATAAAAAAGGCAATTACGCCTAAAACCAAAGCAATTGTTCCAGTGCATTTGTTCGGAAGAGCTGCAAATATGGAAGCCATTATGCGTGTGGCAGAAGAGCATAATTTATATGTTATTGAAGATAATGCACAAGCAATTGGAGCAAATTGCAAATTTTCGGACGGAAGCAAACGAAAAGCAGGCGTTATCGGACACGTTGGTGCCACATCTTTTTTCCCTTCCAAAAATTTGGGGTGCTATGGCGATGGCGGTGCTATTTTCACGAATAACGATGACTTAGCACATACGTTACGCGGAATCGTGAATCACGGTATGTATATAAGATATCATCATGATGTTGTAGGCGTTAATTCTCGATTAGATAGTATTCAAGCTGCTGTTTTGAACGCGAAATTACCGTACTTGGACACGTATAATGCGGCACGTCAAAATGCAGCACGAAAGTACTCTGCAGCTTTCGAAAACCATCCCAAATTAATCGCACCGTCTATTTGTGATATTTGCGACTGCCACGTGTTTCACCAATATACATTACGCGTTATCGATGGCGACCGTGACGGACTTATGCAGCACCTTTTAGACAGCGGCATTCCGTGTGCGATTTATTATCCAATTCCGTTGCATGCGCAGAAAGCTTACGCAGATGCACGTTATCAAGAAGCCGATTTCCCAAATACGAATCGTCTTGTTAAAGAAGTGATTTCCTTACCTATGCATTCGGAACTAGACGACGAGCAAATTGCATTTATCACAAGCAAAGTGTTAGAATTTTTAAAATCATAAATCGTGCGAATACTCGTTACTGGCGGATTAGGATACATTGGAGCACACACAGTTGTAGCTTTAATCGAAAAGAATTTTGAAGTTGTAATCATCGATGATTTATCGAATACTTCTTTAAGTGCTTTAGATGGCATCGAAAATATCACCGGCGTGAAACCGGATTTTTACGAAGTTGACTTACGCAATCAAAGCGATGTAAATAGCTTCTTTGAATCGCAATCGCAAATCGATGGAGTCATTCATTTTGCCGCATCAAAAGCGGTAGGTGAAAGTGTCACTAATCCGTTTTTGTATTATCATAACAACATCGGCGGTATTTTGAATTTGCTCGCAGGTTTACAAAAATTCCCAGAAGCGAAGTTCATTTTTAGCTCATCATGCACTGTTTACGGGCAAGCCGATAATTTGCCAATCACTGAATCGGCACCGATTAAACCTGCTTTGTCTCCTTACGGCAACACCAAGCAAATTGGTGAAGAGATTTTAAGCGATATGGCAAAAGCCGGTCAAGTGTGTGCTATTGCTTTACGATATTTCAACCCGATTGGCGCTCACGAAAGTGCCGAAATTGGTGAATTACCTTTAGGAGTTCCGCAAAACTTAGTGCCATTTATTACGCAAACGGCCGCCGGATTGCGTTCGCAACTATCCGTTTTTGGCGACGATTACCCAACACCCGACGGTACGTGCATCCGCGACTATATCTACGTTGTTGATCTTGCAGAAGCACACGTTGTTGCATTAGAACGTTTGCTTAACGGTCAAAATCAATCGAATTTAGAGATTTTCAACCTCGGTACAGGAAAAGGCTCCTCGGTTTTAGAAGTAATTCATGCTTTTGAAGCAGTCTCCGGAACGAAACTGCCTTATCAGATTGTTTCTAGAAGAGAAGGCGATGTTACTGCCGCTTTCGCAGATACCAAACACGCCAACGAAATATTGGGCTGGACTGCAAAAAATGACGTTACCCACGCCATAGCCACTGCCTGGAAATGGGAACAAAAAATTAGAAATTTGTAGGCTTCAATCATCCGAAAGTATTACACTACTTTTTTAATTGCAGTTATTACTGTAAAAGTAGTGCTAAGTTGGATCTTACTCGATAACTCTTACCCGTGTTGCGACTTTTTTAGCTTGCGCCGTAATGTAATCTATGTTTTTGTCTAAATCACCGTACACCAAAGCAACTCCCATACGGCGATACAGTCTTGAAGTGGGTTTTCCGAATAAACGAATGTCGCTATTCGGAACCGAAAGTGCATTGTCAACACCTTCATAGCGAGGTGAATTGCTATTTTCATGTGCTAAAATCACAGCACTAGCGCCCTTTTTCAACAGCTGAATTTCATTAATAGGCAATCCCAACACGGCACGCGCGTGCAGTTCAAATTCGTTTAAATTTTGGGTGCCCGCCAAAGTTACCATGCCGGTATCGTGCGGTCGGGGCGATAATTCCGAAAAGTAAACTGCCGTTTTCGAAATAAAAAATTCAACACCAAACAAACCCGCGCCTCCCAAAGCTTCCGTTACTTTGGCCGCCATTTGCTCGGCTTCCCGAAGCTGCTGCTCCAACATAGGCATCGGTTGCCAACTTTCTTGGTAATCGCCGCGCTCCTGACGGTGCCCTATCGGCGGACAAAACAAAGTCGGTCCGTTTTGCTGCGTCACGGTTAGTAAAGTAATTTCGTAATCAAAATCGATAAACGCCTCCACGATAACTTCTACTAAATCGCCTCGCGATCCTTCCACGGCATATTGCCAAGACTTCGAAATATCGTTTTGTGATTTTATGACCGATTGTCCTTTGCCGGAAGACGACATCAAAGGCTTCACTACACAAGGCATACCCACCTCGCCAATGGCTGCTCGTAACGACGCTTCGCTGGTAGCATAGCGGTATTCTGCTGTTTTCAGATTTAAATCGATAGCCGCTAAATCGCGTATTGCCTTCCGATTCATGGTAAAATTCGCGGCTTTTGCGCTCGGCACAACCTGAATGCCCTGCTGTTCGTAGTCGTAAAAACGTTCGGTACGTATCGCTTCAATTTCAGGAACAATTATATCCGGCCGGTGTTTGGCAATCACGGCATCGAGCGCCGAACCATCGAGCATGTTTATTACTTCGTAAGCATCGGCCACTTGCATAGCTGGTGCATTTGCGTAACTGTCGACCGCCACCACATATTGCCCCAAACGCTTACAGGCAATCACAAACTCTTTTCCAAGCTCGCCGGAGCCTAGAAGTACGATACGTTTTTCCATAACTTATATACAGAACACCAAGCGTTTGGACGGCTAATGCTATCGTAAAGTTCGATGCACCAACTAGGAAACCGCGGCTTGAATGCGATTAAATGCTTCTATAAGCTGATTTTCTGCGGCAGCGTAAGAAATACGAATACAATTCGGATTTCCAAATGCGTCTCCGGTTACCGTTGCTACGTTTGCCTCTGCAAGCAAATACAAGGCAAAATCGTCGGCGTTTTTAATTTCTGTGCCGCGCAAAGTTTTCCCAAAATAATACGAAACGTCTGGAAACACATAAAACGCGCCTTCCGGAACGTTGCATTTAAAACCGGGAATCGATTTCATTTTTTCTATAACTAAATCCCGACGCTGGTGAAAGGCTTGAACCATTTCATTCAAAATGCTCGGATTTGCTTGTAATGCCGTAATTGTAGCTCGTTGCGCAATAGAATTGGCTCCGCTGGTTACTTGACCCTGAATTTTAGTACAGGCTTTAGCGATAGCCTCAGGCGCGCCGATGTAGCCAATACGCCAACCGGTCATGGCAAAAGCTTTAGCCACACCATTTACAGTAACGGTTCTATCCAACATGCCTTCAATCGAGGCTATACTGCAATACGATCCCGAGAAATTTATATGCTCGTAGATTTCATCACTTACTACTATAATCTGCGGATGATTTTTCAATACAGCACACAAAGCTTCCAATTCTGCTTTGCTGTACACTGACCCGCTTGGGTTACAAGGCGAGCTAAACCAAAGCATTTTTGTACCTGGCGTGATTGCATCTTGTAATTGTTGCGGCGTTATTTTAAAATCGGATTCTACCGAAGTGGGCACCACCACCGGAATGCCGCCCGACAATTTGATCATTTCGTAATAACTCACCCAAAACGGTGCTGGAAGGATTACTTCATCGCCGTCGTTTAACAACACTTGGGCAATATTGTACAAGGATTGTTTTGCACCTGTTGAAACAACAATATTCGAAGGCTTGTATTCAAGCTGATTATCGCGTTTGAACTTCTGACAAATCGCTTCTTTTAATTCGGCGTAACCGTCGACAGGCGTGTAGGTGCTGTAGTTTTCGTCGATTGCCTTTTTTGCCGCTTCTTTTATGAAATCGGGCGTGTTAAAGTCGGGTTCTCCCAAACTTAAAGAAATAATGTCTTTTCCTTGAGCTTTTAATTCGCGTGCCATGGCGGCCATAGCAAGCGTTTGCGAAACAGCTAAATTATTGATTCGATCAGAAAGAATGTAGGTCATGATATTAAACTAGAGACGGATTTCCAAGTGCTTTTAAATGTCTGAAATGGGCGTATATAGCCGAGCGAGTGGTTTTAAACTCGTAGTAAGGCAAATTGCATTCTTTGGCAGTTTGCTTTACAATTTCGCCAATCTTACCGTAGTGAATATGGCTGATGTTCGGGAAAATATGGTGCTCGATTTGATGGTTCAAACCGCCTGTGAACCAATTTACTATCGGATTTTTAGGTGCGAAGTTCGCCGTGGTGTACAGTTGGTGAATGGCCCACGTGTTTTCCATCTCGCCGTTTTCGTTTGGCGTTGGATACGAGGTTTGATCTACTACGTGCGCCAATTGGAAAACGATACTCAAAATCAATCCGGCGGTATAGTGCATTAAGAAAAAGCCCAAAAGTACTTGCCACCAAACGATTCCGATGAGGATTGGCAATAGAATCCAGATACTCACATAAAGTATTTTGGTAATGATCAAGGTTGTCCACAAAATCTTTGGACTTTTCTCTTTTCCATAAAACAAACGACGCTTTAAATAAGCACGCATTTGTTTGAAATCGGTGGTAATAGCCCAATTAAATGTGAGCAATCCGTACAGAAATACGCTGTAATAGTGTTGAAATTTGTGAAAACGATGCCATTTCGCTTCGGTTGTAAAGCGCATAATACGTCCTGCATCTAAATCTTCATCGTGACCATGAATATTGGTGTAGGTATGGTGCAACACATTGTGCTGAACTTGCCAATTGTACACGTTTCCGGCAAGCACATAAATGGTTGAGCCCATAAATTTGTTGATCCAACTTTTGCTGGAATACGAGCCGTGGTTTCCATCGTGCATTACGTTCATACCCACGCCAGCCATTCCTACTCCCATAACTACAGATAGCAGCAACATAGCCCACAAAGGCATGTCGAGCGTTAAGATTAAGAAATAAGGTGTCAGGAAAATAGCGAACATAATCACGGCTTTCACGTGTAATTTCCAGTTGCCGGTTTTAGAAATATTGTTGTCTTTGAAGTAAGCATTCACGCGGCTGTTGAGGGTTCGGAAAAACTTCGCGGTGTCTTGCTTAGAGAAATTCGGAATTGTGGTATTCATAAAAAAATGTTGTGCTCAAAGGTAAAGAATTAGAGTGGAGCACGATGCATGAACGCAAAATTTTAGGTTTTGTTTCATTTGCATGCTTTCATTTATTTGGGCAATGCGCCGCAACGGATTTTCTCCTCAAACAGATGTGCAAAGCGGCGCCCGCGCTTTTTGCTGCAACTCCTCGCTTCCGATCTTTACTGGAAACGCTCCTCGTCGCTGCGGGGTTTCCGCGTCAATCGCTATTGCGAAAACGTTACCTGGTTACGTTCGCCCTTTGACGTATCTTTTTTGAGATGTTAGAAGCTAGTCCCGATAGCTATCGGGAGAGAAGCTAGACTTTGTGACGTTCACCCTTGTACGTATCATGCTCCCTCCCTAACCCACAATTCGTCGGAGCATGCGCTTGTCGAAAGTCGGTGCCTGAGCTTGTCGAAGGCTGATGGAGATTTTTGTATTAAGATTTGAGTATTAAGACTTTGTGACGTTCACCACTTCACGTATCGTTTTGCCGAACCTAACCCGCAATTCGTCGGTGCATGAGCTTGTCGAAGGTTTAACCGCAAAGGCCACAAAGATTTACGCAAAGTTCGCCAACTGTTTAATCAGTATTAAGACGGGAGTATTAAGTATTAAGACTTCGATGAATTCACTCTTTTTACGTTTCATCTTCCCTCCCTAACCCAAAATTCGTCGGAGCTTACGTTTTTCTACGACTAATCCTTTATTTCATAAATTTTCCTTTTCGCTTCTTTCTATTTTTCCCTTCTTTCACTTTTTTCTATTTTTCCTTGCGTAGCTTTTCCGCGCGAACGGGTGTAGCGGCATCCTTTTAGGCGCTTCGGTATTTCCACTATAGTTATGCCTAAAAGATACAGCGGAACACGTGACGGCGTGCCTATTTTTTGCGCAGCGACGACTCGTTTGCCGGCGCGCCCAAAACAAAATCAACTTTAAAACGACTGTAAATGCGGCGTGCGATTTAGATGGAGCGATTTAAACTTCAATTCCTACTTTTGCAAAAAAAGCCATGGAACAAATTTTAGCGTACTTTCCGGACTTAACGAGCAGCCAACGTGCGCAATTCGAGCAATTGGAAGCACTGTACACCGACTGGAACGCAAAAATTAACGTGATTTCGCGCAAAGACATCGATTCGTTGTACGAAAAACACGTTTTGCACGCCTTGGCCATCGCGAAAGTGCAGGCATTTTTACCCGACGCTCAAATTTTAGATGTGGGGACAGGTGGCGGATTTCCAGGAATTCCTTTGGCAATTTTATTTCCAGAAACGCAGTTTACCTTAGTAGATGTTATAGCCAAAAAAATCAAAGTTGTGGAAGCTGTTGCCGAAGCTTTGGAACTTAAAAACGTTAGTGCAAAACAACAGCGTGCCGCACAAGTTCAGGGTCATTTTGACTTTGTGGTTAGCCGTGCGGTGACTAACATGTCGGATTTTGCCACTTGGGTAAACGGAAAATTCCGTTCTAAGAGTCGGCATGAGCTCAAGAACGGAATTTTGTATTTGAAAGGAGGAGATTTGACCGAAGAGTTGGCTGATTTCCCCAAAGCGAAACAATTCGATATTGCTACTTTCTTTCACGAAGAATTTTTCGAGACGAAGAAAGTGGTTTATGTACCTTTTTAGTTTTTCACGAACTTAATGGTTTTACTGCCGGAAACCGAATTGACTACGGCGATGTAAACACCAGCTGAATATTCGGATACATCAACATTTGTAGTTGTATACAAGCCCATACTTTTCCCTTGAAGGTTAAAAATCTCGATGTTTGAGATTTGCGTATCAGACACTAATTTAAGCTGTTGTTTCACTGGATTTTCGGCTAAAACAACACGGCTGTTCGAATTCGCAGGATTATCAACTCCAAGGAATTCGGTTGCAAATTCGACACGTGTTCTATTTTCGTTTATTTGTAGTAAAGGCACGACTAAACTTGTTGTTACTTGTTTCAACAAGGGAAACACGGGTGCACCATTATCGGTGTAAAAACTAGCACTTTGAATTGTCAAATTACCAACTACGCCAAAATTTAAGTAGGAGAGGTCGAGATCTTGAACACTTCTGAGTCGTGTAACCATATACTGTTCGAATGTTGCTAAACCTAATGTGCCAGACGCATCAACAGCGGTTAGTAAAGTTCCACTAAAAGTTCCGGTATTTTGGTTGTATGTAAAGGTTCCGGATACTGTTTCGTCTAAATTTTGATATTCATACGGCAACGGAAAAGTTCCAACGGTTGCAGATCCGGTGTTGTACTTAAGAGTCAGGTTGTCGATTTTTAGACCTACTATTTCGACTGTACTGCCTTGAATTTTAGCATAAATATTGCCATTGGTTGCTGCATTATCGATCGTTCCGGCACTTCTGAAAACATGAGTTGCCTCGGGAAATTCAGTTAATTCTGTGGAGGTTGGTGTTTCGACTGTATCGACTGTATTTCCATTTGGGTTATTAACGTAAACCCAAAATTGAGAACTTCCTGATGTGTTTTGACTTGGCGCACCTTCTGGATCGAAGCTGGTATATAACATGTTCTCGCCGCCCAAGAAATTTGTAATAGGTTGCTGCGCGTATGAAAACCCGCAGTAAAGTGCTGTTAATAAGAGTAATTTTTTCTTCATCTGAATCTGGTTTTAATGCCTTTTAAAGGTATGACTTTTTTTACAAGTTAGTTGAAGCACTTGAGAATTTCTGAATCAAAACGTAAAAAGGTTAAAAAGGGTTCGAAGTTATAGGCAATGTCAGTTCGTTTAAAATTGAACATTACCGCAATAATTAGGTAAATTGTCGATAAACTTCGCAAAAATGAAATGGTAATGATGCATATATTGTTGAAATATTTAACTTTGGCTGCTTAATTAATGTTATCTAATAATGAAAAAAATACTACCTAATTTGCTTCTTCTAGCGATTTTAGTGTCTGGTTTAGCTCATGGGCAAGTTTGGACTAAAGTTTCAGAGGCAGCGATTTCCAGCGAACCTAAGCTGGAATTCAAAAACTTTCCAAGCTCATTTGAGCTTTATAAACTGGATCTTGCTGCTTTAAAGTTGAGCCTTGAACGAGCGCCAAAACGCCAAGAATCTTCGAGCAAAGCAGGTGTACTTGTAACTTTTCCGTTACCCGGTGGAAATTTAGAGCAATTTGAAGTGTACGAAGCTTCGATCATGCATCCCAATTTAGCGGCAAAGTACCAGGACATTAAATCTTATGTTGGCCGAAGTACTTCTAAGGCAGGAACGGCAATACGTTTCTCAACGACTATTTTTGGTTTGCATAGTATAAACTTTACCGATACCGATGGTACGTCTTATATTCAACCGTACACCAAGGATTTGAAAACGTATTTAGTTTACAATAAGAGTGCGCTAGGAAACCCTTCTGGTTTTTCTTGTGAGGAAATTGCCAATCCTGAATTGGATTTAGAGCACATCCAAGCTCAAGCATTGAGTACAAATAGTACCCTTTCAGACGCTGGGATTTTTAGAACATACCGTTTAGCGATAACGTGTACTATTGAGTATGCGCAATTTCACATAAACGCTGCCGGCCTTAATACTGGCACGGATGCTCAAAAAATAGCAGCTGTACTTGCAGCAATGAATGTTACAATGACTCGCGTTAATGGGCTTTACGAACGAGATGCGGCGATAACAATGGAACTTGTTGAAAATAATGATGCTGCAATTAATATTACTTCCGATAATTTCAACAATAATAGTTCAACGAATTTACTAAACAATGTACAAGGATTTATAGACGGTATCATAGGCACTTCTAACTATGACATAGGACATATTTTTTCGACCGGAGGTGGTGGCGTTGCTATACTAGGATCGGTTTGTTTAGCTGGACAAAAAGCAAGAGGAGTTACGGGTTCTGACGCTCCTGTAGGTGATCCGTTTGATATCGATTATGTTGCACACGAAATGGGACACCAATTTGGGGCTAATCATACATTTAGTAGCAATACCGGATCCTGTAACGGAAACGGAAATCAAAGCACTGCTGTAGAGCCGGGAAGTGGAACTACAATCATGGCTTACGCCGGCATTTGTGCGCCACAAAACGTTCAAAACAATTCCGACGCAATGTTTCATGCAGTAAGTTTAGCACAAATTGAAGCAGTGGTTTCTAGTACCGGAAATTGTTCTGTAAATACATCAACTAATAATCTTGCTCCTACTATTCAATCTATCCCCGACTACACAATTCCTTACGGAACAGCTTTTTTACTTAGAGGAAATGGTGCAGATGTTGACGACACCAATTTACTTTATGCATGGGAGCAAATCGACAACCAATCGTCTACTCAACCACCTGTTTCTAGCAATACGGGCGGACCTACTTTTAGATCACGAAACCCAAGTACCAATCCTGTGCGATTTTTTCCGCAGTTTTCAAGTATTTTTGCGAACAACCTAACACCCGCATACGAAGTTGTAGCTAATGTTCCACGAACGTATAACTTTGCTTTAACTGTACGTGACAACGATCTAATAAATGGTGGACAAACCGCGCGCCAAGATGTAACTGTAAATGTTGCTGATGCTGGACCGTTTACCGTAACATCTCCAAATACTAATGCCTCACAAGTAGCGGGAACAAATATTACAGTAACTTGGAATGTGGGGGGTACAACTGCAAATGGAATCGACACGCCTTTTGTTGATATTTGGCAGCTTACAACAAGTAGTAATCCATTCGGAGTACTTTTGGCTAGTAAGGTTCCAAATGACGGTTCGGAACTTGTTAGTTTAAGCGCTGCAACAGGAGGTACAAATCGTATTCTCGTAATAGGTCATAATAATATATTTTTCGATATATCAAATGTAAATTTCGGAATTTCCTCAGGAGGAAGTGGTTTTAACATCGGAATGACTGGGGTACCAGGAGAACAGAACAAAGCCGTGTGTGCTGGAGAATCTACTTCGTTTCCCGTTTCTTACATCGCTTTTGGCGGATTTTCTGGAACTGTTAACTTAGCTGCCACCAATTTACCAGCAGGTATTACAGCAACTCTTTCACAAAATACGATTTCAGCACAAGGAACTTTTACCTTAAACGTATCAACTTCTTCTAGTATGACTGCTGGGGTTTATGCCATTCCCGTCACAGCAACTTCAGGTAATGTAAGCCGAACTGCTGTTTTTTATGTAGAAGTAAGTACTGCGAGCTTCGCCATTAGTGCCTTAAGCACGCCTGCAAATAATGCAACTGGAGTTTCGACTTCGCCCGTTTTAACTTGGGCGGCAGACACTGGTGCGACAAACTATGACGTTCAAATTGCTAGCGATAGCAACTTTACTGCAATTGTTAGTACAACAAATACGACTACTGCTTCGTTAACTACTCCTGAATTAGCATCGTTGACTGATTATTTTTGGAGAATACGACCGAGAAATGCTGGCTGTGTGGGCGTATGGTCACAAGCATTTAAATTTACAACGAAATTCTGTGCATCGTACACTGCCACAAACACGCCGATATCTATTTCACTTACAGCAACGCAAACAATCAATTCTACGATTGTTGTTCCGGCGGCGCAAAATATTACAATCAATGAAGTAGAAGTGTACGTAAAAATAAATCATACTTGGGTACGCGATTTAACAGCCCGATTGATTTCACCTGGAGGAAGCAATATTAGACTTTTCCAACAGCTATGTACGAATGTAGCTGGAAATGAAGATGTCGACGCCGTGTTTACTAGTAGTGGAGCTCCTTTAATTTGTCAGAATTCGAACCCAAGAATCTCTGGCAGAAATATCCCTTTTGAAAGCATTGCTCCTTTGAACGGACAAAACAGTCAAGGAACTTGGACATTGAGAATAAGCGATAGTGTAGCTGGAGATGGTGGACAATTGGTTACATGGAGTTTGAGACTTTGCGGAGCTGCTGCGCCGCTTAGTGTTGATGAAAACAACATTGACTATGGCATTGCTATTTATCCGAACCCAAACAATGGAAGTTTTACATTAAGTTCTACACGAGCTTTAGAAACAGCCTCTGAGATAAAAGTTTACGATATGCGAGGTCGCGTGCTTTTTGAATCAAATGCCGACGCTGCAAATCCACTAAACGAAACCATTTCATTACAAAACGCACAAGCTGGAATTTACCTTGTTTCGATTACCGGAACTAATTTCAAGGAAGTGAAACGTATTGTTGTGGAATAACCACCAAAACTAATACAAAGCAAAAACGGCGATTCAAAACTGAATCGCCGTTTTTTATTTAACAGTCAGATAATTTACTTCAATTCAAATTGAATTTTTTGCTTTTGAATTCTACTTTCTGGAACGCTATAAATAATAGTGTAACGGCCTACTTTTCCGTTTGAATCGTAAATAACTTCAAAATCTTTTACCTCAAAATAGCCTGCTTCGCCTTTACAAAAACAAAATTTTCCAAAGATAAATTTGCGAACGGCACTTACGCCAATTGTTTTGTTTGGATTGGCCATTTCAATTAAAAAATGTTCCCGGTAACTCGAGTCTTGAATATTCTTGTCTACAATTCTATCGCGTGTAATTTCAACGACCAGAGATTCTTCACTTGAAACAATTGTTGCCATTGAATTTCCATATTCAGCAATTTTGTACTCAATTGCTGAATCTTTACTTAATTTTTCAGTACAAGAAAAGTCGGTTGCACAACTGTTTATCTGTTGAACTGTGGAATACGAAGGTGCCGATTTGCAAGCAACAAGCATTGAAAATACTGTAATTGCTATTGTTAACTTATTTACCATTAAATTGATTCATTGTATTTTGTAGTCCCGAAAATACGAATGATTTTATAGCTTCCGCAGAAATTTCGAGACGTTCAGGTAAAAGTCTGATTTCTTCTGGACTCCATTTTCCTAGAACGTAATCAACTTGTTGGCCTTTTTTGAAGGCATCGCTGATACCAAAACGAAAACGCGGATAGGCTTGCGATTGCAATTCGGCTTGTAAACTTTTGAGTCCGTTATGCCCGCCATCACTACCTTTTGCTTTGATACGAATGGTTCCGAAACTGAGATTTAAGTCGTCCGTAATAACCAAAACGTTCTCGACAGGAATTTTCTCGGCATCCATCCAATACTTTACGGCTTTACCGCTGAGGTTCATATACGTGTTTGGTTTCAGAAGTAGTGCCGTTCTGCCTTTCACTTTCACTTCGGCCATTTCTCCGAATCGAACCGATTTAAAAGATGCCGATTCTTTGTTGGCTAAAGCTTCCACAATTTTAAACCCGATGTTGTGTCGGGTTTCTCGATATTCTTCGCCGATGTTTCCCAATCCTATAATTAAAAACTTTTTCATGAATTCGTCCTTGCGTTCTACACCAAAAAGACGCTTAATTATCAGTAACATTACTTTATACTTAAGGTTTCAAATTTAAGCGACTTCCATATTGTTGAATAAAAAAAGCATCGGAAAAACCGATGCTTTTTGCTGAAAAATAATGTGAATTACTTTTTCTTTCCTTTTGCAGGCGCTTTTGCTGCTTTTGCTGCCTCTTGAGCGGCTTTCATTGCAGCACGTGAAATCTTCACTTGCGCTACTACAGTATTGTCTGGGTGTAACAGTTTGAAATTCTTAGTTTCTAACTTGGTTACATACAATTTGTTACCCATTTCAAGTGGTGTGATATCAGCTTCTACGAAATCAGGCAAATCTTTTGGCAAAGCTTTCACCTTCAATTTGCGTTGGTTTAAACGAAGAACTCCACCAGCAAGTACACCTTTAGAAGTACCTACAACTTTTACAGGAACTTCCATAGTTACTTCTTTATCATCGAACAACTGGTAGAAGTCGATGTGAAGAATTTTGTCTGTTACCGGGTGCTGTTGAATGTCTTGCAAAACAGCTTCGAACTTTTTGCTTCCCAAATCGATCACAACTGTGTGCGCGTTTGGAGTGTAAATCAAGTTTTTAAATGCTGCTTCTTCTGCTGTGAAATGCACTGTCTGATTTCCTCCGTATAAAACGCAAGGAATCATTCCAGCATTACGCAAGGCTTTCGTTGCCGATTTGCCCACGCTTTCTCTTTCAGATCCTTTGATAGTAATCGATTTCATTTTAAAAAATATAGTTAAACAATTAAATTACATTAAAAATTTGCCGCTAATTGAGTTGTTGTGCTGTACCATTTGCATAACCTCAGCAAATAAAGGTGCGCAGCTAACGACTCGTATCTTCGACGTTTGCTTTTTAAGCGGAATTGAATCGGTTGTGATTAATTCGCTCAGTTTGGAGTTTTCAATTTTTTCGTACGCATCGCCTGATAAAATCGCATGCGTACAGATTGCTCGTACGCTAAGTGCTCCTTTTTCGATCATCAAGTCGGCGGCTTTTGCTAAAGTACCACCGGTATCGATCATGTCGTCAACTAAAATCACATTTCGTCCTTTAACTTCTCCGATCAATTCCATAGTATCGATTACGTTAGCAACTTTGCGTTGTTTGTAACAAATTACCACGTCGGATTCAAGGAATTTCGAATAGGCGTAAGCTCTTTTAGAACCGCCCATATCTGGGGACGCAATGGTGAGATTATCGAGATTTAGCGACTTCACGTAAGGCAAGAAAATGGTAGAAGCAAATAAATGATCTACGGGTTTTTCGAAAAAGCCTTGAATTTGATCGGCGTGTAAATCCATGGTCATGATACGCGTAGCACCTGCGGCTTCGAGTAATTTGGCAACCAATTTGGCTCCAATTGGCACTCGAGGCTTGTCTTTACGATCTTGTCTGGCCCAACCAAAGTACGGAATCACGGGAGTTATGTGTCGTGCCGACGCGCGTTTAGCGGCATCGATCATGAGCAGTAGCTCCATTAGATTATCGGCGCTTGGAAAGGTAGAACACACGATGAACACTCGTATTCCACGAATCGACTCTTCGTAAGAGGGTTGAAATTCTCCGTCAGCATATTTTGAGAACGTTACCTTACCTAGTGGAACGCCATAGTGTTTAGCGATCTGTTCGGCGAGATAGACACTTTGGGAACAGGCGAAAATTTTAGCTTCCGGTTCTTGATGTGACATGTTATTGTCTTGTTTAGTAGTATGTTAGTAGTTGTTGTTGTAAGCGAGGTGCAAAATTATAAATTTAAATGAAGCGACAGCTAAAAATTGACACTTATTTGCATTGCTGAATAAAAATAATTTTTACCTTTGCCGCGTGTTTGAAAGGAATGGTCCTTTTGTGCGCAGTTTTGCCCGGATGGCGGAATTGGTAGACGCGCTGGTCTCAAACACCTGTGGGAAACCGTGCCGGTTCGACTCCGGCTCCGGGTACGTAAAAAAGCTGTCAGATTTGACAGCTTTTTTGTTTTTTAATTATTCCGTGCGATAGAATCGCACGGCTACTGATAACGTTACGCGTAGCCCTGATTTTCATTGGACAATTCTGTTATAGCCCCGATTGAAGCAAAATAGCTGCCAATAAGAAAACGCTTACAAGACCAAAAGTTTGGTTGGCGACCCAAGAAGCCGACCAAACTTTTAGGTATTGTTGCGTTTTGAGGTGGCACTATTGCGGAAAGCGGGAATAGCTTCAAAAAAAACAACTTAAAATTTAGTAAATATTTAAGCTGCATTTCTCACCGTAAATTACCAACTTGCGAGATTGAAAATTTGTTTTAATTTTTTGATATGCACTATAAAAATAAACTCGTACTCGCGCTCTTACTGCTATTTCTCCAAGTGTCGTTTGCCCAGCAAGGCGGCATGTGGGTTCCTTCCCTACTCGATGGAACGCGCGAAAAGGAAATGAAGAAACTCGGATTGAAAATTTCCTTGAAAGATATTTACGACACGAATAAATCGAGCTTAAAAGATGCCGTTCCGCAATTTAACGGCGGTTGTACTGCGGAAGTTATTTCGCCAAACGGACTCCTATTAACCAACCACCATTGCGGTTTCGACGAAATACAGTCGCACTCATCCGTTGAAAAAGACTACATTACCAATGGTTTTTGGGCTTATTCGCTTGCTGAGGAACTTCCCAATCCGGAACTTGAGGTTACTTTTATTGTAAGTATTACCGATGTAACCACCGCGGTATTGGAAGGCATTGGCGACTTGAACAGCGAAGCTAACAAACAGCAACGCATTAAAGAAAACATTGCCAAAATTCAGAAAGAAACCAAGAAAGAAAGCTGGCAAGGTACTTTTGTGCGTTCGTTTTTCGACGGCAATCAGTACCTCCTTTTTGTGACTGAAAGTTATGAAGACGTGCGTTTGGTGGGTGCGCCACCTTCAAGCATTGGCAAGTTTGGTTCGGATACTGATAACTGGGTTTGGCCCAGACACACAGGCGATTTTGCACTTTTCCGTATTTATGCCGACAAGAATAACCGACCGGCGAAGTATTCGAAAGACAACGTACCTTACAAACCAAAACATTTTTTCCCGATTTCGATTGCCGGCGTAAAAGACAATGATTTTACTATGGTAATGGGCTATCCGGGTCGCACGCAAGAGTATTTGCCTGCGGTTGCTGTAGGACAAATTGTAAACGATTTAAATCCGGCGCGTATCAAAGTTCGGGAACAAGCTTTAAAAGTTCAAGACGGATTTATGCGCAAGAATCAGGCGATCAAAATACAGTATGCAGCAAAGTATGCGGCGATTGCAAACTATTGGAAAAAATGGATTGGCGAATCGCAAGGTTTGAAAAAATCGGATGCCGTTGCGAAAAAGCGTGCGGATGAAGAGAAGTTCAAACAATTGTTGGTTGAGAAAAATCAAACGGCTGCCTATGGAAATTTACTTGCAGATTTCGATAAGTACTATGCCGAAATTAGGCCTTATGCTGTGGCGCGCGATTACTTCAATGAAATTTTCTTGCGCAATACTGAACTTACGTCGACTGCATTCAAGCTCTATCAACTTACTCAAATGGGCAGCGATTCGAAGAGTGAAGCTGCTTTTGAGGAACGCAGAAAAGCACTGATTAATGGTTTGCCTGCCTTTTACAAGGATTTCAATTTGGAAGTAGATCAACAAGTATTTAGTACTTTAATTGGTATTTATTTAACTGACTATCCGAAGGCTTTTCTTCCGGAGAAGTTAAAAAACGAAACGGCTGCAACACTTACAGAGAAATTGTATCAGAAATCGGCCGTAATCAACTACGATCAGGTGAAAGCGCTGTTAAGTGGAAGTATTTCAGAAGTAAAGCAAAAGCTGAGCACCGATTCAGGAGTACAGCTAATGACAGACATTGCACAAGCTTACAGCACATTAGTTGCTCCAAAATACGATGAATTGAATACTAAAATCACGGCAACACAAAAGCAGTACACTAAAGCGCTGTATGAACTAAAGGCGATAGACCGTATGTTCCCAGATGCCAACAGTACGTTGCGTATCACGTATGGTAAGGTCAAAGGATACCAACCAAAAGATGCGACATTGTATACCAGCAAGACCTATTTAGACGGCGTATTAGAAAAATACATTCCTGGTGATTATGAGTTTGATGTGCCGCAGAAACTCATCGATTTATACGAAAAGAAAGATTACGGTGCTTACGCAGAAAACGGAAAGATGCCGGTGTGCTTTATCGGAACTAACCACACCACAGGAGGGAACAGCGGTAGTCCGGCGCTTGACGCGAAAGGCAACCTTATTGGCTTGAATTTTGACCGAGTTTGGGAAGGAACGATGAGCGATATTTACTATGATCCAGCGATTTGCCGCAACGTAATGGTTGATGTGCGCTACATATTATTCATCATTGATAAGTTTGCGAACGCTCAAAACCTCATCAATGAACTGAAAATCATAGGCTTGAAAAAATAAATATTTTTTTATCGTTCTTATAAATTTTGGCACGGTACTTGTAAATTGTTTTGGCGTTGCAAGGAATAGGATTTTTAAAAAAACTTCAGATTCTGATTGTCGTATTAAAAAAATTATATCTTTGCATCGAATTAATAATTAACCTTTTATAATTTAAATTAAGATGAAAAAAGTATTTTTAAGTTTCGCTGTTATCGCTGCATTAACTGTAGTATCTTGTAAAGACAAAGCTGCTGAGGCTCCTGCTGAAGAGACACCAGCTGTTGAGGCTCCTGCTGTAGAAGAAGCTCCTGCTGCTGAGGCTGATACAACTGCTGCTGCTCCTGCTGCTGACGCTGCTGCACCTGCTGCTGATGCTGCTGCACCTGCTGCTGATGCTGCTAAAAAATAATTAGAACTTTCTAATAATTTTAAAGCCTCGGGAAACCGAGGCTTTTTTATTTTGTAACAGTCGCCATTAAAACCTAAAGAACTGATTCCTTTTGATGAAGATTTAATAAGAAGGATTAGGCGTCGAAATACTTGTTGACGGCAGATTTAAGCCGCACCCTATCTTTTAGCAGAAACGATTACTGGCTGTTTTGGTAGTTTTAGTTGGCAAAAGAAAAGATAGCACTTATGGAAATCTGCAACTTCACTTACAAAGAGTTTGAACTCTTACTCGGGAAAAACGTCTAAAACAGCACTAAAGTCGAGTAATTCAGCATTTGCGGCTGTTCGTTTAAACTCATCTAGGGCTTTTTCTTGGCGAAATGCTGTAGTGAACTTTCTGCTTTTCATAAAAAACGTATCAAAATCGACGGTTAATGTCATTGAACCATCACTACTCTTAGTAGTTTCGAATTTAATTTCTTCAATGGCGTTCTGTACTACACGCACGGCATCTTCGCACTCAAAGCGCAATTCAAATTTTGAAGAAGTAAATAGCGGTTTGCCTTTTCGGGAATTGAAGCAAAAACGATACTGCCCGTCTTTAGAACGATAAAGAGAAAATACACCCAAAATCAAAAAGCTTATAAAACAAAAAAGCCTCTTCAGATGAAAAGGCCTTTAGTACTCAGAGCGGGACTTGAACCCGCACGAACATTGCTGTTCACTGGATTTTAAGTCCAGCGTGTCTACCAATTTCACCATCCGAGCGAATGTGAATCTTGAGCGAAAAACGGGGCTCGAACCCGCGACCTCGACCTTGGCAAGGTCGCGCTCTACCAACTGAGCTATTTTCGCATGAAATTGAAGAACTGCGCTACTTTTGTAATGCGAGGGCAAATTTACACCTTTCTACGTTATTTGCAAACACTAAATGTAAAAAATTTACGCATTGATTCTAAAAGACTGACTGAAAATAGCTTAGCCACACTTAATTTGTTTTTGACACCAAACGCTTTAACTCGTTTAGCTTCATCAAAGCTTCGATTGGCGTGAACGTGTCAATTTGTATGGCGTTCAGTTCCTCGCGAATCTCTTCTAGAATCGGGTCGTCCATTTGGAAAATGCTCAATTGCATGTCGCTTTCCATTTTACGAATATTGTCTGACAGATTTCCGCCGTGCTCGCGTTCGAGTTTGGTTAAAATCTTTTTTGCTTTCTGCACTACTGTTTGGGGCATACCAGCCATTTTCGCTACGTGAATACCGAAACTGTGTGCGCTTCCGCCTGCAACCAATTTTCGCATAAACAACACCGAATCTGGTAATTCTTTGACAGCCACATTAAAATTCTTGATTCTTTTAAAACGCTCCGCCATTTCGTTGAGTTCGTGATAATGCGTTGCAAACAGCGTTTTAGGTTTAAACGGGTGTTCGTGTATGAATTCGGCAATGGCCCAAGCTATCGAAATACCGTCGTACGTGCTTGTGCCTCTTCCAATTTCATCCAACAAAATTAAACTTCGATCCGATAAGTTATTCAAAATCGAAGCTGTTTCATTCATTTCTACCATAAATGTCGATTCGCCTACCGAGATGTTATCGCTTGCTCCTACCCGAGTGAAGATTTTATCACATAAACCCATTTTCACTTGATCGGCAGGTACGAACGATCCCATCTGCGCCAGCAAAACAATCAAAGCTGTTTGTCGGAGAATAGCTGATTTACCAGACATATTCGGCCCGGTAATCATCATCACTTGCTGCGAATCGCTGTCTAGAGTTAAGTCGTTTGCAATATAAGGCGTTCCTGGCGGCAACTGTTTTTCAATTACGGGATGCCTTCCGCCTGATATTTCCAATCGGAACGACTCGTCAATTTCGGGACGGCTGTAATTGTTTTCAATTGCCAACAAAGCAAACGAGCACAAACAATCGAGTTTTGCAACCAAACTTGCATTCAATTGTACGGGTTTGATGTAGGTACTCACCCATTTAATAAGGTCTTCAAAAAGTTGTGCTTCAATTTTAGAGATTCGTTCTTCTGCACCTAAAATTTTAGATTCATACTCTTTTAGTTCTTCGGTAATGTAACGTTCGGCGTTAACGAGTGTTTGTTTTCGAATCCATGAGTCAGGAACTTTATCTTTATGTGTGTTGCGAACTTCAATATAATAGCCAAAAACATTATTAAACGAAATTTTCAACGAGCTAATTCCGGTTGCTTCTGCTTCACGCTGTTCAATTCCTTGCAGGTATTGTTTGCCGTTTCCAGAAATTTGGCGCAATTCGTCGAGCGTATCGTCAATTCCGACTGCAATTACATTTCCTTTATTTAACGCTACTGGCGCGTCGGGATTAAGCGTCTTTGCAATCTTCTCGCGAAGCACATCACAACTATTCAAACTATCGCCGATAACGCGCAAAGCTTCATGACCGCTTTTTTCGGCCAATTCTTTTATAGGAACGATGGCATCGAGCGAATTTTTGAGTTGCATTAATTCACGCGGACTAACGCGGCCTGTTGCTAATTTTGAGATCAGTCGCTCTAAGTCGGAAATCTGACGTATTTGAGTTTGAAATTCCTGTAAAAGCGACGTGTTTTTGGTGAGTAATTCTACGACATCGTGTCGTTGTGTAATAGCCGCTAAATCTTTCAACGGCAGTGCTAGCCAACGTTTGAGCAAGCGACTTCCCATTGGCGACAGCGTTTTATCGATAACGTCGAGTAGTGTTACCGCGTTTGGATTGTACGAATGGTAGAGTTCTAGATTTCGAATCGTAAATTTATCCATCCAGACGTACGCTGATTCCGAAATCCGTTGAATCGCATTAATGTGTTGCAGTTTATTGTGCTGTGTTTCGCTCAGATAATGCAAAATAGCACCCGCTGCAACGATCCCTTCGCTCAAATCTTCAATACCAAAACCTTTAAGTGTAAGGGTTTGAAAATGCTGTGTTAATTTTTCGAAGGCAAAATCTTCTTTAAAAATCCAATCTTCCAGAAAAAAACTGTGAAACGACTCGCCAAACTGCTGGCGAAATGCGGCTTTATCGGGTTTGTTGACTAAAACTTCGCTTGGCGCGAAATTTTGCATGAGCTTATCAATGTATTCTTGATCGCCTTGAGAAACGAGAAATTCGCCGGTAGAAACATCTAAGAAGCTCACGCCGATGCGTTGTTTGCCAAAGTGCAAAGCGGCCAAAAAATTATTGGATTGCGCTTGTAAAACTTCATCGTTGAGAGAAACGCCGGGGGTAACTAATTCGGTAACGCCACGCTTTACAATAGTTTTGGTAAGTTTCGGATCTTCCAACTGATCGCAAATAGCCACACGCAAGCCTGCTTTTACCAATTTAGGTAGGTACGTATTTAAAGAATGATGTGGAAATCCGGCTAAAGCGGTTTCACTTTCGCTGCCGTTACCTCGTTTGGTGAGTATAATACCTAATATTTTAGATGCGCGAATGGCGTCTTCGCCAAAAGTTTCGTAGAAATCGCCTACGCGGAAAAGCAAACAAGCGTCTGGATACTTTCGCTTTATTTCATTGTACTGCTTCATCAAAGGTGTCTCTTTGATGTCTTTGGATTTTGAGCTCAATCGAAAAAAGATTTAGGAATTAAAAGCGCTTGTTAACAACCATTAAATGAATTGTTAATGCTGGCTTATTTAACAAAATTTCTGCTTTTACAGCGAAGGTATAAAGGTATAATTTATAAATTTGACCAAGAAATTAATTTTATAAACAATTCAAGAAATGAAAAAAAGTATATTTATTCTTGCTCTAGCATGTTTCGCTTTAAACGCTAATGCACAAGAAGCTGGCAAAAAATTAACTCCAAAAGCAAAGTCGGAAGTTAAGCCATTAGTGAAGTCACAGGCTAACTCTAATGCAAAAATTGCCGGACCAAGCATGCAATTTGAAACGGAAGTTATCGATTACGGAACGATTGACAAAAATTCAGAAGGAAAAAGAGAATTTGTACTTACTAACAATGGTACCGAGCCTCTAATCATTTCAGACGCAAAAGGTTCTTGCGGTTGTACGGTTCCAACTTTCCCTAAAGACCCAATCATGCCTGGTCAAAAAGCTGTGATTGGAGTTAAATACGATACCAATCGCGTAGGTTCATTCCAAAAAACAGTTACGCTAACAACAAATATGACTGAGCCAAACAAAACGCTTACCATCAAAGGAGTAGTGAACGATCCTAATCCACCTGCACCAGCAGCAACTGCTCCAACTAAAAGCTAATTCATCTTAATTATTCTATAGAAGCCACCTGATTTCGGGTGGCTTTTGTTTGTTATTAAAGTGCCTGATTTAAATACTATTGCTTTAATTTCAATTAACTTTCCAAATTCTCTAATCAAAATTATGCGCAAACTCGAAAATCATGAACTTAATCGAAAAGATGTTGACGCTTTTAAAAAAGCCGACAAACTCCCTCTTATTGTCGTCTTAGATCAAGTGAGAAGTTTAAACAACATCGGTTCTATATTTCGCAGTTCCGATGCTTTTTTAGTTTCTGAGATTTTTTTGTGTGGAATCACAGCTACTCCGCCAAATAAAGAAATACATAAAACGGCGCTGGGTGCCACTGAAACAGTAAGATGGAAATACTTTGAAACTACTTTAGATGCTGTCGCAGAATTGAAAAATCGGAATTCGAAAATTTTCGCTGTCGAACAAACCGAGAAAGCCTCATTTTTGCACAATTTCGTGCCTGATTCAACACAAGTAACCGCTGTTATTTTCGGAAATGAAGTTTTTGGAGTAGAACAAGCAGTTATTGATGCCTGCGACGGTGTGATTGAAATTCCGCAGTTGGGAAGCAAGCATTCGCTTAATATTTCTGTTTCAGCTGGAATTGTACTTTGGGAATTGGCGCGAAAGTTAAATTCGTTTTCTTAGTTTTCGATCGCAGCCGTAATCTGACTTACTATTTGCAAATAATCCGACTGATTTCCAACGAAATCCATATCACTTACATCGATTACCAAAACGCGCATCTGCGATTCTGATTTCAAAAACGAGACGTAACCTGCATTAATTTTCTCTAAATAAGAGGCTTCTATGTTTTGCTCGTACTCACGACCTCGTTTTCTGATATTTTCCAATAAACTTTCGGTGCTTCGATACAAATACACGTACAAATCGGGTTTCGGAATTTCCTTGTACATGATGTCGAAAAGCGACTTATACAATCGAAATTCGTCTTCATTCAGATTCACATTTGCGAAGATAACCGACTTTAAAATGTAGTAATCGGCAACGATAAAATCGGAAAATAAATCAACTTGTAGTAAATCTTCCATCAATTGTCGGTACCGATCTGCCAAAAACGACATTTCTAAAGGAAAGGCATACCGTTGCGGATCTTCATAAAACTTAGGAAGAAACGGATTGTCGGCGAAGCGTTCCAAAACTTGCTTTCCGTTATAATCGGCAGCTAAACGAGCCGACAACGAACTTTTTCCTGCACCAATATTTCCTTCCACAACCAAATACCGCAGATTTTCTTTTAGAAGTTTGTGCAAAGGAACGTGTATCCGTTTTGCGGTTTTGTGAATCTTTTGCTCGCTATTTTTATGAAGCAGCTGATTAAGGGTTTCGGAAATTCCCGGAAGTTGCAGCGAATCGTAAACATCGGAAAGCGGCTGCAAAACAAATAAGCGTTCGTGCATTCGCGGATGCGGAATCGTTAAATCGCTTTCATCCTGCATTAAATCATCAAAAAGAAGAATGTCTAAGTCAAGAGTTCTCGAAGCATATCGCATTTCGGTACTGCGCACTCTTCCATATTCGAGCTCCAATTGAAGCAACTTTTCTAAAACTTCTCTAACATTAAAAAAAGTATTCACTTTAATCACTGCATTTAAGAAGTCGGAGCCTGAAAATCCTATGGCAGTGGTAATATAAATCGATGAAACGGCAACAACTGATCCAATTTCTTCGTGAATCTCGCGTATAGCTTGTTCGATAATCTCAAAACTATCGCCTTCATTGCTTCCTAAACCTATATAAACCGTGTGAATCATCATTTACAAAGAGTTGGCGAAATTACATAAAACCCATTGGAATTTTTATGGTAATTTGATGCAAATTTGTAACACGAGACGCAATTAAGCATCTAACAAATAAAACAAGTATCCAATGAGATTTTTAAGCAATGTGTTAGCTAGCATTCTGGGAATTTTTACCTTTTTTATTTTGCTCTTTTTCGGATTTCTAATTCTAGGAGCGGTATTTGGAAGCTCGGAAAACGGCGCTATTTCGGTTAAAGAAAATAGTGTTTTGGAAATCGATTTGTCTGAATTTTCCTCGGATTATGTAGGAACGTATTCCGACCCTTTAGTAACTTTATTTGCTGGCGGAAGCCGAGTAGGTTTGATCCAAGCACTCAATGCCATTGAAAGTGCCGCAACCGACGATAAAATTGCAGGCATTTCTTTGTTAAATACCAAATCGAACCTAGGTCCGGCGCAAGCAAAAGCATTGCGCGATGCACTCGTAGACTTCAAAAAATCAAAGAAATTTGTTTACGCTTACAGCACCAATTACAGCCAAAGCGACTATTACCTAAGTTCGGTAGCTGACGCTATGTATTTGAATCCGATTGGATCTGTCGATTTGCGTGGCCTTTCCACAGAAGTGCTTTTTTTCAAAGATTTTCAAGAAAAAAGCGGCGTTAGTTTTGAAGTCATCAGACACGGAAAATACAAGAGTGCGGTAGAGCCCTTTTTAGAAAATAAAATGAGCGAAGCTAACCGAGAACAACTAACTTCGATGTTGCAATCGGTTTGGGAAAGTACGGCTAGCGAAATCGCTGCGGACCGCAAGATTTCCAGAAGCGCATTAGATCAAATGGCCGATAGTTTAAGTGGCGCTTTTGCAACAACAGCTTTACAAAACAAACTTGTAGACCGCCTGATTTACGAAGATGAATACACCGATATCTTAAAGAAGAAATTAGCTGTTGCGAAAGATGAAGAACTCAACACGGTATCGTTAGCCGATTATACGTTTGCGAAAGTAAATGCGCCTAAAAATGTGGATAGCGACGACATAATTGCTGTTATTTATGCACAAGGCGACATCATGCCGGGCGAAGGCGATGTTAATATGATTGGCGATGGTGCGATGAGAAAAGCGTTAAAAGCTGCACGTGAAGATGAAAAAGTAAAAGCTGTTGTTTTACGTGTTGATAGTCCGGGTGGAGATGCAACAACCTCGGAACTAATTTGGAGAGAAATCATGCTCACCAAAAAAGTAAAACCCGTGGTGGTTTCTATGGGAAATTATGCCGCTAGTGGTGGCTACTATATTGCATGCGGCGCCAATAAAATCATAGCCGAACCAAATACCATAACAGGATCCATTGGTGTGTTTGGTTTACTTCCGAATATGAGCAAAATTGCCGATAAGGCTGGAATTAAGGCAGAGCAGGTAAACACACATGCACAATCTTCGGATTACAGCGTATTTCAACCGATGAGTAACTCGTTGCGCCAATACTACCAAAATCAAATTGAATTTGTTTACGATACATTTATAACGCGCGTGGCAACCGGTCGGAAAATGAGTAAAAGCCAAGTAGATGCTATTGGACAAGGTCGTGTGTGGTCGGGCGTACAAGCCAAACAAAACGGATTGGTTGACGAGATTGGCGGATTAGACACGGCCTTAAAAGCAGCTGCGAAGCTTGCAAAAATTAAAACGTACAAAACCAAAGATTATCCAGAGTTTGATAAAACTTTCGAAGAAATGTTAAGCGGCTTTGGTCTTGTAAAGGCAAAAGACGACATTTTGAAGGCCGAGTTAAGCGAAGCGGAGTATAAAATTTATCAAACCTATCGGCAGATTACAAAACAAAAAGGTATTCAATTGCGTTTACCTTACGAGATTAAATTCAACTAACTTTAAACCTAATTAGTTGTTAAATAGATCGACTTAAAAAAATATTTTATGCTAAAGAAGATTCTGAAAATTACCGGTATTTCAATCCTTGTTTTGATTATTGTGCTGTTTGCTGCACCGATACTTTTCAAAGATCAAATCATCGAGAAAGTGAAAAAATCGATTAACGAATCGGTTGCGGCAGATGTCAATTTTTCCGATGTCGATTTATCGCTGTTGCGGAATTTTCCGAATGCATCGGTACGCCTAACCGATTTTAAAATCATCAATAAAGCGCCGTTTAAAGGCGATACCTTGGTTTCGATAGGTGAAATTTCTTTGAAAATGTCGATTTCAGAATTGTTTAAATCGGAAAAAGAACCTATTGTTATTCAATCTTTTGCGACAGAAAATGGCGTGGTAAACATTCGTTATAACAAAGACGGCATTTCTAATTTTGATATTGCTTTAAAAGACGAAAGCGAAAAAGACGATCCGAACAGTAAACCATTGAATTTATCAATCGACAATTACGAAATCAAGAATTATAAAATTACCTACACCGACGAACGTTCAGGTGTTTTCGCGAAGATAGATAGCTTGAATCATTCGGGAATTGGCGACTTTGCGTCTGAAAAATTGGATTTAGAAACAAAAACTTCCGCGAAAATTACCGCTGGAATGAACAAAGACACGTATTTGAATAACGTTGCCTTTGCACTCGATGCGGTTTTAGGTTTGGATTTGAAAAACAGTTTGTATCAATTCAAAGAAAACAAAGCTAAGATTAACCAATTGGAATTGAACTTCGACGGATCGTTGGCGATGAAAGAAAACCAGCAGATTTATGATTTAACATTCAACACCTTGACTTCCGACTTTGTAAACTTCCTCGCGTTAATTCCTGAGAAATATTCCGGTAATTTAAAAGACGTTTCGACCACAGGAAAGCTGGTACTAAAGGGATTTGCTAAAGGTGTATTAAGCGAAACTGAGATTCCGAAATTCGCTGTTGAAATGAGAACCGATGGCGCTTCCTTCAAATACGCGTCGATGCCTAAATCGGTTCAAAACATTGCCATTGATGCTAAAATCCAGAACGATAGCGGAAATATGAATGATACGTATTTGGCGATCAATCAATTCAATTTTCAAATAGACCAAGACGTTTTTTCTGCGAAAGCGACTGTGAAAAACCTAACTGGAAATCAGTTGGTTGACGCTACAGCGAAAGGGAAAATCAACTTGAGTAATTTTGCAAAAGCCTATCCAGTGAAATTGGATACGCCATTAAGTGGCATACTTACTGCCGATTTACAAGCTGCTTTTGATGTGGCATCGGTACAAAACGCGCAATACGAAAAAGTAAAAAGTAGCGGAACGGCTTCGTTGAGCGGATTTACCTACACGACTGATGACAAGAAGAAATACTACATCAAGAACAGCAGTTTAGCTTTTAATCCGTCGCAAATTAAATTAGAAAATCTGGAGATGACGACCGGAAAAACCGACTTGCGCGCCAGCGGTGTGATTCAGGATTTTTACGGCTACGCTTTCGCGAATAAGAACTTAAAAGGAAATTTTACGCTGTTTTCGAATACATTTTCAACATCCGATTTCATGTCGGCTGCACCTGCGACTGCAAATGCAGCGGCGCCGAAATCGGAGTTAAAAATCCCTGCATTTTTGGATTGCACTATTTCGGCGAAAATCAACACCTTATATTACGACAACTTAACGTTGAGCAACAATTCGGCTACAGCTGTTATCAAAGATGAGAAAATTCAGATTAAGGATTTCAAAACGAACGTTTTTGGTGGATCGATTTTAGCTAATGGTTCGGTTTCAACGAAAACCAAGCAACCGTTGTTTGACATGGCTTTGAAAATGAATCAAGTTGATATTAACCAAACGTTTACGCAGTTGGAAATGATGAAAAACATTGCGCCAATTGCTGGAGCGGTTAACGGAAAAATAAACACAACGATTGATTTGAAAGGCGCGTTGAATCCGCAGGAAATGACTCCGGTGTTATCGACCATTTCAGGTGATTTATTTGGGCAATTTTTGTCGACTACAATTAATGAGAAAAATGCTGGATTGTTGAATAGCTTGTCGAGTTCGTTGAAGTTCATTGACGTATCGAAGCTAAACCTCAACGATGTGAAAGCCAATTTGTCGTTTGCCAATGGAAAAGTAAGTGTTAAGCCATTTAATTTAAAATACCAAGATATTTCGGCAGTTATTGGCGGAACGCATGGATTTGATCAAGTTATGAATTACGACCTGAAGTTGAATGTCCCGGCGAAATATTTAGGTTCGGAAATCAACAAATTGGCGGCAAAAATTACACCTGCCGACATGGCCAAGTTGGACAACGTACCTATAAATGCATTGATTAGCGGTACTTTTAGCAAGCCTCGCGTAACTACAGATACACGAGCTGCTATAACAAATGTAACCAATCAACTTATTAAAAACCAGAAGGATAAATTGATAAACAAA
>CALRVY020000010.1:0-31015 GCA_943371725.1 Pseudanabaena sp. UWO311 | reverse complement strand
GAAGACATAGTCAGCAGATTTACAGTCTGCCCTCGTTGGCCGCTTGAGTATCTTCCCGCTGCGGTTGCGGGCGCAAATATAATAAGTAGAAGCGCCTAAACACTATATTTTTCAAGCTTTTTACAAAACTTTTTGTACTGCGTTCAAATTCAGTACCTAAATATTTAACGAACCACTAATTTGTGAACACTACGGCCAGCCGTTGTTGCAATTTCCATAACATACATGCCCGAATTTAAATCGAAATTTAAAACCGAATTGCTGAAATTCGAATCAAAATATACACGCTGACCACTTAAATTGTAAATCGAAATTTCGGCATTTCGGAGTTCATTATTAAAGTACACAACACCGTTTGAAGGATTTGGATAAAAGCGAAGTGTAGAACGCTCTAAATCCGACACAGTTAACGCATTATTCCAAACCTGACCAACGTTTGCACCAAAAATGTACTCAGCTAAAAGTGGCATATCAACAAACGGATTGCGGTTTTTCTGCCATAAATGCACCACATTATTGTGATTCATTTCAAAATCATCTGCTGTATCCGTGGCGTTCCATTGCAGTAATGTAGCTAAATCACCAACAAAACCAACTGGTGCAGTAGGCGGATTTCCATTCACTACATTCAAACCGTTGTAACGAACCGCCATATAAAAAAGAGCTCGTGCCACATCGCCTCGCCACGAACCAGTCGAATTCGCCGGTCCGTTGTAGTCGATGCCGTAATTACGCTCGCTTCGCAATGAATTCTCCGGACTATCTTCTGCACGAATATGATGCGCATCTGAGTGTCCCGCTAAAATATCATCCGGTCCCGTTGTATCAAATGCATCAAAACCATCTGCTGAACCCGATGTTCCATCAGTAAAACCGCCACGAGATTGCGGATAAATATGCTCGCGATTCCAAAAACCTGAGGCTCCGCTCGTTCCCGTTTGTTGATCTAGTTTTGAACGCGGTTGCTCTACGTACATCAACCATACTTGATTTGGATTTTCTGGATTAACATCAGCCGATTTAAGAATGTCGAAAACATCTCCATAAGTGTGTTCTCGAACCAACGTTGAATTTGAAATAATTGCTTGTAACGCTGCTTTTAGTTCATCACCCGACTTTCCGTTTAACGAATCGTAATAACCCAAAGGAATCGTTGCTGAAATAGTACCATAAGTCGGATTTAGAGGCGTTCCGTAGTTTAAGACTTGAAAATCGTTATCAACAACACGGATAGCTGTATTGTTGTTTAAACGTTCGTATCCCGAAGGTAAAGCGTTGATAAACAAACGCGCATCTTCATCGCCTTCGTCAAACGAATCGTCGATAAATGTAATTGAAACCACTGCCGATTGACTTCCTAGAGCAAAGGAAACGGTTGTTGTAGTTTGATAATCTGAAGCTATAAAACCACCGTTATCTAAAGTAAACGTAAATGTAAAAGCCGTCTGTGCTGGTTGTTGCAACGAAAATGTTAGTGTAATTGTACTTCCTTCAGTTACGTTCGTTGCCGATAATTGTGCAG
Source organism: Pseudanabaena sp. UWO311 (assembly GCA_943371725.1). Taxonomy (GTDB): domain Bacteria; phylum Bacteroidota; class Bacteroidia; order Flavobacteriales; family Flavobacteriaceae; genus Flavobacterium. The sequence continues at coordinate 29,493 of CALRVY020000010.1, read as the reverse complement.
TTAAGCCATTTGCCGAACTGCCGCTACCGTCGTTAGGAGAACCCGGTGTTGGCGCCTTCACCTCATACGTTCCGTCGTTTTTTCGCTGAATGCTTTCTGTTTGCGATGAACCATTTAAACCTTCGTTTATTTGTTCGGTTAAACCTAAAGCTGCTAATAAACTTGTCGCATCCGGATCACTGGTATCGTACGCTAACGCTGCAATTAAATTGGTGTTTGTACACGGCGTATTCAGCGGCCAGTCGCTCGCATTACCCAAATAAATTGCTACAGCATCTGCACCATTTTGAAAAGTATTATCTGGAAGGATTTGATCAGGAAACGGACTCAAATCTTCATTACCAATCAGAATAATGCCATCGCTGTCGGTGGTAAATCCGTCTAAGTCCATCGCAAAATAGGAAGGATTGTTGGGTTGACCGCCGTTAAAAGCTACTAAAACGTAACCATTTAGCGACTGATTGGGATTTAAAGTTTTCAGCTCAATAAACTCTAAAACATCGGTTCCAGGCGTATCAGAGTCTAATTCATTGATAAAAATTTGCGCTTGCACAGAAACGCATACTAGTAACAGGCAAATAATTTTGCCCCATATTTTTTTCATGCCACTGAAAATTAAGATTACAAAGGTACACAACCCTTTTTAGATACTTCTGCTTGACAATTATAAATTTAGCGAAGCTGTTGTGGCTGAATAATCAAAAGCAAATAGTACTTTTGCACCTCAAAAAAAAGGAATGAAGAAGATTGTTGCGTATCGTGCGCTTTTGGAAGTAGATAAAAATGTAACGCTTAAGGAACTAAAAACCATTTACCGCAATGCGATGAAAGACGCGCATCCAGACAAGTTTCAAGGCGATGACGAAGGTTTGAAAGCCGCAGAAGAACGCAGCAAGCAAATTATTGAAGCGTACCACCATTTAGTTTCCATAAATCCAGAAACGCGCGAAGCACAAATGCCCGAATTCCAAGAAACCGTAGCCAAACAAACTTTAATTGACTACGATTTCGTGGACGGACGCTTGGTTGTGAAATTCGATAACGGAATTAAATACGAGTTTATTAGCGTTCCAAAAGCTACGTACGTGAAAATGGTAAACGCCGATTCTCCCGCTCGTTTTGCCAAACGCCATATTTTTCCAAGTTTTGTTTGGCGAAAAGTTTCTAACGAAGATTAGTATTACACCAAACGCGTTTAGGTTTTATTTTTTGGCTTTCGCCGAAGATAACGTACGTGCCTGCTATTCGTTTTCATCTAAGTAGCGCTCTTTGAATACATTGATGTGATGCTGTTGATGTCCTAGAATAATGAATCCCAAAGCACGAACCGAAACAGCTTTGTCGGAAGCGGTACCCACATTTTCGAGTTGAGTAGTTTTAAAGCTTTTGAAAAGCGCTAAGGTACTTTGACGAACCAAGGCAAACTCGGTAAGTAAATCCTTCAGATGACGGTTGTTTGCGTTTGAATGATCTGCGAACAAATTCTCGTCGTAACCGGGTAAATGCGTTTGGTCGCCACGACTAATTCGCAACGCACGATACGAAAATACGCGCTCGGCATCGATAATGTGCTGTATGATGTCTTTAAGCGTCCATTTTCCGGGTGCATAGCGGTAATCGTGTTTTCCCAAAGGAACGTTTTGCACAAAGTGAATAAACTCGTGCTGTTTGATTTCTAAATTGTCGAAAAGTTCGATGTTTTCTAAAGCCGTGATGTAACGCGCGTAGAAATCGGCGTATTCGTTAATGGGAAGTTGATCTTTAAACATATTTTAGTTGAGTATATTAGTTGAAATTGCGCTTACGCAGAATTGCGACTGGCGTTTGTGTTTCCAAAAAGTGAACGGGAAATGAGTTTCTCGTATTTAGCAAACGTTTCCGAATCGATGTTCTGGTCAGAAGCTTGCACTTGCATCATCGCGTATTGTTGAATCACCAGGAGCGGTCGTGCAATTTCTTCACGTGCTTGTACCGACGCCTCGCCTACGGGATAGTTTTCCATTAAAGTTTGCTGATCCGAAAGTTCGAGTAATAGCGATTTGCTGAGCAGATATTCGTCGTAAATCAGTTGCCAAAACGCACCGTACTTCGGATCATTTTTCATGTATTTCGTCAACGAGAAATACGATTTTGCGAGCGACATCATGCTGTTTTCCAGCAACGTTTTAAAGAAAAGCGAACGTGAAAACAACTCTTGAACGTTTTGCCATTTGCCTGAATCTTTTGCGTGTTTTAAAGCTGTTCCGACGCCAAAAAATCCGGGAACGTTTTGTTTGAGCTGGCTCCACGAACCCACAAACGGAATAGCGCGCAAATCTTGCAACTGCAATTTCGTATCGGCCTTTCGTTTTGCGGGTCGACTACCGATATTGAGTTGCGAAAAGTACTTCAAGGTGCTTCGTTCTTCGAGATATGGAACAAACAATTCGTGATTTTTAAACGAATCGTATTTAGCGTGTCCGACTCGAGCTAAATCGTCCAGTAATTCTTGATCTGCTGCGCTTAAAACTTGCGTATCGCGGTAATCGGTTGTATTTCGAAAACCAGCAGAAAGCAAATTTTCAAGATTGAATTTACACGAATCGAGCGTTCCGAAAGTCGAACTTACGGTTTGTCCTTGAATGGTAATCTGAATTTCGCGATTCGCGATTTCTTTGCCCAAACCGGCATAAAACTGATGTGTTCGTCCGCCGCCACGTGCAGGAGGACCGCCGCGACCGTCGAAAAACAAGACTTGAATACCGTATTTTTCCGAAACGCGCGTAATCTCGAGTTTCGCTTTGTAAATACTCCAATTCGCCATGAGATAACCGCCGTCTTTGGTACCGTCAGAGAAGCCGAGCATGACCGTTTGCAGATTTTCGCGCGCTTCTAAATGCGTTCGATACGTCGAGTTTGTGTATAGCTGTTCCATAATTTCATTTGCGCGCGACAAATCAGAAATTACTTCGAATAAAGGAACGATATCAATCGGTGCTTGCTCGTTTTTGGATAAAGGAAGTGCGTGGTGTATGATTTGCAACACGTCCAAGACATCGGTTTCGCTTTCACAATTGCTGATGATGTATCGATGGCAAGCGTCGTGACCGTTGAGTTCTTGCAAACGAATCATGGTTTTCACGGATTCCAAAGTGTCGTTTTCTACTTCGTTTAAATCGGTTTTTTGTTGATTTAATTTTTCGACTATACTTTTGTGAATTTTACTATTCTGTCTAACGTCGAGCGTTGCAAAATGAAATTTGAATAAGCGAACTTTAGTAAGCAATAACTGAACGTTTTCGAGATAGATACCTTGATGTTTCTCAAGTAGTACATTAATGATTTCTTCGAGTTTTTCTGCTAAATATTCGAAGGTGATAAAATTGGGATCAGCGTTATAGAAAACGGTTCTATACAAACGGTGTTCGATATCGGCAACTAAGTCGGTTACGCCTGAAAAAGTGAGCTTTCTTTTGAGTTTACGAATATCTTGGTAGTAGCATTTGAGTATGGAAGTTCGCAAACGCATACCGACTTCGAAAGTAGCTTGTGCGGTTACGAATGGATTCCCGTCGCGATCGCCGCCCGGCCAAAATCCGAAACCTAAAACGTTGTGATCGATTAGTTTCAAGCGTTCGAGATCGAAGGTGATTTCGGCAGCGCTGTGGTAGCAAACGTTTTCAAGATACCAGATTAGCGAAGTTGCTTCGTTAAACGGACTCGGTTTTTCTTTTCTAATGAACGGTGTTTTACCCAATTGCGTTAACAAGGATTTGATTTCAAACAAGTCGTCTTTTTTCAATGCACAGGTTAAATCGGTGATGATTCCGAGAACCGAACCCGGATAGAATTGTGTAGGATGTGCGGTAAGAATCAATTTTGTGCTGAAATTTGCAGCTTGTTTTTTTAGTTTTTTAAGATCCGAGTTTTCGAGCAGGTGCGCCAGTGTTCCCGGACCGTTTAAGTTGTTAACTTCGGAGAAACCGGCATCTTCCACGGCATCGAACAGTACAATTTGCCGTTCGATGTATTGAATAAATCGGAATAGTAGATCGATTTGTGCCGATTCGGGTTTGTCGGGAAAGTATTGTTGAAAGAACTGCGAAACGATTTCTTTAGGAGAAAGCTCGTTTTCGAGTCCGTGGCTGCAGCTTTCGGCGAATAGCGGCAAAAGCGCGCCGGTATTGTCGATCGCATCGAACGGCAGTGTGATAAACAGGCTGTTGTATAAATCGTAGCGTGCTTTTACGCGTTTTTGAAACGTTTGCAAAGGCGAATTGTGGTACATGGCTTACAGGTGCAACGGGTGAGATGCCAAGATACGAAATGGAAACGTTTTTTTGTGCACTTTTTCTGTGTTAGCGGTTGGAGCGGCATCCTTTTGCCGGAGATTCGAAGGCAAAAGATACAGCGGAAGACGCGACGGCAAAAGCGCGGCTTGGGTTTCGCCGGGCTTTTGCCGGAACACCCAAATAACAAAAATTAGAATTTTAGTTACTGGAAATGAGTTTTTTACATTGATTTTTCTTCCAATAAAAAAACCGATGCGGTGAAACATCGGTTTTGGAATTGAAAGCGCGGAGGCTTACATGTTTTTGAAGATGGTATGCATTAAACGTTTTTTGTCGTTGATGCTTTCTTCGAGTGAAATCATGGTTTCGGTGCGGTATACGCCTTCGATATCGTCGATCATGAAGATGACGTCTTTTGCGTGTTTGGTGTCTTTTGCACGGATTTTACAGAAAATGTTGAATTTTCCGGTGGTTACGTGTGCTACGGTTACGAATGGGATTTCGTTGATGCGCTCGAGAACGAATTTGGTTTGTGAGGTGTTGTTAAGGAATACACCTACGTAAGCGATGAATGAGTAGCCAAGTTTCTCATAATCAAGTGTTAATGAAGACCCCATGATGATGCCGGCGTCTTCCATTTTTTTAACGCGTACGTGCACGGTTCCGGCTGAAATCAGCAATTTTTTCGCGATATCGGTAAAAGGCACTCTGGTGTTATCAATTAACATATCCAGAATCTGATGATCTACTTCGTCTAATCTGAACTTACTCATATTCTTGTGTTTGTCTGTTGTCTGTTGTCAAAATTCCGTTGCGGATTTGCTGGTTTCCGACGGTAAAGTTCGCATCAACATTAGCACTTTCGAGTAACTCGGCGTAATTCAGTTGTCCTACTTCACCGTTGAAATCGTAAGTTTTGTGACCTACGAAAATTGCGTTTTCTTCTAATTTTCTGAGTTTAGCTCTGAAAAATATCGAATTTTCTGCAAATTCCTCAACGAATTGAGCGGCAAAATTGATTAAAAAATCTGAATTAGCATAATTTATTTTGACGTTTTTATAAACAATGTCGAAAAATAGGGGTTGATTTTGCGGAATTTTTAAGTATTCCGAAATTTCAGTGTCAACTATAACGTTTTCGTGATAATTTGTGAGTGTTGATAATAATGCAATAAAAATGAGATTACGTGTTTTTTCGCGTTGGTAATCGTCTGGGAAGTGACCGGCTTCGATGAGAATCGTTGGAGTTCCGAGGTTTTGGAAGGTATCGCCGGTGCAATTCAGGTTAAAACTGTCGTCGAAACGCCCAACTTGATTCGGGATGTAGTTTTGTAATTCGCGATTAATTCCATTGATATAACGTACGGCTTCGAGTCGGTTAAGGTTGAAATTACGTTCCGGATTAAAAGCAGGCGCCAGTAATGACACGGTTGCCGGTTTAATTTCCGGAGTTTCGATACCAAAAATAGTGCGTTGGTCGTGCAGATTTAAGCACAAATGCGGTTTGAATAGTTCGTAAATGTGCCGTAGAAATCGACTTTCGGGTTGCGATAGTTCTTGCGCATCGCGGTTTAAATCGACTTTATTAGCATTTTCACGTGTGTAGCGGTGTGCGCCGTCGGGATTGAGCATGGGAATAATTCCGAGTTGCAGATCGTGTTGTGCGAGAAAATCAGGATTGGCTTTTAAGAAGCAAATCAGATCGATCACTGCTTTGGTAGTTGTGGATTCGTTGCCGTGCATTTGCGACCACATGAGCATGCGTTTAGCGCCCGAGCCAAATTTTAAAAACGGAATAGGGCGGTCCTCTACAGAAAAACCAACAATACTTTTTGGCACTTTGTATTCTAGAAGAAAAGTGCTTAGTGTTTCGAAATTGAGATAACGTCCACGGATACCGGAGTAGGTGAATTGCTTTGCGAGTTCAAGAAAATGCAGCTTTGTCATGCTTCAAAAGTACAAAAAGGATAGTTTACAATTGTAAAACATTATAAACACTGATAAAATCAATTAATTGTTTACATTTGTAAACAATCAGGGTCGATTGTAATTAAACAATCAATTTAAGGTATTTAATAAATTATATATCAGTATTTTATTAATTGTTATATAAAGTAATTGATTCGATTGAAATTGTGATTGCAAGTTTAAATAAAACGCGACTTATAACTATGGATTCTATAGACGAAATAGCCGAACGTATTAAAGAAGTGATGCATCAAATGGGTGAAAGTCCGACGAGCTTTGCTGATAAATTGCAAGTGCAACGTTCGTCTATTTCGCACATTTTATCGGGACGCAATAAGCCGAGTTTGGATTTTGTTTTGAAGTTGCTGCAGGCGTACCCGAGTGTGTCGGCGGATTACATTTTGTTTGGAAAGACAGTTGTTGAAACAAGATTTCCGAGCGCAACTGAAGGAAGTAGTTCATTTGATAACCGTACAAATGAAGTCGAAAAAGTGGTGGAAAGTTTCAGCAAAATTTCCAAGAAAGTGCAGCAAGTTGTGTTGTTTTATGAAGACGGAACTTTTTCGCATTTTACTCCTGAAACGTAAAGCGACTTAAAGCAAGAAAGCCCCGGCATAACCGAGGCTCCCTGACCAATAAAACAAACACAAAAATCAAGCGTAGTAACCTAAAATCTTTCTTATGTTTACATTTACGAGATTAAATTAGTTTTGGTTTTATTCAGATGCACAAACAGCCTACTTTTTTTCAAAAGCTTAAAAGTTATTTCGTTCCGGTATGTATTGATCGGTTTCAATCGGATTATAATGGACTGATTGAAGTGAATTGTATTTCAGGAAAAGTTGTTGTTGATTCTGAAAATACCAATTACAGCTATGGTTCGTTGCAAAAAATTTTGAAATATGGTTTGATTCATATCGGATACTCGCGTGTTCGAAACATGAATCATATTTTAATTTTAGGATTGGCAGGCGGCAGTATTATGGAAACGTTGTATCAAGAAGTACGTTATTCGGGAAAAATTACAGCGGTTGATATTGATGAGACCTTGGTAAATCGATTTAGATCCAATTACAATTATATACCCGAAACGCTATTGGATATTCATATCGGAGATGCATTTGAATTTGTTTTGCGAAATACCACGAAATACGATTTAATTGTCATCGATGTTTTTGTGGATACGAAGTTGCCCGATTTTTTGTTTGAACTACATTTTTTGCGAAAGATGCTGGCAGCACTTCCAGCAAAAGGAATTATTCTTTTCAATACCATGGTATTAACGCCGACAGATCGGTTACGAAACGATAACTACTTGCGTGAAGTTACGGCACTTGGTTACGAACCTGAGTTACTTACGAAAGTAGAACCACACACCGAGCTGATTTGTATCGAAAAGAGATAGAAAAGAAAGTAGTTTTTAGAGCTTGCAAGGTTTTAAAGATTTTCCTTATGTGGATTCACTCAGCGGCATGTATTCCTAAACGGCATTGAGCTGATAAAAACAGTCAACTTAAATAATTCTGAACCAATTCGCATCCGTGATTCGTTTCGCGCTTGTTTAAAGCAGCAACACATCGAAAAATAGGTATAGTATTTTTATATCGATTTCTAATTCGAGACATCAGTCCATTTTTCAGCTTGCGAATCTTTTAAACGCACTAATTCAAATTTCGTAAAATCTTTGGTTTTATATTCTAGATCGTACATCAAGATATCGTCGCTTGGAATATCTGGATGAGAATTGAAGGATCTCACAGCTACTGCAATCACGTAATTGTTGTCGGGTAATTTCTTAACAACAAAGGGAAAACTCCACAAATCGGAACCGTAGATAAACCGCGACTTTTCGGGAACAAAGCTGTTTAATTTTTTAAGAAATGCTTCATCTTTCGGAATGGCATTGATCTCTGTGATGTTATTATTCTGAATAAGAAATTTGGTGTGCAGCGAGTACCTGTCCATCATTAAACTCCATGAAATTATTTCGCCAGGAATTTCCTCGTTAAAAAACGGCTTTTCTCTTAAATTACTCATGGATTGTTGAAACGCTAAAAGAACGTTATCAGTATAATTTACATGCTTAAGTTTCTGCTTCAATTCCTCCAAAGAATACCGATTTGAATCAGATTGTGCGTGCAAATTGCTAAAAAAGCTAAATAGCAAAGAGATTATGGTAATATACTTTTTCACAGTTAATGAGAAATAAATTTACGACTCTGTTGATTATGATAAATGTAATTAAATGTGATTTTCAGTGCAATTGTTTACTCTAAGCCAATCCAATCGATTACTAATTCAAAATCTTCTTCTTGTTTGTTTGCGATTAGAAAACTGACTTGTGCGATGCTTTCAAAATTAAAATTAGGACTATTCAATTTTCGACCTCGAAATTGTGGAAAAAACGACGCAATTTCGAGTTTAATTGTTTCCCACTCACCCGAGGTTTTAAATTGGTGTACGTACGATTCGGCCTGCGAAGACAAGCCTTTTAAACGGAACTCGTAGCGTTTGCCGTCGCCTTTAACGCGCAAGACAACGAATGTTTTTTGTTCGGCTAATTTTAAATTGGTGTCTAATTGAACTGAAGCGAATCCGCCGTAATTTTCCAGAGAAACATGCCCGGAGAACTTTCCGTGTCCCGCATCGGTTAACGTTAACGAACTTCTCGAAATACCGCCCATAACGCCATCGTTAACAATCCGCCATTCTTTAAGATTAGATTGATTGGAAAAATTATAGATATCTCTCATGTTCGAACCGGAGGTTAAACCTATTAAGAATAGAATAATAAGCTGTTTCATTGGCAATTTTAGATTAAAAAGCAATTGTAATGATGTCCTTTTCCATGCGAATTAAAGTTGGTCTAAAATACACGCTTTTTTTAAACTTAAGTTCGATAAAATATAATTGCCGTATTGGTTTGATTGCCAGAGTTTTACCTTGCAATTTCTTGTGTAATTGATAACCTTAATGCCAATCTATTTGCTTCTTTAAGAGCTTTATCGAGAATTAGTTGCGCGGTAGCTACTGCGTTTTTTGAACACTACAAGCACTGTTTGCCTCTATATTATTCGGTTTCAAATTTTAAATTGAATTAAGATGTAAAGCAATTTCGATTAAGTATAGAAATAAGTAAAATATTTCCGGTAGCGACTATCACCGAGGATTTCATAAAACAGGCAAAAGTTGGTTCCAATTGCAAAGAAAAATAGTAACTCTTCAATTGGTACGCCGAATGCTGTAATTCCCGACAAAACTTTGTAATTATAACTTGCAGCTAAAGAAGGAAATACATTCCACAATGAGGCGTATAATGCGAAGAAAAACAGAAACGTAAAGAGTCCATTAAAAAGTATAAGTTTCCCTAAGCGTTTGTCGGCAAGATAAAAGAGAAATGCGCCGATAAACATCCCCGAAAATGTAAACACCATTACATTGATTTGCGGCAACAGTAAATGAAGGGCAAAAATTGCTGGAGGAACATAAAACAGTTTTGTGTTTACTGTATGGTTTACAAACAAAGCTTTCTTAAAAACCACCTGATAGATGACTGAGGAAAATCCTGCCAAAAAAAAGGCAAAAATCAAAGAATCTAAAAATAACGAATCCGATAACTTCAGTACTTTAAATTTCGGATTCCAATAATTGGGTACAAAAAACACTTCTGTAAAGCCAAATACTCCACCGATAATGCTTGATAATAATATCTTTTTCCTTAAGTCGACCCTAAGTATATAGAATGCTAGCCAAAAAACAGCTACTATTCCCGATCCAATGAGGTAAACATAATACATACACCGAACAAAATTAAAATACTTCTTTTTTTAACTGATTCACGTAAAATAGATCTGCTATAATCCTTTAGAATTAAGTTGACCAATCTTTGTAAAATCCGCTACTTAAAGACGCTAATGGATTATTTTTAAAGAAAATCAAGTACAGAGTTAAAAAAAACACTGAAATTTCTTCGAATTTTCTTTGTTAAACGAATAATTCGCTAATTTTTTCTCCAGAACGAATTTAACCTAAATGCCATCAATAATTACCTTTCTCGCTAATTCTAGGTCGCTTGCTGTGTCGATACCAATAGAAACGCTAGTACTTTCTACCATTTTAATACGAAATCCATTTTCTAAATAGCGTAATTGTTCGAGCTTTTCACTGTTTTCTAGAATACCAGCTGGTAAAGCTGCGAACGAAAGCAGTGCAGATTTACGAAAACCGTAAACGCCAATGTGCTTAAAATAGGTAGTTGGATTGCCACCTTCTCGCAAATATGGAATTGGCGCACGTGAAAAGTACAATGCATGATTTTCGCAATCAACCACAACTTTTACATGATTCGGATTTTCAATATCCTCTTTAGCTGACAATTGTGTCATTACCGACGCTACGTCGATTGTATTTTGTTTGTCTTTATAAAAAACGTGAATCAGCTGTTCTAAAAGTGCCTGATCAACGAACGGCTCATCTCCTTGCACGTTTACCACAATATCATAATCTTCGTTTAAAATAGCTTCTGCAATCCGGTCGCTACCCGATTCGTGCTCTTTCAAACTTCTAAAAACCTTGCCTCCCGCTTCTTTTATTACCGTTGCAATTTCATCAGAATCGGTAGCAACTAAAACAGCGTCAAATAATTTTGTTTGCTCAACCGCACGATAGGTTCGTAAAATTACAGGCATGCCTCCTAAATCTTGTAATAACTTTCGCGGCAAGCGTGTCGACTCTAAACGCGCAGGTATAACGGCAATACTTTTCATGTTAATTCCATTTTGGGTTTGAAGATTCTATTTCAAACAGCCATTTATTCACAAGTTTAGAAAGTTCCGATTGATTTCCCAAATTGAAATAAAAGCTTCCGCCAGCGGTTTCGATTGTTAAACTAGCTAAATCTAGTTGTTTATGCCATGCAAGCTGCGATAACTTTACAGATTGTAATTTGTGAATAGGAAGAACTGTTACGGATTTGTCCCAAAGCCCTTGATGAAGGTATAGAAACCCGTCGGCAACTTCTAATTTGTAGTTTTTAAAGGCTGCGAAATTCCAAGCTAGTGCTACCAGAATCACAACTGTGATTGCAAGAACTCGATTAAGAATTTGAAAATCAGCAATAAAAAGAAGCAGAATTGTTGGAATTAGGGAAAACAAAAAACTAGCAAAAACAGGTTTTCGCCAATTGGAACGCAAAACAGTATGGGCTTTTGGTAATTCTCCTAAAACAAATTTTCGAATAGATTGAACTTCTTCATTACCAATCCCGGGGAAATCCAGTGCCGACTTAATTGTTCCGTTCTTTCCTACCATTCCGCCGGCTTGAGTGAATTTAATCACGGCAATTCCTAATTTTTTTTGCAGAAAATTTTGTTCAAAAGTTACTTGCTGTACCTTATTCGGGCGAATGTTGGTACTTCTGGTATTGAGCAAACCGTAGGTAAATTCCAAATTGTTTTCCTGTTGCACAATTCGAAGTCCAAAATAGCGGACAAATACTCGAATAAAATTAACAATAAGCAATAAAAGAAGTGCAAGAAGAACCAAGATTCCTGCTAAGAAGCTGTAGCTAAGATTTTTGGAGATTTCATCAACGGTCGTTTCGTTTACCGCATCTATATTGGCCTGATGTATCGTTTCATAAATCGAACCTAAAAAGGCCATGATTAGCGCGAATGTTTTTAGGTAGTTTGAAGTAAGTGATGCTTTAATTAACGATAACACACTAACTTTTACGATTTGCAGTTCTTTTTCTTCCGAAACAATAGTTTGCCCTTCGGTGTTTTTTTGATCGGTAAATCTTGTGAGCGCTTCTTTCAGTTGTTCGGCTACAGCTTTCGAAACAGCTTTAATCTTAACCTCGGCGTCGGAACTTCCTGCTGTATCAATAATGACTTCGTAAACACTCGATAATTTATGTACAAACGATTGGTTTAAAGTTACTTGCTGAATATTCTCAAACTGAATAACCGTTCTCGATTTATTAAGAATACCATCTTTAACGAGCAAATTGCGTTCATTTAAATTTAATTCGAAAGTGAAGAACCAATATTTAAGTGTCGCAAATACTAAAAAGGCAAGAATTATAGCTGCCAGTGACATTAAAATGTACAAGGGCTGCTCTCGCATTTTTAAAAATACGATTAGTAACAACGTTGCAAAATGTCTGACATTGTTAGTTAATGCAGCCACAAACAAAACGAGAATACCCGAAACCGATTGACGTTGCGGTGTTTCGAAGTCTATCATCAATTACTGACCTTGGATTTTTGAAGCTAATAAATCTTTTATTCGTAATGCAATTTCTTTTGGAATACCGCTAACGCTCAAATCGTTTGATTCGTCGCCTGCCGTATATAATTGAATGCTTGCAAGTTGAAACATTCGAGGAAACAACGATTCATGTAAAGCAATATGTTGCACTCGATTGTATGGAACGATCGTTGTTTTAATGGATAAAAATCCAGATCGATACACAATATCGTGTTCGCGAATGGCATATCCACGGCGTTTAAAGCCAACGACTACGCTTACAAAAACAAATGCGGTGTACAGTAGCAGTATTGGAGTACCAATCAAAAGTAAGTCGGTTGCATTATCCATTAAAAAAGCAACAACACCCAAAGCAATTGCAGGAATTACGGTAGCTATCGCAGCGTAGATGAGCATCACTTTCAAATAATCGGGATGCAACGCTTGCAACTCCAATTGTTCAAAATCGGGAAGTTCGTTCAGCGCTAATTGACTGTTGGTAAATTCGTTTACGGGATCCATTTGTTTTTTCCGAAATTAGGTTTACGCTTCTCTAAGAAGGCATTTCGTCCTTCCACAGCTTCGTCGGTCATGTAAGCTAAACGTGTGGCTTCACCAGCAAAAACTTGTTGTCCGACCATACCGTCGTCGGTTAAATTCATGGCAAATTTGAGCATTTTTATGGAAGTTGGCGACTTTGCTAAAATTTCCTGAGCCCATTCATAAGCAGTGTCTTCAAGCTCTTCATGTGGAATCACGGCATTTACCATTCCCATGTCTAAAGCTTCTTGCGCCGAGTAATTTCGACCTAAGAAAAAGATCTCTCTTGCTTTCTTCTGTCCAACCATTTTGGCGAGATAAGCCGATCCGTATCCACCGTCAAAACTCGTTACATCGGCATCGGTTTGTTTGAAAATGGCATGTTCTTTACTGGCAAGTGTTAAATCACAAACCACGTGTAAACTGTGTCCGCCTCCAACAGCCCAACCTGGAACAACGGCAATCACAACTTTCGGCATGAAGCGAATTAAACGTTGCACTTCGAGAATATTAAGCCGATGCATTCCGTCGTCGCCAACATAGCCCTGATGGCCACGCGCTTTTTGGTCGCCACCGCTGCAAAACGAATAAACACCATCTTTTGGCGAGGGTCCTTCTGCGCTAAGCAATACCACTCCAATCGATGTATCTTCTTGCGCATCGTAAAAGGCACGGTACAGTTCTGCTGTCGTCTTAGGTCGGAAGGCATTGCGAACTTCCGGACGGTTGAAGGCAATTCGTGCCACGCCATCGCATTTGTGATACGTTATATCTGTAAAATCGCCTGCTTTAATCCAATTGGGTTGCGGTTTCATTATTGATTGAGTTTTAATCCTTCTTCGGTTATAGTTATAATTTGCTGCTTATATAGCTGACCAACAGCTTGTTTGAATGTTTTTTTACTCATGTTGAGAACCGATTTTACGTCTTCCGGATGACTTTTGTCGGTTAATCCTAAAAATCCTCTATTGGCTTTAAGCTCTGAAAGCAATTTTGCAGCTTCGTCAGAAACTTTTGCATAACCAATCGGTTTTAATGCCAAATCGATTTTACCGTCTTCGCGAACTTGTCGAACGTAACCCGTTAGTTTATCACCCGGACGAATGCGAATATTGGCAGCTTCATCATTGTAAAGCATTCCACGAAAGCGATTATTGACAATCATGTTTACTCCGAGATCACTTCGATGACTAATAATCAGCGCAACTTGATCGCCCGGATTTAAACCTTCCGGCTCTTCTTGTATAATTCTGTTAATCTTACTTGTTGCTACAAGTCGGTTCGTTTTTTCATCTTTGAAACAGTACACTAAATAGCGTTTGTCGACTTCCATTTTCTTGCCTTGTTCAGCGAATGGTACAAATAAATCCTTTTCCAATCCCCAGTCAAGAAAAGCTCCGAATTGATTGATGTAGTTTACTTTCAAATACGCAAAATCGCCAACTGTAATATACGGTTTCAGCGTGGTTGCCACCGGGCGTTCCTCATGATCGAGGTAAATGAAAACTGAAATTTCATCGTCAATTTTCATGTGCTCGCCAACGTATTTATTGGGTAATAAAACTTCGTGATCATTAGTATCTCCCAAAAATATACCGACTGCTGTATGGCGCAAAACACGCAAAGTTGTAAACGTTCCTATTTCCATTATGATGGGTCTATTTTTAAAGATGAAAAATACTGATCAAGTACTAAATCGTTTGTGCGTGTTGGTGTAAAGATTTCTAAAATCGTTCGTGAATCAGCTGCAAAAAAGGCTGTTAATTCGGCTTCCACACTTTCGTGATTTGATGCTGTTTTGTAATCAAAGTGGTACATCTTCGCCAAATATTCGGCGGTTAAACAATGTGCCGTTTCGAAGAAGGTATGGAAGGTTTTGTTTTCCTGATGACCGGGTAAAATGCGGAAAATGCCTCCTCCACCATTATTTATGATGATAATCTTAAAGTTATTTGGAATGTAATTGTTCCACAAGGCATTACTGTCGTAGAAGAAACTAATATCGCCTGTAATTAATACCGTTGGTTTTTGGTTTTGAACAGCGAAACCAATAGCAGTTGAAGTTGACCCATCGATACCGCTAGTACCTCGATTGCAATAAACAGCAAGCTTTTCGGGAAGTTCGAACAGCTGCATATATCGAATCGATGCCGAATTTGATACATGCAAATCAATTGAATCGGGCACTTTTTTAACGATGTCGCGAAATACGGTAAAATCGGAGAAAGCAGCCTGCATTTCGAAGCTTCGTTGCAAGGCTAATTTCTTTTGGTAACGTTCTAAGTGATGGGCTTGGTATTCCGAAATCAACGCTTTCGCAGAAGCGCAAAATGCCTTCTCAAACGTTTTGATTTCCATTTGAATAAGACGAACATCTAAGTTAAACGTATTGTAAGCGAGGTATTTGTCGACGTGAAAATGAATTAGTGGCTCGAAATTCCGCAATACTGTTTTGATGCGCTTACTTACTACCATTCCGCCTAAAGTGAGTAAAACCATCGGACGCAGCGCGCCACGTTCAATGGGTTGCAAATCCGAAATGTATGTATCAATTTGGTTGATGAACTTGGAGTGACGAACATTCGAATTGGCCTCTGTGAAAACAACTGTTGCAGGATCGGCGGCGAGCTGTTCTATAAATGCATTACTAAAAGTATTTGGTAAATCGGAACCGATGAGTACAATTTTCTTGGTTGCACTATTCCACTCTTGAAAAAACGAACTTAAATCGGTAGTTTCGATTGTTTTATCGCGATTTTTGACGACCGGAATTTCGTAATTGTATGCAGGCAACGTGGTGTAAAGCGGCTCTTCAAAAGGCGCATTGATGTGAATCGGAAGTTTTTCGAGTGCGGCAATAAAAAGCGCCTTCGACAATTTACGTTCCGATTTTTTGGTTGGTAATTCCGGTAAACTCAAGCTTTTTCGAACGTGCTTTTTGAGCACATTTTTCTGCCGAATCGTTTGCCCATCGCCAATGTCAATCTTATGCGGCGGACGATCGGCTGAAATAACAATCAAAGGAATCCGACTGTAATACGCTTCGGCAACAGCAGGATAAAAATTCAAAACCGCCGATCCCGAAGTACAAATTACAGCAACTGGTTTTCCTAAGTGCAATGCCAAACCCATCGCAAAAAAAGCGGCACAACGCTCGTCGGCAATACTGTAACAAGTAAAGTGTTCGTTGGAAGTAAATCCGATGGTTAAAGGCGCATTTCGCGACCCAGGCGCAATTACAATAACTGTTATGTTTTGTGATAACAGTTGCTGAATAATCGACTGTGCAAGTTTGTTTTCTGGTACGAGCATGTGTAGATTCCTTTTTCAAAGGTACGGACTACCGAACAAAAGTTCCTAATTTTGACAACAATTCCCATGCAAAAATGCAAATAAGAAAAGTTTGTTTAGCCGACGTTCCCGAGGTGGTAGCCATCATTAATTACGAAATTGAAAACAGTACATCGATTTACGAAGAATCTTTCCGCGACAGCGACACGCAATGGCGCATCATCGAAGAACTTCAGCAACAAGGTTTTCCTTTTCTAGTTGCCGAAATCGACAATCGAATTGCTGGATTTGCATCCTACGGTACGTTTCGAAAAAAATATGGATTCCGAAACACGGTGGAACATTCCGTTTATGTTTCGCCCGATTTTCGCGCCAAGCAAGTGGGATCTCAACTACTAACAGCACTGATCCAAAAGGCAAAAGACCAAAATCTAAAAGTCATGGTGGCATGCATCGATACGCAAAATCCGAAAAGTATCGCTTTCCACGAAAAATTCGGATTCAAACAAACCGCAGTTCTTCCCAAAATTGCAGAAAAAAAGGGCAAGATATTGGATCTTGCCATTTTACAATTGGATTTATGCCTTGATTAAATCAACGATTCGAGCATCAAGCGGACTAACAGAAGACGAAAAGTCGGTTATAAGCTTTCCGTTTTCATCAATAAAGAATTTGTGAAAATTCCACATAACAGACGAATCTTTTACTCCATTTTTGTCTTTTGAAGTCAACCACTGGTACAAAGGCGATTGATTTGTCCCTTTGGTAACCATTTTTTCCATAATCGGAAACTCAATTCCATATTTTACCGAGCAAAAGCTTTTGATATCACTTGCAGAACCCGGTTCTTGGCCACCAAAATCGTTGCTTGGTACTGCAATTACGATAAAGTTTGAACCTCCGTATTGCTTGTAAAGCTTTTCTAAATCGGCATATTGAGGCGTGAATCCGCATTCCGAAGCAGTGTTCACTAACAAAACCTTTTTTCCTTTTAACTGAGAAAAGTCGTATGCCTGTCCGTTAATATCATTTACTTTGATGTCGTAAAAGCTCATATTTTCTGTGATTTTTTGATTGTTTTTTGCATTTGTAACTGCTGCAGAACCTTTTTGTTGTGCGCTATTTGTACAAGAAAATAACAGTCCAGCCAGACTGAAAAAAATTAGTTTCTTCATGATTTCTTTTTTTCAAAGGTACTGTTTCGATTGGTAAACAGATGGTAATTTTTTTATAAACTCCGCGCTCAAATTGGTCGTCTTCCAAGGAAAAAAAATTACTTTTACCCTGTAACAAAAAATGTATGGAACAAGAAGTACTTATTCCCTTACTCCTTAAAAAGGATGAAAAAGCCTACACGATGTTGTACGATATGTACGCGAAAAATTTGTACGGCGTTATTTACAATTTGATGCGTGACAAAGAAGAAGCCGAAGACGTGCTGCAAGAAGTGTTTGTGAAAATTTGGAAAAACATCGATTCGTACAATACTTCGAAAGGACGTTTTTTTACGTGGATTGTGAATATTGCACGCAATGCGAGTATCGATCGTTTGCGTTCAAAAGGATTTAACAACGCGCAAAAAAACCTATCAGCAGATAATTTCGTACATCTACTTGATGACAGCAATAAAGCAAACTTCAAAATCGATTCAATTGGAATTCAAGAATTTATCAAAAAATTGAAACCCAAGTGTATCAAAATTATCGATTTGTTATTCTTTAAAGGTTACACGCAACAAGAAGCTTCTGAAGAATTGGAAATCCCGCTGGGGACGGTTAAAACCCAAAACAGAAATTGTATAGCAGACCTTAGAAATTTATTGCAAGTCTAATGGAAGTAAATGAATTTATCACCTCGGGAATCCTTGAACTGTACGTTTACGGAGTAGCTACTGAAGCCGAAGTTGCCGAAGTAGAGCGCATGGCGGCCGAGCACCAAATAGTTCGCGACGAAATTAAATCGATTGAAACAGCGGTTGTTAGTTTGTCGTACACAATGGCGCCTTATTTGTCGGGCGAAAATTACCAACGCATTGCAAAAGCTATTTTTGGCAACGAAATTGAGGCACCAAAGCCGGTAAAAGTTATCGGATTGGCCACGTATTTTGGTTACGCTGCCTCGGTATTGTTCTTGTTGGGCTGCGGTTATTTGTTCCTTGAGAATCAGAACAAAGATGCGGCGCTGAGCACGGTTAACGAAGAAAAAGTGGCGCTCACTAAGAAAATTGATACGTTAAATCAGGTTAATGAGAGTCGTTTAGCGCTGGTTAACGTCTTGAGAAGCAAAGAAAATACGGTAATCGATTTGGCGGGTCAGGCTATTGCACCGGAATCGTCGGCACGTATTTACTGGAACAAGGCGTCGCAAGAAGTGTACGTAGATATTGCGTCGTTGCCGGAGCCGCCGGAAGGAAAAGTGTACCAAATCTGGTCGTTAAAGTTAATTCCACAGCTCACGCCAACGTCTATTGGTACGATTGCAAACTACGATTCGTCGGCAGAGAAAATCTTCAAAGTTGAGCCTACGGGCGATGCTGAGGCGTTCGGAATTACGCTCGAACCCGTAGGAGGAAGCGCTACGCCAACGATGGAGCAGTTGTACGCACTCGGAAAAGTTTAAAATTGTGTATTGATTATTTGGGCGCAACCCCACCCCCTTAACCCGGCCGGGGTCAGGCTTTCCATTTCAACCCACTCACAGGGCGGTTTTTGCTGATAAAAAGCATTGTGTTTCTTAGGTCACACAATTCTTTTGCAGCTCAATACCGCCCTGTTTCGTTTGGTTTCCATTGCAATCCTTTGCGCGGGGTGAGTGCACGGGGATATGTATTTCAGGTAAGATTATAAAAAACTAAACCTCGTTAAAAAGGACTTAAACGAGCGCGAATTATTATGTTTTTGAAACGTTTATTTTAAGAGGCGAGTTGTTTGAGGTTAACGGGGTTTGTACATTTAGTATTTCTCTTTCGTTCTGATTTCCTGTCGGTTGTGAGTTGGAACAGACACACTCTTTGCCAAGTTTCGGCTTGAACTTGGGCTGGTGCGACTTGGCAATGTGTGTGGCTGTTGAGCGTTGGCATTTTTATATCAAATTATATTTTTCACTAGGAGGAAAAAGTAAGTCAAGTCCGCTTGGTTTGATTTTGAAAATGGGACCTTTCTCTACTACTTTTCCGTTTGTATTACGTTTTATTAAATGGTCTAAAGTTATTATTCCTTGGTCCATAAGTATGTCAAACTGAGATGTAATTGGTTTTTTCGTGTGTTCTACCATTGAATATTGAAAATGCTCAATTCCGTCAATGTATGTACTTGTAGCTTCAACCCAAAAAGTTTCCTTGTGTTTTTCAAGTAGTCTGTTATGAAGTGTAATTAATGGCCAAACAACAAAGTCGCCAATTTCTGTTTTATCAGAGTTCTCAATCAACTGCTTAATGTCAGAATCCAATTTTAAAGCAAGACCTTGTGAGTTTCTGGTTATGGCTGAAACTGTGCAATACAATTTGAAGTCCTCACCACGTTTGTAGCCAAATGCATCTAAAATTTCTGCTGAACTTTTAAACTTGCTTAAAGTCCAGTCTGGAACTTGGGCAAATAAATTCTTTCTATTTGTTCTGCTACTTCTGAAAGATTTTAGTTCGATGCCTTTGTAGTCTGGCTGTTTTGAAGAGTTAATGTCAATTCCCAAAGCAGTTTCAAGTGTTCGTCCAACGGATGTATCTGCTGCAACCATTGATTTTATAGGGCCAGAACTTGCCACTTTGCGAAGCATTGCCAAAAGTTCAAAAGCTATTTCAGTTGCTTTACTACTAATTTCTGAAATCAGTTCCTTGAGAGGATTTAAAATGTTTGAATTTAATAACGCATCTACATTTAGTTGCGTGAGATTGAAAATATGAAAAGAGTTAGCAAAATAAATTATTGCAACAATATCATTCGGATTTGCAATTTTAGTAAGTCCAGAAAACCATATCCGTGGGTCTCCTTTTTTTGTTTGTGGTCTGTAAAGTGAAGCTATTGAATTGGTTACTTTAAAGTCTTCGTATATGATTGCATTTATTTGAACCTTATTTTCTGGACCTTGTCCTTGTAAATCATAGTCGTGAATTTGATTTTCCTTCAAAAAACTTCTAACAGAACCAGTTGCATCCATTATAGATTTTTTCAAACCTGTTTCTGTTGGTTCTATAAGCGTTAACGAAACTTGATTTTTGGTTAATAATTTTATTTTATTCTGCTCTTCCGATGTAAGTACTCTCATTTGATGTTTTTTAAAATTTCCATTGCAATGGCTCTTGCCATCAAAGGTGGAACAGCATTTCCGACTAAAGTATATTGAGGAACTTCAGTTTTTCTATTGTTTCCACCAGTTGAACGTTTTCCTTGAAACACAAAAGAATCATCAAAAGATTGTAGTCTTGCCATTTCACGAACTGTCAAAGCTCTAGGTGTTTTGTAATGAATATAATCATCTGCAATGGTCATAACGGTCGGGCTTTGAGAATCTGGTTTTAATACATTGTAACTCCTTTTATTTGAAGTTAAGCCACATTCTTCTAAATCAAATTGAGCCTTTTTGTAATCACCATTTTTTAAAATTATTTCAAGTCGTTTAAGAACATCTTCGTTTTGATTGCTCGTTTTGTGGTTGTTGAGAATGTCAAAATATTTTTCCCCTTTTTGAAGACCTTCAAAATTTCTTACATAAAACGGTTTGGTCTTAGGTTGATACCTTTCAATTAATCGTCCTTCTCTCGACCACTCTGAAAATGATTTTCCAATCTTCGGATTTTCCTTTCCTTCAACTGTTCGTTTTCTTAAAAGACTTTTCATTTTTTCAGCTGTTCCGTTGAACTGCTTTGAAATATCAACTAACTCATAATGATGAGCTTCTTCATTGTTGCCAATGAAGTCAAGGTCATATAAAGCTTCAAATACAGTAACTTTTTCATTATCCTTTACTGTTGCAGGAATTTCAGAAATGAATTTTTGGTCTTTACGGCAACCTATAAATAAAACTCTTTCTCTATTTTGAGGTACACCGTAGTTAGATGAATTAGCAACGAACGGCTTTTCAATTTTGTATAATCTAATGCTATCCAAAATTTCATTGAGAGCAGATTTTTCATTGCTTTCTGTAAGATTTAATAAAATGTCAACTGTTTCATCAAATGATGAAGTGTAAATTTTGAGTGCTGTGATTATATCTGAACAGTCTTTTTTGTATGTGCTTGGAACTTTTAAATCATTGAAAGAATATTCAATTTGTTCAATAACATTTTCTGAACTGATGTGAGTTAGAAAAGATGTAAATTGTAAAACAAAAGCATCACTGTCGATATTACAGTGGTCTTTTTCTTTAATGATGTCACGTTTTAATTTTTCCCATTCTTTTGTCCGTGCTAAAATATTAAAACCGTGCCGAATCGTATTTATTCTTTGGTCGGTTTTACTGGTTTTGTAGTCTGCAATTTTGGGAGTTAGTTGTTTGAAACGATTATCTACAAACTGAATGAATTGCTCTCTTCCATTTTCAATTTCCCCTTCTCTTAGTGTTTCAATTTCAACACGTTTGATAATGCATTCAAGAATAAAACTATTGTTGTTCGATTTCATTTTTCTGATGAACGAAACCAAAACAGGTATTTCTTTAGTGTCAACAATTGAATTGATTTCTTGAATTATCAAATCTTTGATTTTGCCATCTTCTTTGGTCAGAATGCCTTTTACATTCTCCATAATGAAGTATTTAGGTTGTAAAACCTTTATGACTTCCAGATAATGTGAAAAAAGGTCGTCTTTTTTGTCGAACTTTTTTCTTTTTCCTGCTAAACTGAAACTCTGGCAAGGTGGGCCACCACAAACCACATCAATTGTTTTGTCGCCAATTTTTTTGAGGAAATTATCTAAAAAATCTGGTTCGGTTATGTCTTGTCTTACAAATTCGGCCTTTAAACCAAGTTGATGATTGTACCTAACAATATGTGTCAGTTCACAATTTTCATTGATGTCACTTGCTGCAATGAAATCAAAAAACTTATTGTTGTATTCCGCTTGAAGAAAGCCTTCACTAAAACCGCCTGCACCTGCGAAGAGGTCAACAAAGGTGAAAGATTTGCCGTAAAGTGAAATTTGTTCCTTTACAATATTAACGGAATGACTTTCTTTGTAACTGTCAATGTGCTGGTTAAGAATGTCTTTTATTTCTTCTTGCGTGTACGTTCGTTTTTTTGAATGATGCAAAAGTTCGTCTGCTCGTTCATTAAGATAATCTAGATAATGGTTGATTTCGATTATATCATAAGTCAGTCCTTTTGCACGTTGCTTTTGTTTGTCAAAAAGCTCAGGAGCAATTTTCTGTCCAGTAGCTAGTTTTATTTGGGACCCAGAACAGTTAATTCTAAGATGAATAGGAGCTAGCCCTTTTTTGTCTGATTTGTCTAGGTAAAAATTAATTGTTGCCATATTTACGGACGATTTTACGTACACGGACAAATTTACGGACAATTATTAAATCATCGACGAAAAATGATTAGCTTTCTGTTGTCCCACGGCGAAAAATAGTTCTTTTATTTTTTAAGCGATGGCTTGTGACTTGGTAAAAAAAACAAATTTGCAATTTGCAGCTCGGTTCTAGTTTCACTTTGACTCATAACTCGATAATCTGCGAAGGTTCTTCATGTCTCTTTATTTTCGAAAAATAGGAAGCTTTTTGAAATTGGTACTTTACAATTATGAAATAAATAAAATCTACGTTCTTCTAGATTTGTCTGTTAACACTTTTGTCGCATTCTTTTAAAATAACTTTCCGTGCAAAACATCCGCCTTTTCTTTTTCTAATCTAGGTGTTCCCTCCCTCCAAAACTACCTACTTATAGGTATTTTTCCACCAAACGTTAGTAACGTATTTCCTAGCCCCGACTGCAGCGGCAGCCCGGAGAAAAAGCAGCTTGACAGAAGCGCGGTTGTGGTGGCGACCCAAGAAGCCCACCGCAGCGCGACTGAAGGCAGCTGTTTTTTTGAGGACTACAGCGAAAGGCGGGATTAGCTGCTTAAAAATAATTGCAATTTCAATACAAGAAAAGTACAGGTGCTGTGGTAGAAATAAGATCCTCGCTGCGACCAGGCCAGACTTAGGATTGTAGCATGGGGCAATACGAGCCAGCGCGAGTTTGTTTTAGCACGGATTGCACCCGAGGCTTTAGCCGAACAGACGAAGTAAATCCGCGCTATTGAGTTCTTTTAGCACGGATTGGACTCGAGGCTTTAGCCGAACAGACGAAGTAAATCCGCGCTATCGGGGCCAGTTTGTTTTAGCACGGATTGCACTCGAGGCTTTAGCCGAACAGACGAAGTAAATCCGCGCTATTGAGTTTTTTCTCTTCTTCTGTCGTTGTGATTATATCTTTTTTGTCAATGATTGCATTTGATTGGAAGCTTTATAAAACAGGAATCAAATTTAATTCGTCTTTTATTTTGTCGTATAATTCATCTTCCCAATTTATGTCGGAAATTTGAGGATAAATTGGGTTTGTTCTGAAATCCCTCGGACTTATAATTACTTTAATGCTGTTCTTAAACGCTTTTTGAGTTAAGATAAAAACTTCTTCAATTGCTTTGTCTCCAATTGCGATACAGCCAATTGATACCGCTTTTCCATGCAAAAAAATATCGCCACCTAAATCTTTTATATTTTTCAATTGAGTTTTTGATTTATCAAATTCATTTGGATAGCTAACTTTAATTGATAAATAGTAGGAGCTATTTGGATTCAAATATTCAACGTTGTAGATGCCTTCAGGTATTTGTTTATCTCCTTCTTTTAATTTAGGTCCCAATTTACCACTAGATGCAGTAAATGGATATTCTTTTATTTTTCTAATTCCTCGGCGGTCTTTCGCATAAACTTGCAGAAGCCGCTCCTCTTTAAAGGCAACGAGAATTATTTCATCGGGATAATTCTTGCTATAGCCTGCTAAATTCAAGTTATTCTTGAGACGATTCCAAACCCGGCCTTCAATTTGTTCAATTCTAGTATCAATTGTTTCTTTAGCTTTGATCTTACTTAAAATCGTTGTATAAATCGACTTTCCATACTTTAGAACAACAAAAAGAATTAAAATAATTCCGAATATTAGGATGATTTTTTTTGTCATTTTCTTGCTTAAAATTTATTGTTTAGAATGTAATTTAATTCGGGGTATTCCTAACGTACTTTCTCCTAAGTACGTCAACTATTTTTAAGGCATACCAACATGTTCAGCGAATTAATCCAAACCACCAGCCAAAAATACATGAAATGTTTATTTTTAATATATCCAGTTTCAAGCTTTGCAAAAGAGCTTACACGAAGGCGAATTATAGTGTTTTTGAAACAGTTGTCTTAAGATGGGAGTTGAGCAAAGGCAAACGTTTATTACAGGATGTTCTTCTTTTTCACGAAGTCTGCAATTCGTTCGTTTGGTTTTAAGTCATTGCGCTCATAATAGTAAACGGTATCCGTATTGAACGAAATAGCTCTAGCTGCAATTATCACATCATTTTTATAGTTTTCGGTCTTGAAAACAAAGAGTTGGTAATCTTGTTCTATTTCATATTTGATATTCATTTCACGCTCATTTTCAGGAATCGCGAATACGGTTTGAGTTGTGTCAGAATGCCAACCTTGAAAGAAACCAGAAACAAAGAATAGGTCCTCAAAGATTATTTCTAATGTATGACAATAGGTTAAATCTTCACCACCTGCGACAATCAACTTATGTCCGTTAAAACTTAAGACATGAAAGTCAAACCACTTGTGCCGTCTGATTTCTTTGTCAATTTTCGCTGCCGTATCTCTATACCCTTCCATAATTTAAAAATTATTGTAACGTTTCGAAAACAATGTATTTTGAAGCGCTTACTTTCCCTTTAACACTAATTCTCATTTGTAAACCAAACGTTCAAATAGCAGTTAACCCGGCATTTTGCCAAACGGCTGTGCTTGTTACACAACGTAAAAATACACTTAAATCCTTTTAACCGATAGCTATCGGTTTTGCAGTGATTTCCGTATTGCTGATTTATCAAGAAATAACGAATTTTTAGCCGCAATTGTTTACCTCGGTGAACGTAAACGGCCTTTTTTAAACTGATAGCGAGTTTAACCTGTACTCTCAAAAAATAACTGAACTTCATTGTCAAAAAACCGTTGGTTCAAGTTGTTGTTGCATCTGAAAAAACAGCGAAACACCGCGCATCTTCGAAAACGGCCATTCACCGACTAAAAAGAAGGGTTTTAAGTCATTCAAAATATAAGTGTTCGCACCACGAGCTTAACAGAATAACGGCTTAAAACGGCTAATTTGATGTCGCATTTGCTGCACAAAGCAACGTTTTTGATCGGAAAGGGAGTTGTGTAACGGTTACGGCTGCTAGCTACAGTTTTTTCATTTCAGAATTTACTTCCTCAATCATTTTATCAGCATCTGCAGTTTCGATTATCATCATACTTTTTCTGTCAATTCCTCTTTCAATTAGCTCTTTATATATAGTTTTTTTAACTTCCGCAGATACTCTAACACGAAATATCATGTTTTTCCAGAATTCTTTTTTATTAAGCGGAACATCTAAGTCAAAGTCTCCCGATGCAAACAGTCTTCCATGTTGTCTAAATAGTCTAAATTGATACGTTCTTTCATCAATATCATCAATATAAGTCGGGACATTGCACATGAATGATTTGTCTAATTCAAATGGATTTGAATCTGGGTAAACTAGTTTGTCATAATCAGATGTTTCATTGAAGATAAAATCTGATGGTACCAATAGTCCCCAAAGTTGACCATCTGCATTTTCATGTTTTTCAGATGGCTCACACATGAAGAATGATGATAAAACGCTTGAAGTTGAAAAATCTATAAGGTTAGTTTTTACGCCAGCATGTTGAGCTTGAAACAATAAATCCCAACTTTCCCCATGAGGTTTTACACTATGTTTAAATATTTGTTTTTCGCCGTAATTTTCAATTACTTTGTTTTTGAAAACTTCCGCTCCGTTTTTTTCAATTACTCTAGCTTTAGTCAAATCTATTCCTGACGAATATGGAGGTCTAAAAATACCAGGTAAAATGTCCCATCCAAAATTTTGTTCACCTCTGTAATGAGGCATTACATCCATGCCAATCTCAGGATCGAATCTCACTGAGGTTCTAACATTGATTAATTCTGTATGAAAATTTTCAACATCTTGTAATGTTTTTATCTCGTAATTTTCTAACGGGGTGAGATATTTTTCTTTTATTAGTTCTGAAGTTTGTATATAGGTCATGGCTTGTAGGTTGGTTAAAATTGTAGATAACGTTTTGCGGCTGATCTTAGTGACAACAAATCGAGCAGCGTACGCTCCGCTAAGATAAAATTTTGTTCCTGAAAACAAATCGTGAAGCCAAGAAAATCAAGCCATTGCGTGTAGGTGCTGTTACCTGCTGGCCTAACCTTCATATGGCATCTTTATCAGCTTAAACTTAAAAGGAATTTTTTGCATTTGGAATAATGGAATATTCTTTTTCTTTGCTATTTCAGAAATTGCTTTCTTATGTTTTTCTGGAGTCAAAAGCCCCAAAATTATTTCTTTAATGTATGAATCATCAAATTTTACAATTCTATGCCCAGGTTTTTTAACTTGTTCATGGTCAAAGATTGATATTGCCCTGTATTCACGTTCATATTCCCATTCATTACTCTTATGTAATTGAACTCTAATTTTCTTAGTTCTAGCTTCGTCAACATACAAGTTAGGCATCTCCTCAGAATATATTACGCTTTCGCATAAATCAAATAATCCAGACACTTTCATTTTCTTTTCATCAAAACCAATGCTAAAACCTTTATGATGATTAGCATAATGTGACCACATCAAAATAGAGTCACAATTTTCAGCAAATGAAACAATTCCAATATGTTTATTATTAAAATCGTCAGCACTTTTTTCTGCACGCATTTGATATGTGGCTGGATACGAAAAATTCTCTGTAATTAATCTTCTTGCTTCTTCGATGCTTCCATGTTTCTGTATAATGTAATCTTTGTTTTTTATCAATGACTCTTCGATTCTTTGGTTTCTTTGTTCTTCATCATATAGCCACGAATAATCTTCATAAATTCTACAATCGAAAGGATCATTAAATAAGTTTGGTGGCGACATGAAAATTTCATTATGAGTTAGCATTCGCTTATGATACTTATCATCCCAACTTCTATATTTATAGACTGTTCTTGGATATTGATCAAAAATTTGAAATGCAGTAAATAGTGGACTTTCAACAAATTTTTTTTGAAGTTCTTTTAAAGGATTTTTGTCCATTTGAATGCATTTTTTTAGGTTGTTGCGAAGGCTTGCAGGAAACGTTTTGCCGCTTGCCACAGTGGGGGATTTCAAAGCACTTCACTGTCACCCAAGCACAAATGTTGATAGAAGCACTGCACTTGATTTAACCACGTCAGCCCCCATTGCGGCAAACGGCTATTAGTGGCTGTTTTTCTTCTATTAATAATACTCGTAATGTCCATATTGAAATTCTTGTGCTCGTCTAAGATAAAAATTGTCAGTTATTAGCTTGTCAAGTTCGTCAACTATTTTATTAAGTTTTTTGGTTCGTTCAATCTTTTCTTGTCCTAAGGTATTGAAGTCAATTTTACTTTCGTCTTCTATGAGTTGTCGCAATGATTTGATGTAAAGTTCTTTTTGCTTTGTAATATCGTATGTTTTGGAAATGTCGTCTTTGGTTTTTGGTAACAAGTAAATTGAATATTCTGCATAACCTAAAATTCTTCTACTTTGGTGTCCAAAGTATGTTCCGCCATATTCAAAGTGTCCAAATAATGAATTAATGTTTGAATAAATGTCTATGAGCTTTTGTCGTTGTTGGGCAAATTCTTTAACTCCATTTTTTTGTTTGAGAAAGTAAGCATACAAAACGTAATAATTGTCTTGCCCAACTTCACTTCCAAATTCTTCTTTGTCATTGTCGTTGAAATATACTTGGTCTGGGTTTTCTGGATATTCTTCAAAAAATTCTGCGTGTTTATCTACAATGTTATTGAAGTCTGCTTTTGCATATTTCAGAGTGTCGCCAATTTCGGTTGCAATTAAAATGGTGTCTTGTTGTGTGTAGTATTTCGAGTTGTCATCCTTTGAAGTTTTGGTGTCTGTACTAGCAATAGTTGTCTTGTCAACTTGTTTCGGTTGATTGTTACAACTTAAAAGTCCCATTGTAATTGTCAGTATATAAATTGTCTGTTTCACGGTCGTTTTAAAATAGCCACTAACTCAACAATTAGCGAAGTTTCTGCTACTTTTTTATTTTTCAAAAACAAGTATAAATTATTTAATACCAGCAGCTTAAATCAAAAAAATTATGCGCCTTTTTAATATGTTAAATTGGACACTTGTTTCGCCTTTTGTCCTAAACGAATATACACTTTTTCCACCAAACGTTAGTAACGCATTTCCTAGCCCCGACTGCAGCGGCAGCCCGGAGAAAAAGCAGCTTGACGGAAGCGCGGCTGTGGTGGCGACCCAAGAAGCCCACCGCAGCGCGACTGAAGGCAGCTGGTTTTTTGAGGACTACAGCGAAAGGCGGGATTAGCTGCTTAAAAATAATTGCAATTTCAAGACAAGAAAAGTACGGGTGCTGTGGTAGAAATAAGATCCTCGCTGCGACCAAGCCAGAATTAGGATTGTAGCATGGGGCAATACGGGCCTGCGCCAGTTTGTTTTAGCACGGATGGCACCCGAGGATTTAGCCGAACAGACGAAGTAAATCCGCGCTATTGAGTTCTTTTAGCACGGATTGGACCCGAGGCTTTAGCCGAACAGACGAAGTAAATCCGCGCTATCGGGGTTGTAAATCCGCGCAATCGGGGTTATTTTACTATGTATCTGGTTTTATTGAGATGACCTACACTTTCAAACATATTCATTTCCGTGCCTTTTTTCAAATCTCTGCTTGCCGTTGCTGACGATAAATCTTTAAATATGTTCATATAATCTTTTCGGTTAAACTCTTTTATTCCGAGTTTTAAAAAATACGCTAAACGATCAATATCTTTCAGAACCCTATTGTTGTAATTGAGTAAAGTTTCCAATGATTTTTCAATAACTCCAAGCATATATTCGATGAAGATAGTTGACTT
>CALRVY020000009.1:0-32823 GCA_943371725.1 Pseudanabaena sp. UWO311 | reverse complement strand
CCGTTCGGTGTAAAAAATCTGGGATAATCCAAAACAATAAATTCAGCATATGTTGGTTCGCAACCATACGTATCTATTACTGTTGCCGTGTAAATACCGGGGTTAATGTTTGAGAAGAACGCGGTATCTTGAAAATTAATCCCGTCGATTGAAAACTGATAATTTCCTAAACCACGAACTTCAATGGTGGCACTATTTGAATTTCCGGCGAAGCTTGTTACGGCAATATTTGTGATAACAGCTTGGTTCGATTCTATAACTTCGAATGTTTTAGATGCTTCGCAGCCGTTTTGATTGGAAAAGGTAACGGTGTAGGTTTGTGGAATGTTTAAACGAATTTCTCGATTAGTTAATGTACTATCGTGCGACCAACGGTAATTATTGTAGCCAGTTGGCGCGGTTAAAGTTGCGAACGTTCCCGAGCAAAAATAAATCGTTTCGGTTTGCGAGAAATCTTCTTGAATGTAATCGATTGTAATGCTAATTGGTATGATATCGAAGCAATCGACTCCGTTATACAAACGCGCGTAATAGGTTTGTGAATTGGCTGTGTCGTTGGTTATTTCCGCTGTAATTTCTTGCGTTTCCCATAGAGCGTTGTTTTCTGTTGGAAAATACTTTACAGCAATATTTGATGGTGCGTTGAGAAGAACATCGGCTGTGGCCAGATTATTCAAGTTGAAATTTGTTTTTCCGTCTTTTGTGTTGTCCGTGTCGCAAAGGATGTACGTTAGCGGAACTGTGTTTTGCGAAGTTGCACCAACTAAATTTACAGTTGTTGTTGTTTGGCAGCCAAAGCTGTTTTGGACTTTTGCAAAAATTGTTTTTGGGAAGCTTGACGTGTACTGACTTGGATTAGAAATCGGATTCGTATCGGAAGCATTTTCGAAATAAATCGGACTTAGCAATTGTGCATTTCCGTTGGTGATGAGATCGTTGACGTTGTTTAGATTGAACGTTGTCTGACCATCGCCGTCTGGGTCGCATTGACGTAAAGTAACTGGTGGTATGGTGGCAATTGAACTAAAATCGACTTCGATGCGTCCGGTTATCAGACAGCTGTTGTTATTAATATTGGCCTCGACTTCGTAAGTGCCCGCAGTATCGATAGTAAAAACGGGCGCTGTATTGGCAAGAAGTACTCCGTTTCGAAACCAGGAATACGATACATTTGTTCCGATTTGAGTAGCATCTACGGTTATGGTTTCGCCGGTACAGAGCGGATTACCGTTTGCGATTGTTCGGTCGGGACCTAAGTCGGTTACGGCTTCGAAACTTCCTGCCTCGAGAAAGATTGCTGAATCAAATAAGTTATTTCCTTGATCGGCTACAACTAATTTAATGTGATAACTTTCACCTGGAATCACGTTTGCCTCTGCGGTAAGCGGCACGGTTTGTCCGTTGAAATTTGTGGCACTATCTCCGCCATTGTAACCTTGAAAATACTGTTCGTTAGCAGGCGGGCAAACCGTGCCGCTTCCTCTAACGGTGTTTATTCTAACGGGAATATCGGTTCCGGGAACAACAGCTAAATTTTGGTATGGATCATTGGAATTGTTTCGTTTCAAAAGGAAAGCGAATCCATCGGTGAAGTTACATTGGTTTGGGCTGGGATTTGTTAGATATTGTTCGGACGCTAACAGATAGCGAAACGAAATAGCAGCCGATAGGGAAACAAAATCGAATTCTAATACGGTTGCATTAATCGTATTTCCCACATTTAGAGCAGCTTCTAAGTCGTTATCGCCTAACCAAGCTGCACTGCCTTCGCTCAACAAACTCGTGTTTGGCCCTACTGCCGAAGCCGCATTTCCTGTGCTTAAAATAATTCCTTGAGCGAAGGGAAAGTTAATCGTATTTGCCGAAAAATAGCCTGCTGTTTGGAACGAATCGGCATTGGAAGAGGTGATTGAAGCGTTTGAAATAAGCAGACACGGATTATTGACTAGGATATCTTGCGCCAATTGCTGTGCATTGTAATTGGTATCGACTGTAATAGATTGTCCGACTAAAATCGCTGAGTAGCAAGACAAAATTAGCGAAAGAACTGATGTAGAAAAACGGGTCATAGCGACTGCAAATATACTACAATTGCTAGGCTAATTGTCTTCTACGCTTGCTAAGGCCGTGTTAAAGCTGTGTTTTTCGTTGTGGAAACGCATTGCTGGAAACGTATTTTCGCACAAGGGATTGACGCGAAAATGGAACGTAAAAAAAACAGTGTGAAACCCGGTTGGGCACGGCGACCTCAGGAAGCCCGTAACCAGCCGAGGTTGAAGCTGTTTTTTTGAGTTGCATTGCAGCAAAAAGCCCGACCCGCCGCCGACACTTCGCGCTATTAAAGGCGGCGGGATGTGCCCAAATACTTACAACTTGAGATAATTACAAATCGCGACGCTTGACAATAAAATAACTTCCGAAGATAAAAAAGGCTATCCAGCCGAGGCTTATAAGCACCGCCGAGTAGTTGACAGTGAAATCTTTATCGGATTTTACGCCGATCTGCTCGCCCATTTGTTGAATGATCGACAAACGCGTAAAAGGCTCTACGATGATATTGGACATGGCTGTTGTTGGTGTAAATTGCATGATCGAATCGGTGGTTTCGGGATTTAAAACTTTGAATCGTAAAATGGCATCTACTATAACGGTAATTAGGTACAACAACATAATAAAGCCAAGTGCAAAGGCAGAGCGTTTTACCCATATTCCGACGAACAGGCACAAGCTAAAGAACGCGGTTAATTTTACGAAAAATCCGACTAGATAGTCGGTATCGGTTACTACTGTCCTAAATTCGGTAAAAGAAGAATGCGTAAATCCGAGAATCAATGTTAGTAAGAAAACAAAAACAGTTGAAGCCGCAGCCATCAAGAAAACGGTCAGAAACTTTGATTGGATTAGTTCTTTTTTACTGATTCCATCGATTAGGTTTTGTTTTAAAGTTCCGTAGCTGTACTCGTTTGCCATCATGGATACGATTACAATAGCTAGAAAAAACTTAAAGAAATCGACAAAATAGGTGTTAAAATGCCAAATGTATGGGAAGTTAAATATACCCATTTCGGCCACGTTTAAATGAAAGCTACCTATGTCGAATTGAATTGCTGTAAAGAGTGCAATTAACGACAACAACAGAAAGTAAGTAAGGGTTAAAAAACGACTAGCTTTGTTTAGCCAAATTTTTTGAAGTTCAATTGCAAGCAGTCTTTTCATGATTCGGCAGATTGAGTAAGCATTAAGAATTGTGCTTCCAGACTTAGTTTTTTAAAGACTAAATGAGAGAGGAAAATATTTTCATCGGCGAGGAATTTGTTTAGATCGCCGGATTCGATTGGTTGTAGCGTGGAGAAAATTAGCTTTTCTGGAGCGTATTCAATGCTTTTAAAAGCTGGATGTTGGCGCAATCTACGTTCTAAATGGACTAAATCGGCGGACGCTAATTCGAAATAACCATCACTTCGAACCATATCTGATACCGTTCCCGAATAAAGCATTTTACCTTTTTGAAGAACGAGCACATGCGAACATACTTTTTCAACTTCGTCTAGTAAGTGAGAAGCGAGTAAAATTGTGGTTCCGGTAGCGGCAATTAACTGAATCAGCTCTCGAATTTGGTGAATTCCTTGTGGATCGAGGCCGTTTGTTGGCTCGTCTAGAATTAGAATTTCGGGATCGTTTAATAAAGCTGAGGCAATGGCGAGGCGCTGCTTCATTCCGAGAGAAAAAGTTTTGAACTTGCTGTTTCTTCGTTCGAAGAGACCGACAATTTTAAGTTTTTCTTCGACTTTTTGACTGGGAATTTCTTTGATTAGGCAAACTAACTTTAAATTTTCGTAGGCAGTCATGTACGGATAAAAGTTGGGTCGTTCGATTATCGCACCGACTTTTTTGATGGCTTGGTGAGTAGACATGCTGCCGTCGAACCAAGAAAACTCGCCGGATGTTTTGTTGACTACGTTTAGAACAATTCCGAGTGTAGTTGATTTACCGGAGCCGTTAGGTCCTAAAATTCCGTAGACGTTTCCTTTTTTGATTTCAAGCGATACGTCGTTTACTGCATGTACTTTGCCGTATCGCTTGTGTAGATTTTTGATTGATAGAATTGATTTCACTCCGATGGTTTTGTACTAAGTAGACGAGTCGCTTTTGCAATTGTTACTTTCGTAGGTTAAATAACGTGAGTTGGAGATAAAAATCTTTATTAGAACGCTTGTAGTGAATGCTTTAGATGGTTAAGGAGAAATTATGCTGCGCTATTTTTTATTGCTTGGCATTTAAACCGTCGCTTTTGTGGTGGTATTTTTTTGAAATAGTTCGAATACGTCTTTAAATCAATAGTTTAAATTATTTCATTTTTAACTCGATTGTTTGGAAACATTGGTTTGATACCGATTGTTGCGGCAGCGATAGTAGCGAAAATCCTGCTGCGAGCGGCAGTTGCCGAGCAGCAGATTGTAGCGGATAGCGCGGTGCCGGCTGGAACTCTCACGCTGATGAAAACGTATTTTGCCGGCAGCTGCCCAAATAAAAACGCTATCTACAATTACAAAATCTCCTTCTTTGAAGTCGAATTCTAAAAAGATTTTCTCTTTTTTTTGGGCGGCATTTCGCGCTTTTCACTACATCCCGATAGTTATCGGACGCAGCAAAATTCGCACATCCCTACGGCATTTTTGCGCTTCCGTTGGTCGCACAAAACTTCCTAGGGCTCTTGCTTATTTGCTTTGCGTGCTTTCCGTTTCAATCGCGGCCGCGGGCAATCGTTTTCAATGAAAATACGTTCGCCGAAATAACCAACCTGAGTTCGATTAAAAATCTTTGTCAGATCGCTCGAAATCAACAAAATGTAAAACTTAATAGGGATTAAAGGGATTAACTTCCCCGCTAAACAGATAAACGACTGCCTACTCCGTTAGATTTTTTTGCGATACTACAGTACCCTAAAAAAAATCTGCCTTGTAATCAATCATTTAACTGTTTTCTGTATGTTACTTTTAAATCGGACTCACATAAAACAAAATGTTATACTCTCCTTTTATGGCTTATTGAGAGTCTTCTTCTTTCGACAGAGCATTTCTTTTTGGGCGCACGGAAACCACAGAAATTCACAGATTTTTCCTTTGTCAATAATTCATCAGCAGTAGAAGACGATTACATTGTTGTTAGATTTTATAAAATAGCTGTGGAAAGTAACGTGTTTTAATTCAAAATAATTTTATATCTTTTCTCTAAAAAAAATAAGCATGAAAAAATTATTTTTTACACTAACATTACTTCTGACTCTTAGTTTTAATTCTTGCACACAAGAAGACCAAATAACAGGAAATTTAAATATACCCGAAGAATTCCGTGGAAACTGGCAAGGAGGTCAAAGCAGACTATTAGCTACAGTAACAAGTACTTTTGTACAAGTTGAAGGACACGATATCTTCAACCAAGCTGATTCTGAAACCTTTAATGGATTTAATTACTACCGCGCAAAAAAAGGTGAAAACGACGAACTAATTCTAACTCGAGCAAACGGATTAATAGGAATTTCAATATATAGAAATGGTATTTTAGTAGTTAATGATTTTTTTGGCAGACAATAAAATTTAGTGTCAAATGCCTTTAAAAACGATTTTTGCCGGCAGCTGCCAAAAAAATGCGAACTAAAGTTGTAGAATTACTTCACTTGAAGTGGAATACTATAAAGATTTGCTGCTTTTTTTGGGCGGCATTTCGCGCTTTGCGTGCTTTCCGTTTCAATCGCGGCCGCGGGCAATCGTTTCCAATGAAAATGTGTTCGCCGAAATAACTATTTTTGAACCATGGAAAAAGTGAAGCTCATTTGGGATTTTCGCGGAGCAGCAGCAGCGCAAACCGCGGTACATCACGCAAAACATTTAACGGAATTTGCCGCCGCCGAGCACGCAAATTTTTACGAGATTGGCTCAGAAAACGTTTCTGAATTTCATTCCTTGGCCTTTGTAATAGTACAGCGCGACGAGATTTTAAAATACCGTGATATTCTAAAACCGCATCGCGCTGTGTTGGCAGAGTAACCTCTAGTTTGCTACTTCGCTGATGAATTTAATTCGCATTAATCGGAGCTCGTCGATATCGTATTCTCCGTCGAATTCTTTTAAAGCATCCTCGATTCGATCGGTTTCCGACTCCATAAAGTAATCGTGAATTTCTTCTTGCTGATCTTCGTCGAGAATATCGTCAATCCAATATTTGATGTTTAGTTTGGTTCCGGCGTACACGATTTGCTCCATTTCTTTCAGCAACGAATCCATGGTTAATCCTTTTGCCGAGGCAATATCATCGAGCGACAATTTGCGGTCGATGTTTTGAATGATATACAATTTGTTAGCGGAATTTGCTCCGGTGGATTTTACAACCAAATCATCCGGACGAATAATATCGTTTTCTTCGACATAACGGTTAATCATTTCTACAAATTCTTTACCGTATTTCTTGGCCTTGCCCTCTCCTACTCCGTGCACATTGCTCAGTTCCTCGAGCGTGGTTGGATATTTGAGCGCCATATCTTCGAGCGACGGATCTTGGAAAACCACAAACGGTGGAACGCCTGCTTTCTTGGCCACTTTCTTGCGTAAATCGCGCAGAATAACCATGAGTGCTTCATCGGCAGTTCCGGAAGATTTACTTGCGGTAACAATTGAATCGTCTTCGTTTTCATCGTATTCGTGATCTTCCGACATCATAAACGACGTTGGATTATCGATATAATCGAGTCCTTTTTCAGTTACCTTAATGATACCGTACGTTTCGATATCTTTTGTAAGCAAACCTTCCACGAGCACTTGGCGGATCAGTGCCATCCAATAGCGTTCGTCGAATTTTTCACCCGATCCGAAAAAGGTCTGGGTATCGGTTTTGTGCGCTTTAATAACTGCATTAACCTTTCCTATTAACGTAAAAATAACTTCTTTTGCTTTATACAAATGCTTGGTATCTCGAACCACTTTAAGCAACTTGACCACTTGGTCTTTGGCTTCGACTTTGGATTTAGGATTACGAACGTTATCGTCCATATCGGCACCTTCGCCATTTTCGCCGTCGAATTCTTCACCGAAATAGTGAAGCAGGAATTTTCGTCGCGACATCGAAGTTTCGGCGTAAGCTACTACTTCTTGTAGGAGTGCAAACCCAATTTCTTGTTCGGCAACGGGTTTTCCTGACATGAATTTCTCGAGTTTTTCAACATCTTTATAGGAGTAGTAAGCGAGGCAATATCCTTCGCCACCATCGCGGCCGGCGCGACCTGTTTCTTGGTAGTAGCTTTCCAGGCTTTTCGGAATATCGTGATGAATAACGAAACGAACATCAGGCTTATCGATTCCCATACCGAAAGCGATAGTAGCAACGACCACATCAACGTCTTCCATCAAAAACATATCTTGATGTTTGGCGCGTGTTTTGGCATCTAGACCGGCATGGTAGGGAACGGCACTAATGCCATTAACTTGTAAAACCTGTGCTATGGCTTCAACTTTCTTTCTACTCAAACAATAAATGATACCTGATTTTCCTTTGTATTGGCGGATAAAGCGAATGATATCAGCTTCAATATTTTTGGTTTTTGGACGTACGTCGTAGAACAAATTCGGGCGATTGAACGATGCTTTAAATGTTTTAGCATCGGACATGTCTAGATTTTTAAGAATATCTTCTTGTACTTTAGGAGTAGCCGTTGCGGTTAATCCGATTACAGGAACATCGCCTAATTGTTTGATGATATGTCGAAGATTTCGGTATTCCGGGCGGAAGTCGTGCCCCCATTCAGAGATACAGTGTGCTTCGTCGATTGCTACAAAAGAGATGGAAACGGAGCGTAAAAATTGTACGTATTCTTCTTTAGTAAGCGACTCAGGCGCTACGTAGAGAAGTTTTGTGACGCCGTTTACGATATCTTTTTTGACTTGATTGATCTCTGTTTTGTTCAAAGAAGAGTTCAAAACGTGTGCAACGCCTTCTTTGTCGGACAAACTTCGAATAGCGTCAACTTGGTTTTTCATCAAGGCAATTAGCGGCGAAACTACGATAGCTGTGCCTTCCAAAACTAGAGCTGGCAGTTGGTAACACAGTGATTTTCCGCCACCTGTAGGCATAATCACAAATGTGTTTTGATTGGAGAGTATACTCCTAATTACTTGTTCTTGCAGCCCTTTAAAGCTGTCAAATCCGAAGTGTTTCTTAAGCTCGTTATGAATGTCGATTTCCTTATTATTCATGCGGTAAAAAAGGGGATTTTACTTAATTTTGCAATACTAAAAGTACAACATTCCTCTGAATCTACAAATACTTCTCAAGTACACTTTTCATGACGCAAATAAACATCCTTGACATCGCGAAACGAACGATACTATCTGAAAGTAAAGCGATTGAAAAGTTAGCCGAACTTTTAACTACAGATTTTGTTTCAACTGTCGAAACGATCTTAACGATGAAAGGGCGCTTAGTTGTCACCGGAATCGGCAAAAGTGCCATCATTGCCCAAAAAATTGTAGCTACTTTAAATAGTACCGGAACGCCTTCTTTATTTTTACATGCTTCCGAGGCCATTCACGGCGATTTAGGTATGGTACAACCGGGCGATGTGGTTATTTGCATCAGCAAAAGCGGCAACAGTCCGGAAATAAAAGTACTTGCGCCTATTATCAAACGTTTCGGGAACACCTTAATTGGTATGACAGGAAACACGCATTCGTTTTTGGCACAACAATCCGATTTAGTTTTGGATACAACGGTTGCCGAAGAAGCTTGTCCGTTGAATTTAGCACCAACTTCGTCGACAACCGCCCAATTAGTAATGGGTGATGCGATTGCCGTTACGCTAATGGAAATGAAACAATTTACGGCTGAAGATTTTGCAAAATACCATCCAGGAGGTGCTTTGGGTAAGAAACTGTTGTTGCGGGTAAAAGACATGTTGAACAATGGTTTGAAACCGCAAGTGACGCCAGAAACTTCAATAAAATCGACCATATTTGAGATTTCAGAAAAACGTTTAGGCGTGGCAGCCGTTGTTGATCAGGGAAAAGTCATTGGAATTATAACAGATGGCGATATTCGACGTATGCTCAACAAAACCGACAGCATCAATGGCTTGGTAGCTAAAGACATTATGACCTCGAACCCCAAGACCATTACTTCGAACACTATGGTGGTTGATGCTTTGAATTTGTTGGAAGATTTTTCGATTACACAATTGGTAGTTGTTGACGATCAGGAATATAAAGGAGTTTTACATTTACACGACATTTTAAAAGAAGGGATTGTATAATGGCGAATAAAACGATGAAAGAAATGAGTTTTCTCGACCATCTTGAAGCTTTGAGATGGATGCTCATTCGCAGTACTGTTGCTGTATTAATTTGTGCCGTTGTTGCTTACTTTTTTATCGACTTTATCTTTAGCGATATCCTATTTGCGGCTATCGATCCTAATTTTATCACTTACGAATTCTTCTGCGAAAGCACAAAATACCTCGGACTTGCTGATGAAACCACCTGCGTGAAGGATTTTAGTTTCATTATTCAAAACACGAATGTAGGTGGACAGTTTTCCATTTTTATTTGGACATGCATCGCAGCAGGTTTTATTTTAGGATTTCCGTACATTTTATTCGAAATATGGCGTTTTATTAAACCCGCATTGTACGAAAAAGAACAAAAGATGGCGCTTGCTTTCGTTTTTGTAACGTCATTGCTGTTTTTTATCGGCGTTTTATTTGGGTATTTTTTAATAATTCCGTTGTCGGTAAATTTCTTTGCCACTTTTATAGTTAGTGATACGATAGTGAACCAATTTAACGTTGATTCGTACATATCGATGGTAAAAACGTCTTTAATTGCTTCGGGATTGGTTTTTGAATTGCCCGTTATCATTTATTTTCTGGCAAAACTCGGACTGGTAACCGCAGAATTTCTAAGAAAATACCGCCGTTACGCTATTATAATCATTTTAATAATTGCAGCGATTGTTACACCACCCGATGTTACGTCGCAGTTATTGGTAAGTATTCCGATATTGATTCTGTATGAGTGCAGTATTTTTATCGCTAAAGCAGTAGTAAATAATCGTTTGAAAAATGAGCAATCAAGTAAAAGAATTTAACGAGTACCGTTCTAAGATGAATGAAAAACTGCTTTCAGACCCGAATAAGGTTGTGAAACGCATTTTCAATTTAGATACCAATGCCTATCAAGAAGGCGCACTTGACGTGAAAACTAAGGAACTACTTGGTTTAGTGGCTTCGACTGTTTTACGCTGCGACGATTGCGTAAAGTACCACTTAGAAACAAGTTACAAACACGGCGTTACTAAAGAAGAAATGATGGAAGCTATGGGAATTGCTACGCTTGTAGGCGGAACGATTGTGATTCCGCATTTGCGAAGAGCTTACGAGTTTTGGGAAGCTTTGGAGGAACAATCGTGAAATTCATAATTTCAACAGAAATTATTGAAAAACGAAATTTCTTTGAGTGATTGGTATTTCTAGGGTCAATTAACGTTTATTTAAAAAGAAAATAGTCCCTGACTTAATTCAAATATTTGGGAAGTTCCTCCCAAACTAAATTGGCAATTAAATGTACCGTTGGTAAAATTACCATTTGAAGGAACAATCGAAAGATTTCCACTATTTACAGTGTACTGATCCCAATCATTAGGATTAAAGGAACGAGCAGCAGTACTTTTAAGCTCACCTTTATACTTCATTATTCTTAAACTAGGTTGAGTTTGACTAGTAATCATATAATTCCCCTCATTCAAAGAATTGAATGGTTCGGAGCTTCCCCAAATTAATAAGTAGCCATTTTCAGAGAAAACAAACACAGTCTCTCCTGACAAACCTGTTTGTTTAATTATCTCAACTCCCACTAAAGAGTTATTATTGATCGCGAAACTAGAACTTGGCAAATCTGAGGTACAAAGAGTCGTTTGCAAAACGTACCGTTTTAAATAAAATTTAAAAGATTTGATCTGATTACCACCTACTTCATAAACAGTACCATTTAAAAGCAGTTTTAGTGAATTGGGAGTTTTCTCAAATCGGCGTTCAGATAAAGTGGCAATTGGAAAAAAATCGGGTAGAGCAAAAGCTCTACCCGATGTTAAATCAAAAATATTAAAACGTATAATTGTTCCATCTCCTAAGCTAGAAAGTTGAACCTTGAAAGAGGGTGCACTTTCAGAATTTCGAAAACTAAACTCTGTTATTACAACCCCACAATTCTCTGAAACTCCTGAAATTGATTCATCATACATTGTATATTCAACTCCATCAATAGTTAAACTCACATCCGATGAATCTGCGCTCGTTGAATCCTCACATCCAAAAGTAGAAATGATTAAAAGAAAAGGAATAAAATACGTTTTCATACTTTTTACAAATTTATTGAACGCGTGGTGTTTCAACAGTTATAGAATACCAACCTGAGGAGTATTGTCTAAAAGTTGAGGTATTTCCCAAAAACCCACTTGTTTGTTGACTAATTATAAAGTTGTCTGCAAAATTTACAGTTACATCTCCAAGGATATCATTCCCTTGAGTAAACTGCCTAGTTAGAGTACTTGATTGTGTTTGCTTCAACCGTTGCGCCGTTTTCGCAGACAGATTTTCTAATATCATCGTATAACATTTCACCATCTCCCTTATAATTTTGTTGCAAACTCTCCCGAATTTCTTTCTTTAAGACTTACGTCCAAATTAAGAATTTTAACAAAAGACTCCGCGAAAGTCGACATCAATGTATCACTTTTCTTTGAATTAGCTTCTCGAAAGGCTTGTAAACCTTTTTCCGAAGAAGCTTCATAGTCGGAAGTCCCATTTGTCAGAAATACAATGCAACATAACAATAAGAAAGTCGTAGCCAGTCGACCTCTTGAAAAACTAAAATTTGTTTTAAAACTTTTCGGATCTAGTAGGTTAAATTCTTTAATCTAACTTAACCCTTCTAAACTATTTGATTTTAAGCAACATAAGTTAATTTAAAGTTAATTTATTCTTTAATAAAAACAGTATAAAAATAGACATCCATAACTAGTAGAAGAATATTTTTGACTGACATTTCACAAATTTTTTTATTGAAATTAACAATCTTGTTTATTCGCAATTTTAATTAACAAAACCTAAAACAAAAAAATAGCGAT
This sequence comes from Pseudanabaena sp. UWO311, assembly GCA_943371725.1. Lineage (GTDB taxonomy): Bacteria > Bacteroidota > Bacteroidia > Flavobacteriales > Flavobacteriaceae > Flavobacterium. Next base: position 20,655 of record CALRVY020000009.1, on the reverse strand, counting down.
ATTTACCGCGGTTTTTAATTGTACGATTTAAATATTTTTCAAGATGTCGAAATAAAAGCACTTTGATTTTTTACTTGTTTTCGACGATAATTTGAAAACTACATTAATACTAAACCTATAAAAATGATTCTACGCGCAGATAATTTAGTTAAAACATATAAAGGCCGAAGTGTCGTAAAAGGCGTATCGGTTGAAGTTAATCAAGGTGAAATTGTGGGTTTACTTGGCCCGAATGGTGCAGGAAAAACAACCTCATTTTACATGATCGTTGGTTTAGTGAAGCCCAATGCTGGAACAATTTTTCTTGATGATCTTGAAATTACCGATTACCCGATGTACAAACGCGCGCAGCAAGGCATTGGCTATTTGGCGCAAGAAGCATCGGTATTTCGTAAATTGAGTATTGAAGACAATATTTTGAGCGTTTTACAACTTACGAATCTCACTAAAGAACAGCAAGTTGCCAAAATGGAATCGCTTTTAGATGAGTTTTCTTTGCAGCACATTCGTACCAATAGAGGCGATTTACTTTCAGGAGGCGAGCGACGACGAACGGAAATTGCCCGTTGCTTAGCTACCGATCCAAAGTTTATTTTACTAGACGAACCTTTTGCTGGAGTAGATCCTGTTGCTGTAGAAGATATTCAACGAATCGTAGCTCAACTCAAAAACAAAAACATCGGAATTTTAATCACCGACCACAACGTACAGGAAACGCTTGCCATTACGGATAAAACCTATTTGATGTTTGAAGGCGGAATCTTGAAAGCGGGTATCCCTGAAGAATTGGTGCAAGACGAAGTAGTGCGACGCGTATATCTCGGACAGAATTTTGAGCTTCGCAAAAAGAAACTCGATTTTACCGCCCAATAGTAAGCCTTTTCAGGGCGTCTCGATTTCCACGATAGATGTTTAAATCGACAGGTTCGCGAATTCCTGAAATAGACCCCGATTCTGAAAACTGCCAAAATAATTGCTGCGGTGGCAATTCCGATTGGACGGATGTATAGGCAGCAATCCAGAATCGATATCCTGAGAATTCTTCTTCCAAAAACGATTCTTTAAACTTTTTTCCGCTATAAATAATCGGTCGAACTCCATAATGACGTTCTACGATATCAAGCCAATTCTTTAAACCTTTTCGTAAATTATGTAAACTCTGCACCGATGATACACGCTCAATATCGAGTATTGGAGGTAAATCGCCCGGTTTTAAATGAACGGTTGATATGAAGTTTTTCGCTTGCGCGGAAGAATTCTCATCCGGACGAAAATAGTGATAAGCACCTCGAATAACATTCATTTCCCGAATGGCTAGCCAATTTCGCTTAAACTTCTTATCGGTATAGTTTGTTCCTGCCGTGGCTCGAACAACCACAAAATCGATTTTTTTACGGTATGCGGAATCAACTTCCTGCCAACGAATGCGTCCTTGGTATTCCGAAACATCGATACCAAAACTACTTTGAGGAAACAACGCAAACACTTCTTTTGTACGCTGATTTGAGTTGATTGCCGTGCTTGACTTTACATGAATTTTATCTGAGATGTATCCCAAATACCGTAAAATTTCATCTCGATTCACATATACTAGAATTCCAGCAAAAACGGCAAATCCGAAAACAAGAAGTAATCGGTTTAATATCGAATTCGAGTTGCGAGAATTCCTTTTAGTTGCTCGACGTCTGGGAGTTGCGTTCCGTGGCATTTTTTAAAATTGACAAGACAACGTACAATAAAATGATAAGTGGGACTGCGGCAATTTGCAAGAAAACGAGTAAAATTACAGACAAAATGATCAATGCTATTTGGAATTTCAATTTTCCAAAACTGAAATTTTTGAACTTGAGCGCGAATAAGTCGATCGGAGCGTTCAGTAAAATGGCAGAGACAGCAGCGATAAAAATCAAAGAAAAATGATTTGTAAGTAATTCGATCGCAATTAAGCTGTTTGTTGACGCCAAAACTACAGGTAAACTGACAATAAAGAGTGCGTTGCCCGGAGTAGGCATTCCGATAAACGAATCCGTTTGTCTGGTATCGATATTAAAATTTGCCAACCGATAACAAGAACCCAAGGTTGGTAAAAAACCCAAATAAGGCAATAGTGAATCTTCGGGCATTCCGCTAGCATTTTGGAGCATAAAGAAAAGGGTTAAACCAGGAGTTACGCCGCTCGTTACCATATCGGCAAGACTATCAAGTTGAATTCCAAGAGGGCTAGCTGCATTAAAAATCCGTGCTGCTAAACCATCGAAAAAGTCGAAAAAGATACCAAGTGCGACGAAAAAAAATGCCCAATCATAGTGCTTTTCGAAGAGTTGAATAATGGCTACGCAACCGCAAAACAAGTTAAGTATCGTAATAGTATTCGGTATGTGCTTTGTCATGCTAAAAAATGTACTCAAGCAAATGTAAGGCAATAAGCCAATACGAAATTCGTTTTGTTAGGGAAGATTTAGCAACTTACTATCGATTAAATTGCGAATAACAACTTTGCTTTACTGTGAAATCAATACTTTTGCGAGCTGATTGCCAAAAAAATTGTGAGTCAAAAAAAGAATAAACTCGTTGTACTTGCCGTATTTGTGTCGCTTATTTCGACCGCTCAAACCGTACGTAAATATTCGAACGAGTTTATGAATATTGGCGTCGATTCAAGAGCTTTGGGTATGTCGAATGCTGTAACTGCTCACGTTTCAGATGTTACAGCAGGATATTGGAATCCGGCGGGATTAATCGGTGTAGAACGCGATCAGATTGCTCTGATGCACGCCAGTTATTTTGCCAATATAGCACAATACGATTATATTGGTTACGCCAAAAATATCGACGATCGAAGCGCATTTGGATTTTCTTTAATTCGTTTTGGTGTTGATGATATTTTAAACACAACGCAGTTAATTGATGCAGAAGGAAATATCGACTACAATCGAATATCGTTGTTTTCGACTGCCGATTACGGACTAACTTTCTCGTACGCACGAAAACTTCAAGTTCCGGGTTTTCAGTACGGAGTTTCTGCAAAAATAATCCGACGTGTTATTGGCGACTTTGCTTCTTCTTGGGGCGTCGGATTTGATATTGGTTTACAATTTGAACGTTCGGGCTGGATGTTTGGAGTTATGGCTCGCGATGTAACTACGACTTATAACATTTGGACCATAGACGAAGCGGCATTTAAAACCATCTCTGATGCGGTCGACGGGCAAAATCAAGAAATTCCTGAAAGTACCGAAATCACATTACCAAAATTGCAAGTTGGGATGGCTAAATTATTCGAATTTCACAATGAAACGAGCTTGCTTGCCAGCACCAATTTAAATATGCGCTTTGAACAAACCAACGACTTAATCTCTGGAAATGGTTTCGCTATCGATCCGGCGCTAGGATTCGAATACAATTATACCGACTTAGTTTTTCTGCGTGCGGGCGTTGGAAACTTCCAAAATATCGAACAAATAGACGGTACAAATCGCCTCGGTTTTCAGCCAAATATTGGATTAGGATTTAAATATCGTGGCATACAAATCGACTATGCTTTAACTGATCTTGGAGATCAAAGTGCGGCATTGTACAGCAATGTTTTTTCTGTAAAAGTTGATCTTGATGTTTTTAGAAGATGATTCGAAAAATTATATTACTATTTTTAACACTTTGCTTTTCCGCGACAGCGCAAATACCAACGGCAACAGCCACAACGAAATGTAGCTTACTCACCGCAAGTCCCGGTGCGCAATTATACTCTATTTACGGACACACCGGCTTACGTATTTACGATGTTCAGCAAGGTTTTGATTTTGTAGTAAACTTCGGCTACTTTGATTTTTCGACACCCAATTTTTATCTGAAATTTGTAAAAGGCGATTTAAAATATTTTGTTGGGGTTGATAATTACGAAGATTTTTATTCCGAATATGTTTTTGAACAACGCGGTATTAAGGAGCAGGTACTCCAATTAAATCCAACTGAAATTCAGCTTATTATTAGCGATTTAGCTCGTATTTTAAACTCCGACGAGAAATTTTACACGTACAAGTTTTTTAACCGAAATTGTACCACTATGGTTGCCGATTTAATTGCGAAACACAGCAAAATTAAGCCCATAAAAATTGAAGAAATTAAGCAATATACCTTTCGCGAAATTGTGAGTAGATACCAAAACAACTTGTATTTCGAAAACTTAGGCATCAATATGATGTTTGGTGCGAACACTGATAGCAAACCTGAATCGATTTTTTTACCTGAACAACTTTTTGAAGCCTATGAGAAATCGGGAAAGAAAATAGTTTCAGAAACGATTATACTCAATAAACCATCGCTAGCACTAAGTATTCCTTGGTGGAACTCTATTTATACACTTTTTTTCGTTTTAGTTACACTTGTGTTAGCACATCCACTTTCTCGCAAATTTCTTATGATTATCTTCGGAATTCTGGGCGTATTCCTTACTGTTGCTGGTTTGTATAGCAATCATACTGAGGTACTTTGGAACTATAACGTCTTGCTTTTCAATCCTTTATTTTTAATTCTCGCTTTCGCAGAAAAAACATCGGAAAAATACAGAATAACAGCTAGAGCGCTCATCATCTTAGCAGCGGCACACATTTTATTTGTTTTAAACAAACCGCAACTATTGCTTTTCAGTCCGATTTATCTAGCCATTGTACTACTAATCTGGAAACTCGATTTACTGTCCGCGATAAAAAAGAACGGTGCTAAAAGTCTTCACAATAATATTCACATCTAGGAAAATACTTCTGTGTTTGATGTAATACAAGTCGTATTGTAGTTTGATCAAACTGTCTTCAAAACTTTGTCCGTACGAGTAATTTACTTGCGCCCAACCGGTTAAACCAGGTTTAATAACATGCCGTGTTTCGTAAAAAGGCATAATTTCTGAAAGTTCTGTAACAAATTCAGGACGTTCGGGCCGCGGTCCAATAAATCCCATATCGCCTTTAAGAATATTGATGAATTGCGGAATTTCATCGAGTCGGGTTTTTCTGAGAAATTTCCCGAATGCGGTTACACGATTGTCGTTCGAAGTTGCAAATTGCGCTTGTCCCGCTTCGGCATTAGCCACCATAGTTCGGAATTTATAAATTTTAAAAGGTTTTCCGAAACGTCCAACACGAGTTTGTAAATAGAATAATTTTCCTCTGTTACCTATAAAATTTCCTAAGAAAATTAATGGTAACAAGCAAAAACCAATAGCTAATCCAGTAAAAGCTAGTACTAACTCAACAATTCGCACAGCAATGAGATACAATTTGTTTTGATTGCTACGACTAAACGGAAAATAGCGGTAAAAATCGCGATCTAAATGATGTATGGGAATACGTTGCGTTAGCATTTCATAGACTTGAGTGTACTCTTTAACCGGAAAACCCAACTCGATTAGTCGCAAGAGTTGATTATACAACGAAACGGTAATGATATCAGACTTTGCGCCGGCGATGACTAATTCGGAAACCGCTTGTTCTTTTATAAAACTTAAAATATCAGCAGCTTCTATTGCTTTGATTTCTCCGAAGTCGTATGTATAACTTCCTGAATTTCCGGTATCGATATAAGCTACAACTCGATAATGCGGATCGGCAGTTTGCAGGTCTGATACGAGTTCTTCAATTACTTCTTTGTCGCAAATTAAAATCGCTTTTTTCTCAAATCTATGCGAGGCGAGAAAAGCTTGGTAAAATATGCGCCAAAAAAGCAATGCTAAAAATATTGCCGTAAAGAAGTAAATAATTTGCAATCGATTGTCCGGAAGAAATGGGGTTAAAAACGGCGTTAACAAGTAAAACAAGACTGTTGTTGAAGAAGTTAACAAAATGCTCCGAACAACTTGATATTGGTTACTAGCCACTTGCAGATTGTACATTTCGAATACGGTTCCGATCAGGTTTAAGTAAACGCCAAGAATAACAATCCACCAAATGTTATTTAGCGAAACTTCGATGTACTCAAAATCGACTACACTGTCGAGTAGGAAAAGTGCTAAAACAACAAAAGTCGTATCAAAAAGTCTCAACAAGACCTTCCGTTCACTTACTTCAAAGTGTATTCTTGTATCGATTTTCATTTTGTGTAAATGGGCATTCGAAAGTACAAAAGAGCAGGCAAATATTTTTGATTTCGAGGAAAGAAATAATATAGAGACCAAACACGGTGCTTAAAAACCTGAGTTCTATTAAAAATATTTGTCAGATTGCTTGAAATCAGAAAATTGTGAAATCAGATAGCAATGAAAAGGAACAACTTTCACGCTAAACAGATAAACGGCTGCCTACTTCTTTAGATTTTTTTGCGATACTATAGCAGCTCAATAAAAATCCGCCTATTATACCATTTATCTGTTTTCTGACCGCAATTTTTAAATCGAACGCAGGTTAAAAAGAAAATTGAAGTAGTACTTACGAGCCACTAGATTTACAGAATCAAAAAAAATCTTAAAACAGCAGTTTTTGAAAATCTAGCTCTTAGCAAAACGCTTCTTTTTTGCTAAAAAAGGGATATTCACGTACAGTAGCGTTAATGAATAAACAAAAGCGGGCGCGGCAATCCGCATCGCAGCATGATTGATTGTTAGAGCCCAAAAGATAAGCAATGGCAGCATAAAGAAATTTTCTTTGTTTCCTATGTGTAAGATTAATGGAGTAACGACCAAAAGAATTAAAATCAATACCCCAAAAGCACCGTGTTCGCCTAGTAAACGTGTTAGTTCGTTGTGCGAAGCAGCATCATTTCCAGTTTGTTCTAAGCGCAACTCCATTGTTTTACCAACTCCAGCTCCCAAAATCGGATTGTCGAAGAAAGCTTGCAACTCGGTTTGCGCCAGTTCTTCACGCCCTGTTAATTTACTCTCCTTAACCCTACCCAAAGCATCTTTGTTTGCATAACGGTTTCCGATAAGTCCTTTGGTTTGCAATAACGAATAGCCCCAAATACCAATACTTCCTACAATCAACCAAAAGAAAAGTCTCGTCAATTTGACTCTCGCATTAACGTTTAATCGAAAAAACAGAATCAGAAGGAATATCAAAATCATGGCAATCGCAGTAAAAACACCGCCACGAGAAAAGGTAACGATGGCACGAAACACAACAATTGCTGCAATAGCCACGTTAATCAACATCATTTGAGTATTGGCTGACCTTAACAACGCTCTATTAATCAGAATAAACGCACCCAAACCAAAAACTGTTGATACTTGATTTGGTCCGAAACCACCGCTTAATCGTCCATCCGAATCGGTACTAGAAACGATATCCCGAACGCTCGGATTAAACAAAATAACATAAGTAGTTAAGCTGATAATGGGCAAAAGCAAGGCAAGTAAAATTTCTTGAAATTGCTCATAAGTTACTTTTCGCTGATAGGTATACAAACCGCAAACACCAAGGCAGGCCGGACCGCTAATTACGAAAGAAATAACTTTACGTTGCTCGGCGTCAGGATTTAAAACAACAAAAGCCAAAATAAATGCCGGCACTAAAGCCAGTAAATAAAGCCACATTGGAAAAGCTGTTTTAGAAAAACCGCGATAAAACATGCCGATTATGATGACGCCAATTACGCCGTATTTTCCAAACTCATAGATCGGAACACCTTCGGTTGCTCTCAAAAAAACTTCTATACCCGTTATATAAGCTGCAACTGTAAGCGCTTCGTTATTTCGATTTTGATTTTTGATGACATAATAAGCGCCTCCACCTAAAACAACTAGTGCTACGACTTTAGCTAAAGGAATAAACAACCACACCACAAAAGCTAAAGCTATGTGAAAGAGTATTAAATTATAATATCGCTTGTCTGTCATTTGATGCTCTCCAAAAGTAACCGAAACTTTTTTATTACCGCTTCCGCAGAAAAGGATTCGGAAACCGTTTCGTTTAAACGCGCTCCAAAAATCTGCCTTTTATCCGGATTCCGACACAAAAACGCAACTTTATCTGCAAAGTCTTTTACATTTTCATATTCAACCAAAAAACCCGATTCATTTTCTTTAACAATTGCAGTACATGCCCCGACGCGAGTAACTACAACCGCTTTTTCAGCTAAGCCGTATTCAATTAGCGCCAACGGAAGTCCTTCAAACGAAGAAGTTAAAACGGCGATATCTGCTCGAAGGAGTGCTTCTCCTACATCGGGCACATTTTCATAAAAAAACACACAATCCTCTAAATCTAGATGCTGCTGTAACTGCTTTAACTGCTGAAAGTATGACATATCGGATACTCGCCCATATAAATTCCAAGTCAGTTGTAAACCGCTATCTTTAAGATTTTTGGCAATTTCAAGAAGAAAAGTATGCCCTTTTTCAACTCGAAAATTTGCCACAGATATAATTTGTATTCTGCTATTTGGTTCTTCTAAACGATTATTATCATGTTTCGAAATCACTGAAAAGTTCGGTAAATAATAAGCAGGTATATTCAGTTTTTTACGATTCCATACGGCGATTTTCTCATTAACCGCAATACAAAGATCAACGTTAAATGTTGCTACTTTGTATCTCCAAACCTTCCGTTGATCGATGGAACCGAAATGATCGTGAAAAATCAGTTTTATTTTGGGCAACAATAATTTTACTACACAAGCAAAAAAAACAGAAGTTCCGTGTGCTTGAATGTGTGATATCTTCTCACCTTTACAAAAGCGAACAAGCTTTCTAAGCGCTTTCAGATCGGCCGTTCTTTTTCTATTGAGAAATTGGTACCCTACTCGATTTGATATACTGCCCCGTAAAGCCCCTTCCTTGCGAGTACTTACTAAATACGAAATTTCCCCTGCTTCCGCTAATTCATTAGCGTAAAGCACGGCCATTTTTTCAGCGCCGCCAATATCTAAGGAATCAATTAGCTGCAGTATTCGCATGATTAATTAAAGAATGAATTGCTTTATCAAACGCTTCTAAGGTAAAGGAAACCGACCAACTTTTCGCTAAATCACTACTTTTTTGCCACGTTTCTTGTTGCAAAAGTCTGTTAATCTGTAGTGTGTCTTCTTGCAAATTCCGGGTCAATAAAATACCGCGAGCGCCATAATCTAGCATTTGTGGAACACAAGAAACAGGCGTTACGATGGGAACGCATCCCCAAAACATGGCTTCGGCAACGGCTTTTGGCCAACCTTCGCTATCAGACGGCAAAAGCATAAAGTGCGCTCGTTGATAGGCTGCTTTCAATTCCTCTTTCGAAACACCACCTACAACTGCGCAATTACCAACTTTTCTTTGTAAAATTGCTTCCGTCAACTCTTCTGTTAAATTCCCTGTTCCAAAGAATTTCATAGTACAATTTACCCCCCTTTTTTGGACACTTTCAAAAAGGTCTAAAGCATAAAACGGATTTTTTCCCGAAGTTAAGCTGCCAACAAAAATAAATTCAATTGTATTCTGATTTCTAGCTTCAACCAATCCCTTTGCTTCTGTTTCCGAATAGGTTGCAGTAAAAAATGGAACAATATTTTCAGAATTGTCGGGCCATTCACCGTATGCTAAAACCTGCATATTTTTGGACCAAAATGTACTATTCAAAATACTTCGTTGCCATTTATACGTTCGTGGTTGCTTGCTTTTTGCGTCCCAATTTCCTGCATATTTTGCTGTTTTTCGCTTTCGCGGAAAGAAAATCTGTGCCAAACACGCCAGTAACCCAACGTTTCCGGGACAACGAAGGTGAAAATGCGATTGTTTCCGGAATTCATTCAAAATAACAAGAAACGTAATAGGTACCGACAATAGTGCTGCGCAAATGTGACTGAACGTTTTGAAATCGAACGATTTAATTTCGACCAGCGTCACATTATCGTGTTCGTAAGGAGCGTCGAGCGGCGAAATGTTAGCGGATGATCGCGGTGCTACTACTCGAACTGCGTCGAAATAAGTAAACCACAAATTCATTTCAGTAACATACGGGCGATACGCGTAGAGTTTGTTCTCGTGCTTAATATGCGAAACATGCGTAAAAACCGTAAATGTCATGCGTGCTGTTCTAGCTTAGGTTTGTTCCCCAAAATTAAGGTAATCCACGCGACTTTTCTTCCTAAAAATTCAGTGAAGGCTTTTGTGCGCTGACCCTTGTTTAACACATTGGTTAATCGGATGTACATTAAAAGTAGTGTTATGGCATGCCATTTAAACTTATTTTTCAAAGACGGATTCGGGTACTTTGTTCGCCAAACAAACCAACCGTTTCGTACAACCATTTTTCCGTATTTGTACTGATTTGGTCGGCCTTGCTCGTTGTGATGATGCTCTAATTGGGACGCAGTATTCACATACAATTTCCCAAGTTTTGAAAGCTGTAAACAAAAATGGGCATCTTCGTAAAGTCCGTAACCTTCAAAATAGTGCGAAAACTGCAATTTCTTAAATACCTCTTTTCTATAAGATGCAACGCCACCCATAAAAAAAGTAACTTCATAAATTTTGCCGTCGGGAGGTAAAAATGATATCGAACGTCCGTGACCACATTCGGGCATAAAACCAGGTGGCAAATTGCTATCAAGTCCGAGCCATTTTCGCACTTTAAAACGCAAACTTTCTAAGCGAACATAGCCGCCGTACTCATAGTACTTTGATTTCGGGTAAACTTTATTTTCAACAGGCCAAGAAGTCGTTTCGTTTGTAATAAAACCACCTACTCCCAACGCTTCTGGATGCCGCAGATATGTGTTAATTAGCGATTCGAAATAGTTTGTCGACAAAACAGTATCGTCATCTAAAAAGCAAACAATTTCGCTGTTCTCGGATAACTTCTCAATTCCAAAATTCCGTTGTTTCGTTAATCCTCGGTTGGAATCGTCAACCAAAAAGTAGCGAATGTCCAATGGGAAATTTTCGATCATCGCAGCCGTTTCTTTATTTGTGGAACCGTCGATAATCAAAATTTCGGTCGGTAAAAGTGTTTGCTTTGCCACAGATTGCAGCAGCGTTTTCAATGCCTCACTGCGCATAAACGTACAAACAATCAAACTAAATAGCACTGCTTGGTCTGCAAAATTTTGGCGATCTTCAGTTCCGACGTAAGGTTTGATATGCTCCATTTCGCTGCAATAAAAATGTACTGTTTACAAAAATTGTTTTAGAATATTCCAATTACCGTAACAAGCTATCAATGAAATAAATAAAACATTCATTAAAATCAGTAATGCTGCCCGTTTATGAAAATTCCTTATAAAAACCGATTCTATATGTACGGCCGCTAAGAGCATTAAAGGCACGAGCCAACGCATTTCAACAAAACTAATTATGACCACTGCAAAAGTTAGTACACCCGTTAAAACGGCAAACGAGAGGATATTTATTTGAAAAAAGTTTGATTTACGAAATGAAAAAATCGGCAACAACAATACCAATGCTAATGTTAAGCCCGTTTGGCGAGTTCCGTCTTTTACTATGTATAAAAAGTCTTTTACGGCTTCAATTGCAGTTAATTTTAAATCGAAAGTAACAGCTTGAATCAAGGTTTTTGGAAGCGAATTTTCGCCAAACTGCACTTTATAAGCATTTACTTCTTCCCAACTTACATGCGTATAATTTGGGATCTTACCTTCATTTACAGCTAATTGACTCAAATACTGACGCTCAATCCAATTTACGCTCAATTTTGGATCAGGTTCTTTATTATCGTATAAAATTTTACCGTTATTGAACAGGCTAATGCAATTTAAAGTGATAAAAAGAACGCATAAAGTTGCTGCGGTTAAAACATCATTCCTTGTAAATTTCAAACGATTCCAAAAGAAAAAGCCGAACAATATTAGTAAAACAGGTATATACATAACGAACAGCGGTCGAATACAAATTGCAGCAACTAGTGCGGTTAAGCCGTAACCACTGAGCTTTTGTTTGTTATCGATGGATACGTACAAGCGATGCAATCCAATAAACAGGAAAAACTGAAAAAGTAAATCGTTTGTACCCACGTCGAGTGTTGCCGCTGTAAAGAAAGGAAGCGACCAAAAGATACGACTATAAAACGACTTACAATTTGCGAAAACGTAGGCAATAAAAACGAGTGCTAGTACCGCATTAAAAATCCGATTACCTTCAAAGATTCCGAATAAAAAAGCAAATGGTAAGCTTAAAATATGATAAAATAAACTAAATCCGTTATTCTGCGTAAGCGTAATTTCGCCGTTTAAAAGCTGTTTTGCATTTTCTGCGAAAAGTCCAGAATCGCCCGATGCTAATGGTAGTTTACTGTAATAAAAAAGTCGTAAAGACGCATAGCTAATAGCAATAGCAACTACTGTACACTTAAACCATGCGTTTTTTAGGATGCGTTCTGCTGCTTCAACCATGTGTAATCGTTTTTGAAATAGATTTATGACAAGCGTTTAGTTTGTTTTTCTTTGCGCCAATCGTTTTGCGTAAAAAAGCGACTCTTTAAACTGCAAAAACTTGTACGGTAAGTTCAAGATACGAAGCGGCAAGGTTGTTTTGTTGCCCGAAATCAAATAATTCACCATGTATTTGATTTTATATTCTCGTAAATCGGTTGGCGAAAATTGTTTTACGATTCCGTACATAATCGTCGGACTCGGCACAGGTTTGATTCTTCCAACCGGTTTTCCCAATTCCCAAGGTTGTGCTTTTCGCGCTTTTCCTGATTTCTTAGCTTGTAATCCCCAATAACGGTAGCCGCCTTGAGGTGGTTTCAAATGTAAATTAACTGCAAACGGATTGTGTAAAACGGAAATTCCCAACTTGGTCATCGAAAATCCAAAATCGCTGTCTTCACCATAGCCTCCGTCGAAATTAACATCGTTTCCGCCGAGTCGATTAACAACCGATCGCAATACGCACGAATTTGCATTACTAAAACACGAAGTTGCTCCTGCTCTCCTTCCATTTTCTTGTTCGTATTTGCGCAATTTCTGATCGAGATCGGTTAGATCTTGCTGCTGATGATCGGCTCTAATATCAAGACCGTTGCAAGCTTCGGCACCATACGTTTTTAAAAAACGTAAATGTGATTCTACGAAAGTGTTCGGAATGCGAATATCATCGTCTCCAAAAATGATATAATCGCCGGTGCACAAATCGATCGCTTCATTTCGTGCCCGACAACTACCGTTCGACTGCTGCGTCTTGGCAACTAACTTAAAAGGATAATTTTCAGCAGGATAAGCGGCTGCCACATCGAGATTTGGAGTAGCATCGATTACAATGACTTCTGTGGGTAAGACAGTTTGTTTGCTTAAGTCGTCGAGTAAATTTCTTGTAAAATCCTGGCGCATCATGGTAGGAATGATGTAACTTACGGTAGGATAATCATCAACAACTGCCAACGTTCGAGCTGGAATTCCTTCTTTTATTGATTTGACTTGGTATTTTCGCGTTCGCCAAAAAGCATAAAGTTCTTTTGGATTCCAAATTCCGCAACGAAAAAGCATAAAAATACTGTGCGATGTTTTGAAATTCCGTTTGAAGAACTGGTATCTATCGAAGGTTGAAATAGTCGGTTTATGATACAAAACTGCTGGAAACAAACCATCTATATGTTTTGGAATTCCACCGAGATACCGCAATAAACGATAGGAAAAATCGAATGCAGCAACGAGCGGATTAGTGTAGGCAGTATCAAAACCACCTAATTGTTCCCAAACGGCTTTACGTACAACAAATGCCTCTGGATTGCAACGCCACGAAATACAATCCGACAAGTTTTCAAAATCTTTGATATACCAAAACTGTACGGAAGATTGGTAAATAACTTCCGAAAAAGCGTTGCGAAGGCCTTGCTGCAAACCGCTATGCCATAAATCGCCTTCCGACTTCGATAAGTCGTCCAAGCGCAACAAATCGGGTTGCCCGCAATACAATAGCACTTCGCCTTTCGCTGTTATGTACTCATTTAGTTTTAGCTGCATAGTTTTGAATAACAGTCTGATAATGATCTAAATTTTGTTTAGCAATATCTTGAATGTCGAATTTTTCAAGAGCTGCTTTTCGTGCAGCGGCGCCAAAACGTGCTCGAAGGTCAGGATTTTCGAGTAATTCACAAATCCGATATGCGAATTCGGAATGATTTTTTGGATCGACTAAATATCCTTCATCGCCCGAAGCTATCATTTCAGTAGCCCAACCAATATCGGAAGCTACAATTGCCTTTTCTTGAAACATGGCTTCCATCCATGCCATTGGTAGGGCTTCTGCAAAGGAAGGAAAAACGCAAACACTTGCCTGAGCTAGAATCTCTGTAATCTCTGTAGCACTTAAAGTTCCTCGAAAAATTACATTCGAAACGGCATCCTTTTCAAATGCTGTTTCGAGCATTGATTTAGTAGAAATACCTTCAAAAACATCTGTAGAATCGTTTCCAGCTAACCAAAACTCGGCATTTGGTACGCGCTGTTGCACTTTCTTAAAAATCTGCGGAAGCTCTAAAACGCCCTTCTTCCGAATTAAGGAACCAAAATAAAAAACAATTGGCCGCTGCGCCTCACTTCGAGAAACCTGCATCGGCACTGCACCATTGAATATTCGGGTGAAAGGAAAAGTACAATCAAATACTTTTTGGGTAAATTCTCCGCAAAACCGACTAACAGAAACCACACTATCCGCCGAGAGCAAAGCTCTTTTTTCGCGAAAGCGATTGAACGCTTTAGGTTTTCTTTTGTCGAGTGCGCAAAAGTATGTGTCTGATCCGTGAAGTTTTACAACAATCGGACATGAAACAGGCAAAAAAGCAGATGGCCCGGTCCAATCGGGTGCTTCAATTATATTGATTCTGTTTGAGGAAACTAAACGTTGAAGTACACTTCGCAATTTAACCTGACGAAAAAAATAAGAAAAACCCGGAACGCGTAAATGTTTTACGATTACTAATCGAATGCCTTGATAATCGAGTTCATAATCGTTATTCTGACCGTAAATGACAACTGTTACTGAGACGCCCTGAGCTTGAAGTGCGAGACTTAAATTTTTGATACTACTACCTAATCCGCCGCATTTTCCAAACTCGGGCAACGGAAATTCAGGTGTCAAAAACGAAACTTTCACGTCAGTTTGCTCCATAGTGCAACCAAATTTTCTTCGTTAAGCCATTCTGAAAGTGCACACATCTACGGCAATTATTTCGACAAAAGTTTCCATCGGAACTTATTAGAAATACCATCATCCTTTGAAAAACTACTTTTAAAGATTTGTAATTGCCCATCGGCTGCAAACTTAAAGCTAAATCGTTTTACAGCGATTGTATTTCATTCGAAAATGACTAAAAAGGCGCTACAAATTTGAGATAGTTTTTTACCATCGCCTCTAAATTGAATTGTTGGCGAATCGGTTTTGAAATATCGCCTGCAATCGCAATTTCCCCATGCCAAAGCATAGCCAATTTACTAGCCCATATTTGCGGATTTGCAACCGGCAAAATATAACCGTTGATGTGATGCTTTACTGCTTCCTGATTTCCACCAACCGGCGTAGTTATTACCGGTACATTTGCAGCTAAACTTTCTAAAATACTCAAGCTAAAACATTCCATGTGCGTAGGTTGAAGGAGATAATCGAAGTTAGCAAGTTCATTTTTTATTGAAGACGAATTTCCACGAAAATCAAAATTAGAGCGAACTTTTAAATTTTCGCACAAATCCAGTAAAACTTGCTCGTACGGACCCGAACCAAAAACAGTGATTTGCATTTCCTGTTTTAATTCTTCATCCAAAAGCGAAACCGCTTTAATTAAATCCTGAATGCCTTTGGATTCGCGCAAATGCGATACCACTACAAAGCGCGGTTTCAGAATATTTCGCTCCTGTCGAATACGAATCGCATCGGTTAAAATACCGTTGTAAATACAGCTCGTCCGATTCGCGATCCCTGAACCAAAATCGTTTATCAATTCAGTTACGGTATATTCGGAAACACCAATAAAGGAATCAATGTACTTTCCGTAAAGAAAACCTTTAAGTTTCTTTTCCCATTTCTTTTTCCACGGATAACCCAAAAACGGCCTCGGATTATGGTCAACAGCAATGACTTTTTCTATGACCAACGGTCGTGCTTTCTTAAAAAAAGGCGTACATAATTCTACAAAATGCGTAAATAAGATGTCGAACGTTTGATTGTAATCTAAAAAACACTGTTCTACCGATTTCCCTTCTTCGGCGACAATTTGCAAATTGTTGTAACTGCCGTGCGATTCTTTGTTTGGAAAAAACCAAACCGGTTCAACACCAATACCTCGACAAGCTTCGTCGAATTGCCAAAAAAAGTAATCCATACCGCCAATGCGATCGGGAAGTAAACGATAGGCACAAAGTAAAGCTACTTTTTTCATTTCAATTTATAAAAAGAGGTGCCATACAAAGGAATTTGTGATTCCGGAATAACGCGCGACGAAAGGTAAGGCGGTAATTCGGAAAGCTGGCAATCGGTGAATAAAAAACCAAATGGAAAAGCTTCTAAAAAACGCTGTTCAATGCCAATATTCGTTTGAATGTTTTGTTGCTTTCTCCAAATGGAAATAGCGCTATTTCCAATAGAAATACTATCAACAGCATTAAGACTAAATAACTCTAAACTACGTAAATTAACTACGTCAAGTTGAGCATTACCATAAAGTAGCAAATCTGTACCACGTTGATCAAAATGTTCATTGTAGTTATCGCGCACATTCTTGTAATACGTTACACCTATTGGGAATGTCAAATCTGAAATTTCTTGCTTGAATTTAGCTACTGTTTTCAAATCATTATTCCAAATGTTTTGAGTATTGTAAAATCCAATCGTAAATTGTTGTTGTAAAAAACCCAACAATACAAGAATTAATAACACCGGACGGCTATATATTGATCTCGACTGAACACATAAAATGAGTACTAGTAGAATTCCGAAAACCGCTGGAAGTAGATTTAAGTAAAACTGGTAATTATTTGGAGTTGTAGGCAAAAGTGCAGACATTATCATTCCGGATAACAAAACCGTAATTGAAAAAAGATAAAGCTTTAACCCAAACTTCCAGAACTTAAAAATAAGAACGAAAATTAAAATATAAGCTGAAATTAATAGTCCGCCGTTATTGCATACATCGATAAATGAGTCGCAAAAAGCGGTCCAAAATTCTTGTGGTGAACTGGTAATTCTAACTGTAGGACTATTATAAAAAGCGGCTTGCTTTTCTTGATTCAGAGCATAAAAAGCAACATAGAAAAGTACGGAAAGTACAATTGAAAATGTCAAGAACAGGTTCTTTCGGAAAAACTTAAAATCAAGCAACATCCAACAAGCAACAATTAAATACAGATGAGCAGTAGTTTGTACTAAAATGGGTAGGACAACCAAAAACAAAATTTGAGTATTTGATCGCCAACCGTTATTATAAAATGATAAAAATACTCGTAAAAAAACTACATAATAAATCCATAGTTTAGGATAGCTTGAAACCGAGAGCAACGCCAATTTCTCTTCCGCTAAAACTGAAGCCGTAAAATAATCCGCTAAAAAAAAGTTGATGAATACAGATAGCAACAATAACATCAAAACGTTTTTAACATAGGGTTTAAAAACCGAATAAAATGTGTAAGAAACTGCTGCAAACGTTAATGGTCTAAACAATATTTGAACCGTAACTAAGTCAGAAAATGGCGAAACTTGACTTATGGCGGATAAAATCCATGTGTCTAAAAATCTATATGGAGTTGCAAAATCGGTATCCTTGAGTAAATACATTTTAGAATTCAAATAATTCTCAATCCCAAACTCATTAAAATACCAAGAAATCTTGGAATAAAAATGATAATCTGGATGTGGCATATCAACCGTTAAATCATTGAAATTGAAGACCGCACAAAAGTTTAACACAAAAGTTGCAGCAAAAAACTTACTGAACAGTAGCAATTCTGCCGATACAGTTCGCGGTTTTGCATGATAAAACAAGTAAACCAAAATCGGAAGCAAACCCCACGCAATCGTTCGTCCGTTTGTACAAATCGTTGCAAACACCACTAAAACAGTCAGCGCGTAAAATTCTAACGGACGAGATTTCAGTAACGTTAAAAATGTTTTCATAATCTGGCCGTTTTTAGAATCATTTAAATTAATCTTTACTCGTAAGCAGCGAAGCTAACTCGCTCGTAATTTTTTGATTTACGCAATCTAACGGAATACCAATTTGTAAATCTACAAAAGCTTTTCTTTTCATTGATTTATCGTCGGATTTAGTTAATAATGCATTGATAGCAGCCAAAAACTCCGATTCGTTGGTTACAATATGACTCGCTCGCAAGTCTACCAAAGGAAGCAAATGCCTAAATTTCAGATACTTTTGATCGTCCCAATAGCCATTTCCTCCATTTCCAAAAACCGGATTTATGACCGGTTTATCGAACAAAAACGAATCGATCGTGATGGTAGAAAGTACGTTAATCGTAAAAACAGCATGTGATAGAATCGTCTTTAAATCTGAAATGTCTTGAAAACTGGGAATTCGTTGCGACCAACTTTCAGAAAAAGGTGTAAATGCTACGTTCCAATCCGGATAATTCCATTTAAAAAACGGATACTTTTCTGCGACAGCGGCAAACCGCCCGGGAGCTTCAGCTGGCGATGTACGCACCAAAACGTTTATCTTACATACTAATTTCTGCTCCAAAATAAACTGACCCAAAAAATCGAGATATATCGGATCGTTCTTAATGGTCGCGTCGTTGCACGTATAAACAACCAAAGGTAATTTTGGATCTAAATCGAACTTTTTAAACAAGGCTTCGCAATCGGTAGTAAATCGTGAATCGATAAAGGGAACAAATTGCGGTGTACCTACTATACTGATTTGTTCGGGCTTTACTTTGGGATAAAATTCAAGCAAATCTCGTTTCATCAAGTCACTCCAAACCAAATAATGCGAAAAAGAACCAGCCATCCTGCCTTTTGAAGCCAGATTATCCCATGAAAAAATGAAAGCAGCTGTTGGAATTTGCAGCGATTGCGCAACAGCCAACAATGGCGCCAAAATAGGCGGTCGCTGGTGTGTAAAGTACAACACATCTGGAGACTCGCTTTTTAAAATACTGCGGTATTCAGACATTACACGCTGACCCACAAAACTGCGGTATTGTAATCGTTCAGTGCCTAAAACCACCGACTCGCTATGAAAAAGCTTTGAAACCAAATAAATTCCGCGATTTACAATACCGCGCGGACTCCAAGCAGTTGATCTCGTGCGCTGTAAACTATTTCGAATACCAAAATTATGTTTGGCATGCCGTTGCATGTGTGCTACTTCTTTGTACTTGCGTAACGCCCAAGAAATAAATCGTTCGTCGAATGTCCGCAAAGCAACAACCGTAACGCGCTCCGAGAACTTTGGATAGACTTCAACTGGAAGATAACTGAATATTACAACTCGATTAAAAGACTGCAAAGCCTCTGAAATAAAATCATTTATGATGAAATTCCGAAAGCCTACGCCGTCTGTAATTACAAGTCCGAGTGTACCTTTTTTTAAGTCTTGCATCACAGCGAAAATAGTATTATCCTAGTTAAACTCATTTCGTTTCTCAAAAAAATTAAAGCTTTTGCAAAACCGTTGCAATCTCTTGGTTTACTTTCTCAAGTGAAACACTAATCTGTAAATCTACAAACGCTTTTCGTTGCTGCTGTTTATCATCGCCACCTTCTAAAAGAAAATTGATGGCATTCAAATACTGGTTTTCATCTTTTACGATCAAACTCGCATTCGCACGTTCTAAAACCTCTAAATGTCTGAATTTCAAAAATTTTTGATCATTCCAGAGTCCGTTTTCGCCAGTTCCAAAAACCGGATTGATAACGGGCTTATCAAACAAAAAAGAATCGATGGTTATGGTCGACAACACATTAATCGTAAAAGAAGCGTATTGCAAAATGGATTTCAAATCAGAAACATCTTCACGCGTTGGCGTTCGTTGTGCCCATGCTTCTGAACCAGCGTTTGAGGCCATTGGCCATTTCGGATCGTTCCACCTCAAAAACGGATACTTCGATCGAATGGCAGCAAATCGCAACGGATCTTCAGCCGGCGAAGTACGTACCAAAACCGAAACTTCTTTAGTAAGTTTCTTACTTTCAATAAATTGCGCTAGAACCTCTAAATAATGTGGATCATTTCTACTACTCGAGTCATTACACGTAAAAACAACTAACGGCAAATCCGGATTCAAATCAAATTTTTCGAAAATAGCCGCTCGTTCTTCGCCAAAAGAATTGTCAACAAATGGCACAAATTGGGGCGTTCCCACCACATGAACACACTTCTCCGAAACCGATTCATAAAATTCCAACAAATCCGACTTCATTAAAAAACTCCAAACCAAATACGAATCAAAACTGCCCGCCATTCGTCCTTTCGACGCCAAATTATCCCAAGAAAAAATAAAAGTAGCTGTCTTGATTTTTAAATCTTTAGCACATTTGATTATCGGAGCGATAAAAGGCGGCCGCTGGTGTGTAAAAAACAACACATCAACCTGGTTTTCTTTTAAAATTGCACGATAACGCTTTAGAGCAATTTGCTTATAAAAACTAAAATACTGCAAATTTTCGACAAGTAAAATCAACTTCTCACTGTGCAAAAATCGGGTAATGTGGTAAATAAACGGATTTAGCACTCCTTGTACACTCCACTCCAACGGGCGCATCAGCTGCAAATTGTCGTTAAT
>CALRVY020000008.1:0-35269 GCA_943371725.1 Pseudanabaena sp. UWO311 | reverse complement strand
TATTCTTCCCTCTAAATGGATTAAAACGGCTAGGCAATGGAAACTTAGACTCTATAATGAGTCCTTTACAATCACGTAAGTACCCAACCCAATGAAGAACACCTGAAATCTATTTTTACGGCTTTAACTTGCTTTTAGCCTAGAAAACTACGCCTTATCGGTATGAGAATCGACTTACAGTAACCAAATAGGAAATAGTAAACAGCCAAAAAGACATAATTAAGCTAAAAAACTGAATCCTATTTTGGGAAAATCTACCAATCGGTAAAAATCTAATCTGAAAATAATCTGCTTGCGGATTTTAGGAGCTATCGGGATCGTGACGTTCACCACTTAACGTATCGTTTCACCTCCCAAACCCACGTATCGTCGCAGCCTGAGCCTTTCGAAGGCAATGGGTCGAAGACGGCGTTGTGCCCGTAGTGAAAAACTTTGGGAAACATTGTGCTCCTTAAACCTTTTCATCTCGAAATTTTGAAAGATCAAAAATTTTGAAATATCCGGTTTTTCCGTAAAATTTATTTCTGGGAATTTTGTACGTGGGAATCGCTCCCCATCCCTCCCGCCCCCATCGAGGCGAAGTTTTGAAAAAAAATTGACATACCATTACGGGTTTTCCGCATATTTTTGAAATAGGTATTAAGCATGGAGTATTAAGTATTAAGATTAAAGTATTGAGTATTAAGACTTCGATCAGTTCGCCACTTTACGTATCGTAGCTGCCTGAGCCTGTCGGAGGCATTTTTAGAAGCTAGTTCCGATAGCTATCGGAATCGATAAATTCACCATTTTACGCACCATTTTGCCTCCCAAACCCGCGTATCGTTGAAGCCTGCGCTTGATAAGGCCGGTACAATTTTTCAGGCGGTTTGATACGTTCTGTGTTTTCCTCAACGGTACCATATTGCGCAAAATTCTGTGAGGTTCAGTGTTTTTTGTGCGCTTAAAAAGCTAGTACGTGATCGGGTCGAAGGCGGCGTTGTGGACATTGTGAAAAACTTTGAGAAACATTGTGCTCCATCGGCTCCAAAGCTTGTTGAATGCTTAACCGCAAAGAACGCGAAGATTTACGCAAAGTTCGCAAAGCGGGATTTTTAGAGTACTAAGATTGGAGTATTGAGTATTAAGACTTTGATGAATTCACCATTTTACGTATCGTTTTTGGGGAAGTTAGTCCCGCTAGCTATCGGAATCGATAAATTCACCACTTGACGTATCGTTTTACCTCCCAAACCCGCGTATCGTTGAAGCCTGCGCTTGATAAGGCCGGTACAATTTTTCAGGCGGTTTGATACGTTCTGTGTTTTCCTCAACGGTACCATATTGCGCAAAATTCTGTGAGGTTCAGTGTTTTCTGTGCGCTTAAAAAGCTAGTACGTGATCGGGTCGAAGGCGGCGTTGTGGACATTGTGAAAAACTTTGAGAAACATTGTGCTCCATCGGCTCCAAAGCTTGTTGAATGCTTAACCGCAAAGAACGCGAAGATTTTCGCAAAGTTCGCAAAGCGGTTTTTTTCTATTTTTCCCTTGTGCACCTTTTCCGCGCGAACGGGTGCAGCGGCATCCTTTTGGGCGATTCGTACTTCCACCGAACGTTTGCCCAAAAGATATAGCGGAACACGTGACGGCAGTAACGAGATAGGGCGCAGCGACGATTGGTTTCGCCGGCGCGCCCTAATAAAAGCTGTGATTTATTTATTTCTTGCTAAACTTCAGCGTTGATTGTTGACCGTTAGCTAATGTGAGCTGTGCTACGTAAAATCCGGTTGCCCAATCGGAAACAGAAATGGCTTGATTTTTTTCGTACTGCGCGTCGAATAACAGTTTTCCGTTTAGGTCGAATACCTTTAATTGCGCGGGAAATGCTTGGTCGTTGGCATCAATTCTTAGAAAATCGGAGGTTGGGTTTGGTACTACTTTTAAATCGATTGTTTTATTTTCTTCGATGCTCAAAGCGCTATCGATTACTCTAAAAATCGTTCCGCCGCCCGCTACATAGAGGTTTTTATTGATGTCTTCTCCGAAAGTGGTATACAAATTGTCGTTGCCGGTTGTGCGCCATGTTAAAGTGCCGCTTTGATTGACCGTTCCGATACGACCAGAACAGTAATCGGTAAAAAAGTATAAACCTACCATACTTGGGTATTGTGTGCCGCGATATACGTAACCGCCTGTAATTGAGCATTCATTGGTGTTGTTTGTGGACGGATAAACAGCTTCGGGAAAAGTGAGTTCGCTTTGTGCTACGCAGCCAGCAGTATTGTAAGCGCTATTTCCTTCGTAGCATCGCCAGCCGTAGTTGAGTCCGCCAACAGAATACAATTCTTTATTGATTTCTTCGATATTTTGTTGGCCAACATCGGCAATCCATAAATCGCCTGTTTCATAGTCAAAGCAAAATTTCCAAGGGTTGCGAAGTCCGCTTGCGTAAATTTCGTCACTGCCGGCAATACCTACGAAAGGGTTATCAGCAGGGATCGTGTAGGGAAGTGTGTCGACATTTACGCGCAGCATTTTTCCGAGTAACGAAT
Organism: Pseudanabaena sp. UWO311; assembly: GCA_943371725.1. Taxonomy (GTDB): domain Bacteria; phylum Bacteroidota; class Bacteroidia; order Flavobacteriales; family Flavobacteriaceae; genus Flavobacterium. Next base: position 32,739 of record CALRVY020000008.1, on the reverse strand, counting down.
TCATGTTTTGGGCATAATTTTGCGGATCTCCACCGCTGCCGCCGTCTCCCATACCGATGTATAGCATGCCGTCGGGTCCGAATTTTATGGTTCCGCCGTTGTGGTTGCTGAACGGTTGATCGATCGTCATGACAATCACTGCCGAATTGGATAGTGCTTGGTTTGCATTATTAGGATTAACGCTGTATCGCGCAATTACAGTATCACCGGCCGTGTTGGTATAATTCAAGAAGAAAAAACCGTTTGTAGCGTAGTTTGGATGGAAAGCGATTCCGAGTAGTCCGCGTTCGCCGCCTGTTGAAATCAGAGAAGCTATATTTAGAAAGTTACCGGCAATAGCTGTTCCGTTGCTGTTAAGAACACGGATAATTCCGTTTTGTTGCACAACGAACATACGGTCGTCGCCGCAATTTGCAATATCAACAATGGAGTTTAAACCGGTAGCGAATTGCTGTACACTCACGGTTTGCGCATGAATGGTGGTTACAAATACGAGAAGGAAGAAGTAAATTTTTCGCATAGAATGGTCTTTTGAGGTAGTAAAGATACAATCGATTGCCTCAAAATCAGAAAGTTTGATGGAATTTTAAGATTTGGGGGATCTTTAATTTTTGAGTTTAATCGAGTAGTAACTGACGGGCAATTTTTTGAGAAACTGATTTGCGAATTCCATTAACATCGAGTAGCATCGATTCGTCGAAGGCTTCTTTTTCTAAAATCAGGATACGACTGCCGAGCGTAAGTTGTTGTTTGTCGAGGTATTGCAAGAAGGCTGCTGATGAGTCTTTTACGCCAACAAGATGTCCGCTAGCGCCTTCGGAGAGATCTGCTAAGACACGTTGTTTTATGATCGTCATTTTTCCAGTTCGATCGGGAATGGCATCGCCGTGTGGGTCGACGAGTGGATTTCCGAGAAAATCATCGAGTTTGTTAATGAGTTCTTCGGATTGAATGTGTTCGAGTTGTTCGGCGATTTCGTGTACTTCGTCCCAAGCGAAAGCCAATTTATCGACTAAGAAGACTTCCCAAAGGCGGTGTTTTCTGACAATCATTCGTGCGGCATGTACGCCCGATTCGCTTAAAGTAACGCCTTGATATTTTTTGTATTCTACGAGACCTTTCTCGGATAACTTCTTAATCATATCGGTAACCGACGACGCTTTGGTTTGCATTTTATCTGCAATGGCATTGGTGGCTATCACCTGCAAATCGGCGCTGAGGTGATAAATTACTTTGAGATAGTTTTCTTCGGAGAGCGTCATACGTTAGGCGTTAACAATAAAGAGTGGGATTTTTAAACGGTGCCGGAGCTTGTCTATAGTAGTTCCGAAAAGTAAATCTTTAATTCCGGCATGTCCGTGTGTTCCCATAACCAGCAAGTCGAATTCGTGTTTGGCAACAAGTTCAGAAAGCGCTACATGCGGTTTTCCGTAACCGAGAAGAACGTCGACGGTAATGTCTTTTTGTGCCAATAATTTTTTGTAATCGTCGAGTAGTTTTTTATCGGCAGCCGATTCGTGATCGGCCGTTTCCGCTCCATACATTAAAGCTCCTACCGTTTCCACCACGTGAATTAAAGTGAAATGTGCGTTGTTTCCTGCGATTTTCAAGGCATGATTGATTGCAGCTTCATCGGATTTACTGAAATCGACTGCAATAGCCACTTTGTTTCGGGAAGCGATGGCAGCCGATTCAAAAGTTAAATCTTGTAAATGCGGTAAGTGTTTGTTTGTGGTACGCGGACTCTTGTAAACGAGCGGACGAATAGCAATATAAAGTAGAAGCAATAGAAACCCACATGCGATAGGAACCACGGTTAGGTACAACCATGTTGGATCTTCGGCGCCTTTTATCCACATTGAGATTTCTTCGAAAACGAGTTTTACGTTTAGCGAAACGATAATGATAGCAATGATCCAAGCAGCGATGCGGGTTGGTTTTGAGATGACAAACTCTTGCATTTTAGTGCGATCGCTCACAAAATGAATCAACGGAATAATGGCAAAACCGAGTTGCAAACTTAAAACTACTTGACTGAAAATGAGCATTTTTCCGGTTACTTCCTCTCCAAAAACGCTGATTACAATTAATGCGGGAACGATTGCTATGAGTCGTGTGATGATTCGGCGTACCCACGGTTGGATGCGTAAATTGAGATAGCCTTCCATAATGATTTGACCCGCGAGCGTTCCGGTAATCGTTGAGCTTTGGCCGGCTGCAATTAAAGCAACGGCAAATAAAATAGGCGCCCATTCGGTTCCCAACAAAGGTTCTAGGAAACGATGCGCATCTTGAATTTCGGCCACTTCAAAGTATCCGTTTTTGTAAAAAGTAGATGCTGCCAAAATAAGAATAGCTGCGTTTACAAAGAATGCAAGATTTAATGCGATAGCCGAATCAATGAAATTGTACTTGAGCGCACGCTTGATGCCTTCCGAGCTTCGGTCGAATTTTCGGGTTTGCACCAAAGACGAATGCAGGTATAAATTGTGAGGCATCACAGTTGCGCCGATAATTCCGATTGCAATATACAAAGCTGTTTCGTTCGGAATTCCCGGAATCAATCCGCGAACTATTTGACTGACGTCGGGTGCGGCGAAAATCATCTCAAACAAAAACGACAAACCAATAATTCCGACTAGAGCAATAATGAAGGCTTCCATTTTTCGAATGCCTTTGTGAATGAGGAAAAGCAATAGGAATGTGTCAAGAACGGTAATAACAACACCTTCAAATAAAGGAATACCAAAAAGCAAGTTTAATCCGATTGCCATACCGAGTACTTCGGCAAGATCGCACGCGGCAATAGCTACTTCCGCTAGAACATACAATATATAATTGACGGGTTTGGAATAGGTTTCCCGCGAAGCCTGAGCTAAATCGCGGCGAGTAACAATTCCTAATCGGGCACTTAAACTTTGTAACAAAAGCGCCATAATGTTACTCATAAGTAAAACCCACAATAATGAATAGCCAAACTGACTCCCACCAGCGATATCGGTTGCCCAATTGCCGGGATCCATATAACCTACGCTGATTAAATATGCAGGGCCGAAAAAAGCTAAAATGCGGCGATAAAAACTGCCGGTGGTTCGGGTTTGAACCGATTCGTGAACTTCTTCTAACGATTTAGACATAATGCTCGGAATTCTAAACAAATATATAAATTATTTGACAAGCAAAAATCTATTTTTAGTTTTGTCTAAAAATTAAGTAATGAAAGGAATAATTACAAAACTTTTGTTTTTACTATCACTTGCAAGCTATGGTCAGCAGTATCGGGGCGTTGTATTTGTTAACGATAAACCTCAAGCTGGTGTTGAAATTTATTCGGATTCATTATTGGTTTCAACCACCAACGAAAAGGGTGTGTTTGAGTTTGCTTCACCTATTTCGCAGTTTGTTTTTAAATTCGATACGCTTTTTGAAACACACGATTTACAAGCAGGCGTGTTGCAGGAAATCCGTTTGAGTACAACAGCAGAGCAGAAATTAGACGAGGTTGTGGTAACGGGAACGATGTCGCCTGTAAGTCGTATGAAAAGTCCGGTTCCGGTTGAGGTTTACCGCGCAGCTTTTTTAAGACAAACTCCAAACGCGAACTTATTTGAAGGTTTGCAACAGATCAACGGAATTAGACCTCAAATAAACTGTGCTGTTTGTAACACTGGCGACATTCGTATTAACGGATTGCCGGGGCCGTACACGCAAATTCTTATTGATGGTATGCCCATTGTAAGTGCGCTCGGAACGGTTTACGGTTTAATGGGTATTCCAGCAGCAATGATCGACAGAATCGAGGTGGTTCGGGGTCCGGCGGCAGCTTTGTACGGCAGCGAATCGATGGGAGGTTTGATAAATGTGATTACAAAAGAGCCGGGAAATTCGCCGCGATTTAGCTTCGAGAACTTTTCAACTACTTACGGAGAGCACAATTTAGATTTAGGCTATCGAATTAAAGCTGGAAAACGCGGTTCGGTTCTTTTTGGCGCTAATGCCTTCTACTACAATGAACCAGCAGATAAAAACAATGATAATTTTACGGATATTAGTTTGCAACAGCGCATTAGTTTGTTTTCTAAGGCACAATTTGATTTTGCAGATAATAGCAAGCTGGAACTTGCGGGAAGATACTTATATGAAGATCGTTGGGGAGGCGATTTACGTTGGAACGATAGTTTCCGAGGCGGCGATGTGATTTACGGCGAATCCATCTATACTTCCCGACTAGAGCTTTTTGGGGGTTATAAATCGAACTTTTTAAACGGAAGCGATTTGCGATTTTCCTACACGTCCCATCACCAAAATTCGGTTTATGGCCAAATGTTTTATTTGGCAGATCAACAAATTGGATTTTCGCAGCTTACTAAAGAAGTGGTGCATAAAAAACACAAATTTCTGTTTGGTGCTGCTTACCGTTACCAGCGTTATAACGACAATACTACGGTTACACCTACTGCCGATATTATGCACATTCCCGCTCTTTTTGTTCAAGATTTAATTCAGTTTAACGACAAGAATTCGCTACTACTAGGCGCTCGTGCCGATTACAATAGCGAACACGGTTTTATATTTACACCACGAGTAGCATATAAGTTTGAATTGCCGGCAAGTCAGGTAGTGCGTTTTAATGCTGGAAAAGGATTTCGCGTGGTGAATCTATTCTCAGAAGATCACGCTGCGCTAACGGGTGCGCGCGAAGTTGTTATTTTGGAAGATTTGAAACCGGAATCGTCGTGGAATGCCACGTTAAACTACAGCAAGAAGTTTTATTTATCATCGGGTCACATGCTTTCTGCGGAAGCAAATACTTGGTATACTTACTTTACAAATGCAATTATCGCAGATTACGACACGAATCCAAATCAAGTTATCTATAAAAATTTGAATGGTTTTTCGAGAACGACAGGTTTGAATCTGACTTTCGATGCTGTTTTTCCAAACAGAACTCGCATAAATTTAGGTGCCACATTTATGGATGTTAAAAACCGACAAGACGGCATTACACGCACACCTGTGCTCACTGAATCGTGGTCGGGCGTAGCAACGATTAGTATTCCTGCTACTGAAAAGCTCACCATAGATTACACTGCCACAGTTACCGGACCGATGCGTTTACCACTACTTGGGCCATTGGATCCACGTCCTGAGTATTCACCTGTATTTTCTTTGCAAAACATTCAGTTTGCGTACACTTTCGCGAAGCATTTTACTATTATTGGTGGTGTGAAAAACATCTTTGATTTCAGGCCTGATAAGCATACTCCTTTTTTAATTGCGCGCGCCAACGATCCGTTTGATGCAAATGTGCAAACAGACCCACAAGGAAATATTTTACCTACACCGGATAATCCGTACGCACTTTCGTTCGATCCTTCATACATTTATGCTCAAAATCAAGGGCGACGCTTTTTTGCTGGCCTGCGATACCTATTAGATTGATGGAAACAGTTAGTTATTTCGACTTTATCTTTGTTGGAGGCGGTTTGTCGACCTTACTCACGGTTGATGAAATGCTTAAAACCAATCGTTTTAAGAATCAGAAAATTCTTATTCTTGAAGCTGTTGCCAAAAACACCAATGATCGTACTTGGAGTTTTTGGGAAAAGGGTAAAGGCAAGTATGATAAAATTGCTGCACAGTACTGGGATCACGCCATTTTTGCATCTGCTGGTTTTAAGAGCATAGTGTCATTAAATCCATATACGTATAAGACTATCGAGTCGGCGGCATTTTACGATTCGCTTTACGAAAAGTTTGAAAAATCGGGCTTGGTGACTTACAAAATGGAACGTTACGAAAATCACAACGAATCGGAAAGTGGGGTAGTGGTTAAAACAGATCGAGCCGTTTACAATTGTAAGAAGTTGTTTATTTCGATTTTGAATCGCAACGAAACCAATCAGCAGACTAAATATCCGATGCTTTGGCAGCATTTTATTGGGTGGAAAATTCGAACAGCACAACCTGCTTTTGATCCGAATGCCCTAACATTCATGGATTTTGACTGGCCGCAGAACGGAAATACGCGCTTTATGTACGTTTTGCCGTTTTCCAATACCGAAGCTCTTGTAGAATTTACGTATTTCTCGCCCGAACTAGTAGCCGACGAAGTGTACACCGATGCTATTAAATCGTATTTAGCCCAGCGTCGGATTTTTGATTTTGAAATTTACGACACCGAAAAAGGCGCTATACCGATGAGCTGCTATCCGTTTTGGAATAAGAACTCAAAACACGTGGCATTTATTGGTTCGGCTGGCGGCTGGACTAAAGCCAGTACTGGTTTTACTTTTAGCTCCTCTCGTAAGAAAGCTAAAGCACTTGCATGGCATTTAACGGTTGATTTTGACTTGCGGAAGATTCGCTATTTCAACCGCTTTTGGTTTTATGATTTGCTATTCGTAGATGTTCTATACCGTCGTAACGAAATAGGTAGTGCTGTTTTTGCATCGCTTTTTAAACGCTTACCTGCTGCTTTGATTTTGAAGTTTTTGGATGAGGAAACTCGTTTTACGGAAGAGTTACGCGTATTTTGGTCGTGTCCGAAGCTGCCCTTTATTTCGGCTTTATTTCGGCGTATGTTCGGATTATCGCCAAAGCTACATCAACGATAAGAAAAGTTTATGATTGTTGCGTTTTTAATCCACAGGTTTAACGGTAAATTTGCAGTCTAAAAACAAGTATTATGTATCCTGAAGAAATGGTTTTACCCATGCGAAAAGAATTGGCTGATGCTGGTTTTCGCGAATTATATAGCGCAGATGAAGTAAATAACGCCCTTGCTGCACCGGGAACTACTTTGGTAGTTGTTAATTCGGTTTGTGGCTGCGCGGCACGAAATGCTCGTCCGGGTGCGAAACACAGCCTAGATGGAGCAAAAAAGCCGGATCAATTGGTAACTGTTTTTGCTGGTGTTGATCGAGATGCTGTAGATGCTGCGCGCCAGCATATGTTTCCATTTCCACCATCGTCGCCGAGTATTGCGTTGTTTAAGGATGGTGAATTAGTACATATGTTGGAACGTCATCATATTGAAGGCAGACCAGCTGAAATGATTGCTGAGAATTTGCAAGACGCGTATTCGCAGTTTTGTTAATTCGCTAAGATTAGTTGAAGCCCCAATAATCTGAAGAAGATTGTTGGGGTTTTTTGTTTTGAAGTATTCGATTTTTAAAACTACACGACTTTTCGTGCACTTACGCCGGTAACGATTTTCCGCGTTAAGGATGGCAACGAAAATCCTGTTTTGCGCTGCCGCTTACGGCGCAAAACAGATTGTAGTGAACAGCCTGACGGCGGCTGTACGGATTTTACGTTTGCGAAGCGTTACGAATTTAGCCGCCGGAACGCCCAAAAAAAAATCTGCCCCGAGAGGCAGATCTTATGCAATTTTCTTGATTAAATCAAACATAGGGCAGCGTTTGCAGCGCCTATCTTTACCCTTTTTGTATTTTTCGCAACAAGATGCTTTGCAATTCGAAGCAATTTTTAACTTTTTAACAAGCTCTTTTTGCTTCTTTTTCTTGTCGGTCTTTTTTTCCGCTTCCTTCTTGCTCATCTGCAAACATTTGGGCAAAAATAAAGCTTATTTTAATACATTCTAAATAAAATTAACAGTAAATTTTAATTTCCTGCTGGTAAGATTTGGCTGGTAACTGTAATTTGCTGGATGTCGCGATCAAACAAGTACAAACCACCTTTATCATCGCCAATCAAATTAATTTTATCGAGTATTGTTTTGGCTTGGGCTTCTTCTTCAATTTGCTCGGCTACATACCACTGTAAGAAATTATGGGTTGCGTAATCTTTTTCGGTAAGTGTGATGTGAACCAATTCGTTAATTGACTGTGAAACAAATAGTTCGTGTTTGTAAAGTTCGCTAAAGAGCAGTTGAAACGTATTAAAAGTAGTTTTTGGCGCATTGAGTTCGGTGATTTGTGCATGACCACCTCTTTCGTTCACGAATTTAATCAACTTTAGCATGTGTACACGTTCTTCATCGGATTGTGCGTACATGAATCGTGCAACTCCTTCCAAACCCTGAATTTCTGCCCAACACGCCATCGACAAGTAAATTTGTGAGCTTTCAGCTTCGATGCGGATTTGGTTGTTTAAAGCCTGTTCAACAGATTTTGATAACATGGTATAATTTTTTTGTAAAGTTAGGGATAATCGGCTTTTGGTTAATCGCGATCCTGAAATTTAGACACATTCAACGTTTGGTCTTCCGGTACGAATGCCGCTTGGATGTAGGCACCTTGAAATTTTGTTACAGCGCTTATATCAATTTTATTATCGCTGTTGTATTGAATAATTTCATCTATAGCCGGCACGCACTTTCGGTATTTTTTAGGTTGTAAATAGGCATCGGTTGCAAGTTCGCTATAAAAGAGGATGCTGTTTTCATACAAATCGTCGTCTGGCTCGTAATCAACAATGGCAGTGGCGGCGAAGAGTAAAATGCCACCGGGAGAGATACCCGAATCTAGTGCACCCATGGTAATTAGTTTTCCATTCTCAGATTCGTAAATACTAAGTCCGATACGCGGTCGAGCGAAGCGTTTTAAAAATCGTTTTATTTCTGTTTCTTGCCGTGAAATACCGCCGTTTCGTTGTTCAAAAAAGTTGAAAGCTGTTTCTTTAGCTTTTGTATTGCTGGTAACTGTCCAACGGTTTAGCTGCTTTTTGGTTTTTAAATCGGTGGCTATTAGCACTAAACTATCTTTATTTGTAGCGATTTCAAACAACTCTTTTTTTGTTAAATAAGCAGCATAATTCTGAGGTTGATGCATTTTAGAATCGAACGAGTCTACTCTGGTTTTAAAAGTATCAAAGTCGATTTCTTGAAGCGTTGCTATTCCTTTTCGTGTTCTAAGGAAAGTCATTTTCCCAGGCGAGTAGTAACATTTTGCATTGGTAAATGTTTCTACCACAGGTATAAATTGTTCGTTAATTTCAGTGAATTCTTGTTTTCGCAGGAATTCAGTAAAGGTGGTTTCGCTGTCGTATGTGTCAAATTGACTGGTGTTCAGTACTTTTTTGCTAAGCATTTTGCCTTGTAAGGTGTAGGTAAGGCATTCTTTTGATTTTTTATTTACAACGAGAAAGTTAATACGATTCCGGTTTTGAAATCGCGCGGTGGCAATTTCGTCGTCTTCAAAAAGTTTCTTGGAATCTAAGCTGTATTTTTCAAAAGAAGTTGTCGTTGAGAGTGTTGTAATTCGCTTTTCCGTTTCGTCGATGAAATGAATAAAAACACTATCGTTTACAAACGACATGCGGACGTCTTTCTGCAGATTTTCATTAACGTTATAGCTTATTGAATCTCTTAAAAACAGTGCGGCATTATATCGTAATATTTTTAAACTACCTGGTTTATAAGCAAGTATGTACAAATTTCGTTGTTCACCGTCGGCAAACATTGAAATTTTAGCATTTTCTATTCGCTTTTTCCAATTTAGTTTGAGTGCATCAATTTGTTGTGCTTGCGCAGAAAACAAAGTAGCAATTAATAGAAATCTCAGAAAAAAATTCATAGGTTATTAAGATTATTCTGGAAGTCGGTGAAAAATTGTTCAACATCGCGACCATCAGCAAGAGCGTGATGCAGATGCATTGCAACAGGCATAAAAGCCGTATCGCCGCGGTTATCAAATTTACCAAACGTTATCTTCGGACAGCTGTCTGAAATGCTAAATTTTCGAGCGTGAGACAGCGAAGTAAACTGCAAGTTTGGGAACGTTGACACATGAATGAGATTTGCTTTGTCAAACGTGCGAGTAAACAATCCGGATGTTTTTTTAACGCGCGCTATTTCTTGTTTTGCATGACTTTCAAATGTTAAAAAATCGCTGTAATACGGTATAAAGCTGAATCCAAAAGTCCCGTCGGCTCGTGCAATAGTTGCCGAAGCATGACATTCTGAATATTGATATACGCTCTCGTTTTCAATACGAAATGTAAAAGCGGGTATTTGGGATGCTGCTTTTAAGCTACAATGCAGATAAACGAGAAACAAACTGTGGTTGTTTTCCTTCGAAAACCGAAGTGCGTTTTGAATATCAACGTTTGCTGTTACTCCAAAAAACGGTTCTTCAAAAGTTTTAAAGAAATGAAAGTGTTCTTTTCGATTCCAGTTTTCGAGATCAATTGGTTGTTTCATCGCCAAATAGAGCTGATACTTCGTTGATGTTTTCGCAGGTTGTAAAGCGTTCGTGAACTACTTGATGGTCGATTTTTTCATGTGCCCAAGTGGTGTGAAACGGAATGTGCACTGCGTAGCCGCCAATTTCTAGCACGGGCAGTACGTCTGATTTTAGCGAATTTCCGATCATCAAAAAGTCGTCTGCGTTAATTTCAAGTCGGTTTAATAGCTTTCGGTAATCAACCGCTTGTTTGTCTGACATCACTTCAATGTGGTGAAAATAATGTCCTAAACCGCTTTTATGTAATTTCCGGTGTTGGTCTAGTAAATCGCCTTTTGTAGCAACTACTAGTTTGTAATTTCCTGCAAAGGCTTTTAAAACATCTGGAACGCCGTCGAGTATTTCAATTGGTTTTTCGATGAGTTCTTTTCCAAGTGCGAGAATTCGGGCTGTTACTTCATTGCTTATCGTGTTGTTCGAAATGAGTAATGCCGCTTCAATCATCGACAATATGTAACCTTTTATTCCGTAGCCGTAATATTTCAAATTATCGATTTCTGTTTTGAAAAGCTCGGCAGATAATTGATGACGCGATAAATAAGGCGCCATCAGTTCGCAAAAGTGGGTTTCAACTTCCTGAAAGTACGGTTCGTTAACCCATAGTGTATCGTCGGCATCGAAAGCAATAACCTTAATGTTGCTCGGAATTCTCATAATTAAGAAATTGTGCTGCCATTCGGAACAGCGTTTTCAGGTACCATAAAGTGTAGTTTTCCAGTGGCGTCGGAGGTAAGCAAAAGCATTCCTTGACTTTCAACGCCACGTATGGCTCGTGGCGCCAAATTAGCCAAAACCATTACTTGTTTTCCAATGAGCGATTCAGGTTCGAAGTGTTCCGCAATTCCTGAGACAATTGTTCGAACGTCTAATCCAGTGTCGACTTGCAAGACCAAAAGCTTCTTTGCTTTCGGCATTTTTTCGGCAGCTGTAATAGTTCCGACGCGTAAATCCATGTCTGAAAATTGTTCGAAAGACGTTTCGGTTTTTACTGGTGAAACGTCGTGCACGAGTTCAGCTTGTTTGCTAGCAGCCAGTTTTTCCATTTGTTTTTCGATTTGCGCATCGTCGATTTGCTCAAAAAGAATGGTTGCAGCACTAATTTCGTGTCCTGCTTCCAGGAGAACATCTTTTTTCAAGAACTCCCAATTTTGTTGTTCAATACGTAACATTGCACAAAGTTTTTGAGCAGTGTGAGGCAAAAAGGGTTCCGCTACCACGCTTAAAGCGCTAGCAATTTGCAAAGCAATAAACATTTGCGTTTGTACGCGCTCCGGATTCGTTTTTACCGCTTTCCATGGTTCTTGGTCGGCTAAATACTTATTTCCTAACCGGGCTACATTCATCATTTCTTGCGATGCCTCTCGGAAACGATAGCGTTCAATATTACTTGCAATAACGTCGGGATAGGCTTTCAATTCAGCTAAAACGGCTTGATCTTCTGTAGTAAACTCGTTCGGAGCAGGAACAAATCCGTTGTAGTATTTCTGTGTTAATACGACAACTCTGTTGATAAAGTTTCCAAAAATTGCGGCAAGTTCGTTGTTGTTGCGCGCTTGAAAATCCTTCCAAGTAAAATCGTTGTCTTTGGTTTCTGGAGCAGCTGCTGTTAGTGCGTAACGAAGCGAATCTTGCTTGCCGGGAAAATCTTCTAGGTATTCGTGTAGCCAAACGGCCCAATTTTTTGAAGTTGATAATTTTTGCCCTTCTAAGTTTAGGAATTCATTGGCCGGCACATTATCAGGAAGGATATAGCTTCCTTCTGCCTTGAGCATAGCTGGAAAAATAACACAGTGAAAAACAATGTTATCTTTTCCGATGAAGTGAACTAGTTTAGTTTGGTCGTCTTTCCAGTACGGTTCCCAATCTTTGCCGTTTTGCTGCGCCCACTCTTTTGTTGCTGAAATGTAACCAATCGGTGCGTCAAACCAAACGTACAGTTTTTTACCTTCGGCGCCTTCAACAGGAACATCTATTCCCCAATCGAGATCGCGGGTTACGGCTCTAGGCTTCAAACCATCGTCGATCCACGATTTTACTTGACCTAATACATTTGTTTTCCAGTCTTTCGCATGTCCTTTAAGAATCCAGTCTCTTAAGAAATCGCTATAATCGTTTAGCGGTAGGAACCAGTGTTTGGTTTGCTTTAGAATAGGAGTTGCGCCACTGATAGTTGATTTTGGGTTAATCAAATCGGTTGGGCTTAGCGTAGATCCACACTTTTCGCATTGGTCGCCATACGCTTCTTCGTGTCCACACTTTGGACAAGTTCCAATAACAAATCTATCGGCAAGAAATTGTTTGGCTTCTGGATCGAAAAGTTGTTCTGTTGTTTCTTCAATAAATTTACCATCTTCGTAAAGTTTTTTAAAGAATTCAGATGCAGTTTGATGATGTATATCGGCGGAAGTTCTCGAATAGTGATCGAATGAAATTCCGAAGTCTTCAAAAGATTTCTTTATTATTTGGTGGTATTTATCGATTACTTGTTGCGGTGTGATACCTTCTTTACGTGCTTTCATGGAAATTGCCACGCCGTGTTCGTCGCTTCCGCAGATGTAAATTACGTCTTTGTTTTGCAATCGAAGGAAACGCGCATAAATATCAGCTGGAACGTAAACGCCTGCTAGGTGCCCGATGTGAATAGGTCCGTTGGTGTATGGAAGTGCGGCGGTAATGGTATATCTGTTTGGATTTTGCATGAAACTAAAATTGGATTGCAAAAATAAGGCAATAGCTGTTGTTATGTAGTTTTTACTATAAAAAAAGCCGGACTGTAAAAACAATCCGGCTTTTTTGTAGGTTATTGAGAATTATTTCACGCGGAAAGTAACTCTTCTAACAAGTTTACGAGCACCTTCAGAGTTTTTATCTACTGATTTGTCTTCTCCAGCAGGAACGATAGTCAAACGAGCTGGATCAATTTTAGCTTTCACTAAAATATCTTTAACTGCATTTGCACGAGCTGCGGATAATTTATTGTTGTATTCTGTGTTTCCAACTTCATCAGCATGGCCTGTAATTTCAATTTGAGCTGTTGGATTATTTCTTAAGTAAGTTAAAACGAAATCAATTCCTTCAGTAGATTCATTAGTTGGAACCGACTTATTGAAAGCAAAGTAAGCACACATGTAGCCACCGTTAATTAACGAACGAATCATCTCGTTGTTAGTCATACTGTTGCTTGCAATAGCACTGCTTTTCACGTTTTCACCGTAAGTTTTCGACATGTAACTTTCTAACTCATCTGGAACACCGTTACCATTTTTATCGATAGCGCGACCTTTGGAATCAACTGCTACACCTGTGGTTGAGTTTGGTTCAGCATCTAAATAATCAGCAACACCGTCTTTGTCAGCATCGCTAAGCATTGTTTCTAAATCGCCAATTCTTTTTTGTAGAGCAGCAACCTCGTCTTTTGTCTTGTCACCTTCGTAGTACCAGTCAGCGTGTGTATCGTTACTTCCTAGGTAGAAAGTAAGACCGATGGTTCCTGAAAAGATTCCACCACCAAAACCACGGAATTTATTGTCTAAAGCTGCAGCATCGCTTCCGCCATCGAAAGTTCTGTTTTGACCAACACCTGTAAGGCTTGTAAAGTCTCCTGTAAGAGCAACTCTATTGGAAATTTTATATTGTGCAGTTAGGCCGGTGATAAAGTGACCCATACGGTCTGTATACCTTTGATTGTCAGTTTTCATTTGAGAATAACCACCACCAACGTGCATCAAAAGACCGATTCTCTTACTCCACTCTGGAAAGTTCAAAATGTTCCCAAAATTTACAACACCTTGTAATGAAGTTCTGTAGTAATGAGTATCAAATTCGATTTGACTATTGTCTCCATTTGTAAAGGTGTAGTATCCGATATCCCATTTTAAACCGAAATTATTGGTTAACATGTAACGAACACCTAAATCGGCATTCCATGGGCTTGGTGTTGCAGCAAAAGACCCAGGAGTAAATGGGTTTGATGGTTTGTTAACCCCTCCTGCGAATTCGAGAGACCAACGATTAAAACTGCTCCCCTCAGCTTTATCTTCCTTACCTTCTTGCGCAAATCCTGAAGATATTGCAGCAATAAGTGCTATGGTTAGTAGATTTCTTTTCATAAAAAGTTTAAGTTTTAAATTTCTGTACAAACATACGATAAATAAATTCACTTGAAAATTTATTTTCTGCAACTAATTAACTCAGCAACTTCATTTTAACAAAGGTAAATTCAGAAAATTAACAGAAAATTAATGGTTTGGCAGAAAACGCAGGTATTTCTTTATAAAAATCGTAATTCGCAGCCCAAAATACGAGTAGCTAATTAACAGCTAATTACAAATTTGCTCCTAAATTTTAATCTTTTTTTTAGAAATAAGCGATTTTTAGAATTTAGTAATTCCCTTTTTCGTGAAGTTTTCGCTCTAATTCTGCTTGAAATTCCTCGATTACAGGCCGCATGGTGCTCTCTGGAATATCAGCAATACGAATATACATTAAGCCGTCTATAGCATTGTTAAATTGTGGATCAACATTAAAAGCTACAACTTTCGCATTTTGCTTGATGTATTTCTTAATTAAAACCGGTAAACGTAAATTACCAGGCTCTAATTCGTCGATAATCTTATCAAATTTATTTAAATCCGACTCCGCTTCATCAAAAATAAAATCCTTGTCGGCATCCTTTAACTTCACCTTGTATTCTTTCTTCGCTCGAACATATTGCGCTACATACGGATCGTAATAATTCGACTTCATAAATTCAATCATTAACGATTTTGAAAAACTCGAAAACTGATTGCTAATACTCACGCCACCAATCAGGTAATTGTGCTCTGGATAATGTAAAGTAGTATGTATGATTCCCTTCCACAATAAAAATAAGGGCATCGGCTTTTGTTGATACTCCTTCACTATGAAAGCGCGTCCCATTTCAATAGATTTTACCAACATTTCATTCAGCTCTGGCTCAAAGCGAAAAAGCTCGTGAAGGTAAAAGCCCTCAAATCCATATTTGGGAAAAATTTCCGAACCTAAACCCATTCGATAAGCTCCAGCAATCTGCATCGTATCGGCATCCCACAAAAACATGTGGTAATAATACTTGTCGTATTTGTCTAAGTCTGTCGATTGATTCGTTCCTTCACCTACTTCACGAAAAGTAATTTCTCGCAATCTACCAATCTCGTGCAAAACATTCGGAATCTTATCAGCTTTCGTAAAGAAAACCTCATAATTCTTGCTTTGCAAATACCTGCAATTTGTTTCGCGAAGCATTGCCACTTCTGCAGCAAGCTTTTCCGTACTAGCAGCTTTCGTGATTTTTTTTGGTTTATTCGGAATCTTTAGCTGAGCAGGAGCGATACCGGTATGCTCTTTTTCAAACGGATTAGCCAACATGTACGTTTTCTTACGCAAAAACTCAGAATAATCTTCTAAGGATTTATATTCATTCTGTTCCGCAACCGAAATAGGCTTTCCAATACGTACTTTAATTACACGATCTTTTTGCGAAAACAATTCCGAAGGCAATTTCGCTGTACGCAACGTATCGCCTAACTTGGAAAGCATGTAAAATAAGCGACTGTTTTTCGCGTGGAAATAAATCGGAACAACCGGAACTTGCGCCTTACGAATCACTTTTATAGCTCCCTCTTCCCAAGCTTTATCAACCATCAGTTTCCCATCTTTATATGTGGAAACTTCTCCAGCAGGAAACATACCCAAAGGTTTGCCATCACTCAAATGACGCAGCGTTTCCTTTAATCCAACCACACTTGATTTGGCATCTTTATGATTCTCAAACGGATTAACCGGCATGATAAAAGGTTTCAGCGGCTCAATTCGATGCAATAAAAAATTAGCAATAATCTTGAAATTCGGCTCGCGCTCCAACATCAATTTCAACAACAAAATCCCGTCAACGCCTCCCAAAGGATGATTGCTTATCGTTACATAAGCACCTTCTTTCGGAATACGCTTCAAATCTTCTTCCGGTATATCAAACTTGATTTCCAACTGATCCAATATTGCATTCAAAAAAGCGACGTCTTTTAAATGCTTATTTCGATCGTAAATTTCATTCAAACGACTGATTCGAAGCGCTTTCATAAGCAGCCATCCCGAAAAAGTACCCAAAAACCCGTACTTATCCGTCTTTATAGCCTTCGCAACTTCTTTGGCAGTAACCAGCCCCATTGTAGTTTCATTTGTTCCGAACAAATATAGAAAATAATGATTAGGCTGTTGCGTTTATAAAGCAGTACCTATTTAAAACCATGCAAGTAACAATTAGTCAACGCTTAACGAAAACCACATTTTATCAACATCTATTTTTGGAGAAGTTTAACAACGACTTACCAAACCACTTTGTGCCGACTCGCCCGAATTTAATACATTTGAAAACGTTAACCCGCAAACATGAAATTAGTTTCCTATAACGTAAACGGCATTCGAGCAGCAATCACAAAAGGATTGATCGATTGGCTCGGACAATCCAATGCCGATATCGTTTGCTTCCAAGAAATAAAAGCTACAGAAGATCAAATTCAAACCGATCTTTTTCACACAATCGGCTACAAGTATTGCTACTTTTTTCCCGCTCAAAAAAAAGGATATAGCGGCGTTGGCATCATCAGTAAAATCCAACCAATAAATGTAGTCAAAGGAACCGGCATAGCTCACATGGACGACGAAGGACGAAATATTCGTGCTGATTTCGATGGATTCTCGGTAATGAGTTTGTATTTGCCATCCGGAACAAATACCGATCGGCTCGACCATAAATTCGAATATATGCGCCTTTTCCAAGACTATATTTCCAAACTAAGAACTGAAATTCCAAACCTAATTATTGGAGGCGATTACAATATTTGTCATCAAGCTATTGATATTCACGATCCGATCCGGAATGCAACCGTTTCCGGATTCTTACCCGAAGAACGCGCCTGGCTCGATGGGTTTCTTAAAACCGGATTCATTGATACGTTTCGACATTTCGTTAAAGAACCACACAATTATTCGTGGTGGAGCTATCGGGCAAACGCTCGTAACAATAATAAAGGTTGGCGAATCGATTATTTGCTAGCCTCACAAAATCTAGAAAATAAACTGCTCGATGCCGGAATTCATCCCGATGCCATGCATAGCGATCATTGCCCAGTGTATTTAAATATTTCAAGTTAACTTTCGCAATAGCAATACGACCATTTATATAATTCATTTATGAAAAGACCCATTTTAACCGGACTCCTAATTTTAGCGCTTAGCAGCAGTTGCGTGTCTAAAAAAGTGTACACCGATTTAGAAAATAAGTACGCAGAACTCAAAAAAGAGCAACGCAAAACGCAAGACGATCTCGAAAAATTAACTGAAGCTAAAAATCAAACCGATCAAGAATTAGCGGCCAGAAAAACCGAACTCGAAAAGCTAAAGGCGGAGCGTGATAAGTTGGCGGCCGACTTATCAGCATCCAATTCAAATCTCAAAAATCTACAAGCTTCGTATGCTGCACTCGAGAAAAATAGCGATGAAGTGCTGAAGTCGAATTTAGAGCAAAACCGAGCGCTACTAGCTAAACTCGAAGCTAAGGAAAAGGCTCTAGCGGCCGAGCAAGATCGAATCAATAAGTTAAAAGCCGACTTCGAAGAGCGCTCAGCACGAGTAGCCGAACTCGAGCAACTCATAGCGGCTAAAGAAAATAACATGAAGCGCTTGCGCGAATCACTTTCTAAGGCTTTGAATGCATTTGAAGGAAAAGGCCTAACCGTAGAGCAACGCGATGGGAAAGTGTACGTTTCTATGGAAAATAAATTGCTGTTTCAAACCGGAAGTTGGACCGTTAATGCTGAGGGTAAAAAAGCAGTTGTGGAACTCGGAAAAGTACTCGCTGCAAATCCCGATATCAGTGTGCTGATTGAAGGTCATACCGATACCGATAAGTTTGCGGGCGCCGTAGGTCAAATCGAAAATAACTGGGATTTGTCAACCAAACGCGCTACGGCAATTGTTAATATTTTAGGCGAAAACAAGAATATCAACAAACAGAATCTTACCGCGGCAGGACGTGGTGAATATGCGCCCGTAGCCAGCAATGATAACGCTGAAGGAAAGTCGAAAAACCGACGTATCGAAATCATTTTAACGCCAAAACTCGACGAAATCAGTAAAGCGTTGAACGATTTTTAATCGTTTTTTGATTTTTTGGGCGTTCCCGCCGCACATTTCGTTCACCATAAAACGAGCAAAATAAGCGGCGGTCGGTTGTTCCGCTGCAAGTCCGCAAAACCAAAACCAGCACATTAAAAAAAAGCCGCAGCTTCTCAACCGGAGCTCGATTTTAAAATGAGTAGCTTCTAAGACTGTGCCGTTTACGTTTTATTTGCTGAAACACATCAAATCATTTTTAAGCAATCTGACGATAATTTTTTATCGAGCTTCGGTTTCTCAGGTCGCTTCGGCTTTTTAAATGTGCTATGGTTTGGTTTTTTACGGGCTTTTCGCTACACCACCTAACGCGGCATCGTGCAAAACGGATCGCTACTAAAATTCAAATTCTTCTATTTCTAAACTATCTACCGCAGTTGAATCCACTTCTTTGGCAATCTTGATATAACCCGAAGCCGGCCCACTAATGTAAACACCTCCAGAACTACCTAAGCTATCGGTACTGCGATACAATCCGCGGCGAATCATCAACGATTTTATAAAGTCGTGCTGCTTTCTCACATACGGTTTCAACTGCCCCGAACTGTTGAACTGCCACTTAAATTTCTTCGGACTCGGAATAATCCCAGCCAAGAAAATACATTCGTCGATCGATAAGTTAGCAGGCGATTTTTGAAAGTAAAACCGACTCGCTTCGCCAATTCCATAAACATTCGGTCCCCATTCGATAATATTAAAATACACTTCCAACATACGGCTTTTCGAGACAATTCGGTTGTTTTCAAGAATGTAAACCAATAGAATTTCTTCCAACTTCCGCGCAAGCGTTTTTTGTCGCGTCAGAAAAACATTTTTTACTAATTGCATGCTAATCGTACTGCCACCTCGAGAAAACTTCTTTGTTTTGAAATTTTTCACAATCGATTGCTTAAATGCCTCGGTTACAAATCCTTTATGGGAAAAAAACGAAGGATCTTCAGAGGTTAAGACTGCATTTTTTAATTCTGGAGCAATAGCAGAAAGTGGCGTAAAATTTGGGTTTTCTGGGCCAACAATAATTTCGCGCTGACGTTTTCCGTTTTCGATTGCACTGTACGCAAACACGCCATTTATCTTTGGGATATCGGCTTTTCCGTAACTTATTATTTTCAAGTTCTCCCGATCGAGATTACTTTCGAAAACAACATCTTTTAAATTATTTTTATTGAAGTGAAAATTCAACTTGTAAGCAAAACTACCTTCTGCTTTGATGCCAACTGTGTTGGGAAACAAGGCAACTGGCAGCGAATTCAGAAAAGCCTGTGCTTGCATTTTGGGAATCGATACTTTCATGTCGAAAATCGTATCGGTTTCAAAGTCAAGCTTTACAAATGGTTTAAAGCTGATATTGTTGATTTTTGCTGTTGTACTGCTATCTATAGCTACAAACTTAGGACCAACTACAAACTTATAATTGCTATTTAGTTTTGGAATGTAAACTGTATCAACTGCAATTTTCGGTTGATTAAGTTGTAAACCAACGAGCTCTGAATAACCTTGAATGTAAAAGTTACCATCCTCTATATCAATGTTTTCAATCTGAACGCGCGCACTTTGAAACGATGATTGTAATTGAAAACGTTCGTCGAAATAAGGTAATTTTACACCAGAAGGATCAGAAGTAGTAAAAGTCAAATCCGCTTTTCGATCTCGCGGATCGGCGATTCCCGAAATGGTCCATACTTGTTCGAATGTATTTGTTTTCACGGCAATTTCAGATTGCAATTCTTCATCATCAATAGCGAGTTTTCGAACGCTGATGTTAGCTTGCTTTCCGTTGTCGTTTACAATTACTTGAAATGCTGATAAGTTGAGTTGTGTTGGAATCAAATTCAAAAACACAGTGCTTAATCTATCGAGCTTTTTGGCATAATTCACATCGGTATCAGAACTTGTTTCGGCAGTTGATTCAGTACTTTTACTTCTTAAAAAAGTTTCGAAATTACTGCCTGTTGGCGTGGTGATAAGTTGCAATTTGCCCTTTTTTAAATGTAGGAAATCCAACTGTAAGTTTCCGAGAAATAAGGGCAACAACGCCGCTTTTGCTTCTACGCGATCCACCGAAATCAAGGTGTCTTTACCAACAGCCGCAACAGAAAATTCGGATACTTCAACGGTTGTTAAACCTGTAAATGTAGCCGATTTTAAATGCAGTTCTGCTTTAAATTCAGTTTGGCACTTTTGCTTGGCTCTTGCAATTACTTTGTCGAGAATCTGCTGCCGAAACGCAAAAATACATGCAATCCCAATCAGGAAAACAATCAGAATTACCAATAAAGATCGGTATATAAATTTCTTAGAGATTTTCATAACAATAATGCAATCAGCCAAATAACGCCGTAGCCATATCTTCAATTTTTCCGACGCGAATAATTTCTATTCCTGCGTTTGCTGCGCTGATCTTGCTGTGTGAAGATACAAATATTGTATTAAATCCGAGTTTAGAAGCTTCTTGAACGCGTTGTTCGAGTCGACTCACAGGTCTGATTTCTCCTGAAAGACCTACTTCACCTGCAAAACAAACATTTTTTGGCAAGGGAATATCGTCGTTGGAGGACAAAACAGCTGCTACTACAGCCAAATCAATAGCCGGATCTTCCAGTGTTAATCCGCCAGTTATATTTAAAAAAACGTCTTTTGCTCCTAATTTAAATCCAGAACGTTTCTCCAATACAGCAAGAATCATGTTTAAGCGCTTTGCATTGTAGCCGGTAGTGCTCCGTTGTGGTGTGCCGTAAACTGCGGTACTAACTAAACTTTGTACTTCAATCATTATTGGGCGCATGCCTTCTAAGGCGCAAGCAACGGCTGTTCCCGATAGGGCATCGTCGCGATGCGATAGCAAGAGTTCGCTGGGGTTGGTAACTTCGCGCATGCCGCTTCCGATCATTTCGTAAATCCCCAATTCGGCTGTTGAGCCAAATCTGTTTTTGAGCGCACGTAAAATACGGTAAATATGGTGCCTATCGCCTTCAAACTGTAAAACGGTATCTACCATGTGCTCTAAAATTTTTGGTCCGGCGATAGTTCCATCTTTGGTGATATGTCCGATTAAAAGTACGGGTGTATTCGATTCTTTGGCAAATCGAATCAGTTCGGCGGTGGTTTCTCGAATCTGTCCGACACTTCCTGGAGCCGAATCTAAAACTTCGGTATGCAGCGTTTGAATAGAATCAATAATCACAATATCGGGTTGTAATACCTTAATTTGTTCAAATATTTCCTGTGTTTGCGTTTGGGTTAGCAAGTAACAATTTTGGAAGCTACTTCCGATACGTTCGGCGCGCATTTTAATTTGTTGTTTGCTTTCTTCGCCCGAAACATAAAGCGTTTTGAACGGAAGTCGTAACGCAATTTGCAATAACAGCGTACTTTTTCCAATACCGGGTTCGCCACCTAAAAGCGTTAACGAACCAGGAACTATGCCGCCGCCCAAAACACGGTTCAGCTCTTGGTCGCCGGTATTTAGTCGGTACACATCTTGTGCAACAACTTCGGAAACTAAAACAGGTTTGTCAACTGTAACTTTTTTGTCGGACGAAGGTTTCCAAGCAGGTGCCTCCGGGGCGGCTATTCGTTCCTCAACTAGTGTATTCCAGGATTTACACGAGGTACATTGGCCTTGCCATTTTACGTACTGTGCACCACAATTCTGACAAAAAAAAGCAGTTTTTGTCTTTGCCATTAGGGTTTTTCGCTTGCAGGTTGCTCTTCCTTTACCGGATCTTGGGTTTCGGTTGCTGGTGGTTCTGGCACAGCTTCTTCGGCTTTTTTTGCACTCGAACCTTGTTTCATGTCCTCTACTTTTTCAATCATTAAATCTTTAGTTAGATCTCCGATAGGATCTAGTAAAAATCCGGATTGATAGGATTTCATAGCTTTTTTGTAATCACCAGATTTCTCATAAAACATACCCATGTGATAAGCGCTAAGCATCGATTTTGGATAGGCTTTTCGCGACAAGCCAGCTAATATTTCGAATTCTTTATAGGCTTTATTCTTCAAAATGGCAGCTTCAACTGCCTTAAAATCGGTGATTCGAATAGCCATTTTTGCACCGTACGCTTTATTAATGGTCTCGTATTTCTTAATCAGGTAATCAACGTATCCACTTTCTAACTTAACCAATTTTTCATCAAACTCTGCTTTGCTGATGGGTTGATAACTGGAGAAGATGTGATAAATCGCATTTGGTACAGAATATGCAACTAAGCTGTAGTGAGATGCACCCTTGAATTCGTCGTAACGATAATTTAAATTGGAATGCAAAATGGTCTTAATGTTTGTATCAAGTGTTTGAATTCCTTTCAAATTGTGCTGTAAATCTCCGTCGGCAGCGGAGTGATAATAAAAGATGGGCTTTTTTGCAGTCTTTAGCATCACTGGGATTCGTTCCATCATTTGTTCTCCAAACTCGGCTCCCATTGAAATGTAACCACTGAATATAGGATCTTCTTTATAGAGAAAAAGATTCATAAATCCAGCTGTAACATTATGTCCTGCGATGATTCGGAATGGCGATAAACGGAATTGTTTTTCCAGCGCTGGAACCAATTCAGCTCCAATAAATTCGAAGAATGCGGCACCGGTTTCGTCTGGCAAACCTTCTTGATTCATCAAACAATCCGCTTCGCGTTGGTTGTTTTGATTTTGATCCAGACCAACGATTATGACTTCGGGAAGGTCGTCCCAATAATTTCCGAAGGCGAAATTTCCATTAAAAACATCGAACAGATATTCACCGTCCAGAAGTAAAAGTAAAGGATATTTTTTGTCTTTGGTTTTGTCATACGAGAGCGGTAGCGACACGGTAAAGGTGCGGTCGGCGTTGAGTTTTTGGGAAAAAATAGTATCGCGCGGACGCTGACCTAAAGCGGTAAAGCAGCTAAAAATCGCAATTAAAAATAAAATTGACCTCATGTGTTCGCTATATTCTGGAATATCAGAAATATCCGACTAAAATAATAAAAAAGAAATCTCTTTTAGAAATAATGCGAAAGCGATTGTGCTTTTCGGACGAATGGTTAATTAACGTCGATTAATTAAAGGTAAAAGTAAAAACGAAAGGCCGCCAAGAGCAATCATTAATAAAGTTTGCGAAATCCATACAATCCAGCCAAACGCTAGACCCGCAGTTTCAGGAACTTGGTAAAGAAGTAACAGTTCGGCAATCAAAATCGGATACGCTCCAAATCCACTATTTGTAAATCCTATGGCAATACTTCCTACAACAAAAGCGGTTACGACAGCTCCGAAGCTGATATTTGCTGTTTCAGGAAGCGCAAAAACAGTAATGTAAAACATGGCTAAATAAGTAAACCAAATAAATAACGAGTGTGCTAAAAACGCCCATTTATTTGGCATGGCATATATGCTTTTCATTCCAGAAATTAAGCCAGCTAATTTTTCTTTGGCAGCAAGAATGATACTCAATTTAGAATACATCCAAACGAGCATGAAAGCTGCCGTTGCAATAATTCCAACAACGGCTAATAACACTAATTTGTCGAATGGAATGTGAGAGGTTAAGAAATCTTTTACCACATTAATTTGAAAAATCAATGCGGCTAAAAAGAAACACAAGAAAATCACTAAATCCACAATTCTCTCGGCAACGATAGTTCCAAAGCCCTTGTCGAAAGGCACGTTTTCGTATTTTTTTAAGATGACTGCGCGTGAAATTTCGCCGCTTCGAGGCACGCTTAAGTTTACCATGTAGGCAATGCATACGGCAAAAAGTTTGTTGGAAAATCTGGGATTATATCCTAAGTGTTGCAGTGGATACTTCCAACGATAGGCTCGAGATAGATAGCCAAATAGAGCTATGAATAAAGATAAGTAAATATAAACGTAGTCGGCTCGTTTAAAATAGCCCTTCATTTCGGCTATTTGTGCATCGGTAAATTCGTTGTATTTGTACACGATTAGAAAGATTCCCAGTGCAATTGGCAATGTAACCGACAAGAACTTTTTAATCGAGAACTTCAAAATATTACCGAAGTGAGTTGTTGGTTTCGTCAGGGAAAACTAAAGCGGGCTTAAAAATTTTAGCTTCTTCGATCGTCATAATACCATAAGAAATGATAATAATGATATCGCCTTTTTGAACTTTACGAGCCGCTGGTCCGTTTAAAGTGATTTCGCCACTGTTTTTAATGCCTTTGATGGCATACGTTTCCAATCGTTCACCGTTGTTGATATTAACGATCGAAACTTTTTCACCTTCGATAATGTTAGACGCTTCCATCAGTGCTTCATCGATGGTAATACTACCAATGTAGTTCAAATCGGCACCCGTAACAGAAACGCGGTGAATTTTACTTTTGACAACTTGAATTTGCATGGCGCAAAGGTAATTAATTTAAAGAAATAGTATCAATAAGTCGAATATCGTTAGCAAAAACAGCAATGAAAGCTCGATATTTCTTATCTGCTTCGCAATTTACAGCTGGAATTAGTGTCTCCGAATCGGCAATTTCAAAGTATTCTAACTTAAAAAGGGCATGCGATTGAAATTGAGCCGAAATAGTTTCTTTTATTGATGCAACGCTTTCCGATTCGAAGAGTTTTTTAGCTGTTAGTAAACTTTCATAGATGACAAACGCCTCGTTGCGCTGTTCTGTGGTAAGTCGCTCGTTCCGACTGCTCATTGCCAAGCCATTTCGTTCCCGAAAAACGGGAACTATTTCAACAACGGGTCCGTTTTTAAGGATCGAAGCTAATTTTTTTACAATCAAGGCTTGTTGAAAGTCTTTTTCGCCAAAAAAAGCAACTTTCGGTTGAATTAAGTCAAACAAAAACTTCACAATGGTTCCAACACCGTTAAAATGTCCCGGTCGGAACTTTCCTTCCATTTGGTTTTCCAAACCACCAAAGTCGAACGATTGAGATTCAACATCCAAACCGTAAACGTCTGAAATTTCAGGAGCGTAAATTATAATGTTATCAGCGTGTAAACTTCGAAGTTTTTCTAAATCCCGCTCGAGTGTACGTGGGTAGTTTGATAAATCGGCCGCATTATTAAACTGTGTTGGATTAACAAAAATACTGACCACAGTAACATTAGTAACCGATAAACTTCTTTCGACGAGCGATAGGTGTCCGTCGTGTAAAGCACCCATAGTTGGCACAAAGCCAATAGATTTCTGGGATGATTGAAGTTCTGATAAGGCGGGACGTAGCGCCGATTTTGCTGTAAAAACCTGCATGCAGCTGTTTCTGAAATTGGGTGCAAACTTAAGATTTTAGGCAATATCTCATTGGTTATTTGTACTTTTGCATGTTTTTTATTGTTATTAGCAGAAGATTGACCTTTATGGAAGATAAACGGATTTTATTTGTGTCGTCAGAAGTAGTGCCTTATTTGGCGGAGAATGAGGTGTCTTCGACTTCATACGACCTTCCGAAAATGATCAACGACCAAGGTGGCCAGATTAGAATTTTCATGCCGAGATATGGGAATATTAATGAGCGCAGACATCAATTGCATGAAGTGATCCGATTATCGGGGATGAATTTGGTTGTAAATGATTTAGATATGCCCCTTATCATTAAAGTGGCGTCTATCCCAAGAGAGCGTATTCAAGTTTATTTTATAGACAACGACGAATATTTTAAGAGAAAAGCAACATTTGCCGACGAAGAAGGAAATTTGTTTCCCGATAACGACGAGCGTGCGATATTTTTTGCAAAAGGTGTTATCGAAACCGTGAAAAAGTTGAATTGGGTGCCTGATATCATTCACGTTCATGGCTGGATGGCTTCTTTGTTGCCTATTTATATGAAGCATTATTACAAAAATGATGCTCTCTTTGCAGATACTAAGGTAGTTACCTCAATTTACAGTCAGTCTTTTGAAGGAAGTCTGGCAGCTGATTTAGCAGCAAAGATGAAGTTTGACGCCATTCCAGATGAGGCAGTGAATCACCTAAAGAATCCTACCTTCAACAACATCATGCATGCTGCGATTGATCATTCCGATGCTATTGTAATCGGTTCTGAAAATCTTTCACAAGAATTAACAAACTATATCGAAAAGGCTGAAAAACCCTTTTTATCCTACACAGGAAAGGAAAAATTTGCCGAAGTGTATACGAATTTTTACAAAAATCAAGTTCTTTAAAGAAACTTTTTATGAAATTGAAGAACGTCAGTGCGTTTTTAATAGCCTTTGGTATTGCAATCGGTTTATATTCTTGTGATAAGGATTTTATTGAATTGGAAAGCAATGTGATTGGAGATAATCATTTTGATTTGTTGCGATACGATCAAGCGACAGTAGTTGCATTTAATCAAGCTACCGGTTTTGTGCAAACCAATAGTCTTCCCGCTTTGCAAACGGATATTAGCGTTAACACACTCGGGTACTACAACAATCCAGCATTCGGAGCTACAACCGCTCATTTCGTTAGTCAGGTTGAATTACGTAGTGTGTCACCGGTTTTTACCACAAATGTTGTCATGGACAGCGTTTATTTGGAAGTGCCTTATTTTAATAGAAGAATTTCAGTAACTGATGGCGATTCGACTTACGAGCTAGATAGCGTTACCGCAGGTACCAATTCAAAGTTTAAATTAAACGTCTACGAGTCAGGGTATTTTATTCCCGATTTAGATCCTTCGCCAGAATCAAACTTACAAGAGCGCATTCGACTTTACAACGATCAACGACAAACCTTTGAAAATTATAAAAAGGGAGCTCTTGAAGACGGAACATCGGTATTTAATGGCCCGAGATTAAACAATTCAACGAAAGTTGATCAAAACGAGCAGTTTTTCTTTAATCCAGCAGAGTTAATTCTGACAAAAACGGCTACCGATGGCACAAAAACTACCACGCGTAGAGCGCCAGCAATGCGATTGGAATTGAACAAAAATTTCTTCAAGAAAAAAATTATTGAAGCGCCAGCAACAGCGCTAAGCAATAACAGTTCCTTTAGAAATTATTTCAGAGGTTTATATTTTCAAGTAGAAAATCCAGAGGGAAACAACCTCGCTGCTTTGAATTTTACCCAAGGAACTATTACACTTTATTATACCGAGGATCGATCTACGACAACAAACGGCACAACAACAGTGACACGCGTACAAAGGGAGCTTGTTATAAGCTTGTCTGGGAACCGTATGAATTTATTGGAACAAACCTATGCCCCTAATTACGCTAATGCACTAAATCCGGCGAATGTTAATTCGGTAACTGGTGATGAAAAATTGTACGTTAAAGGAGGCGAAGGTTCAGTTGCAGTAATCGACTTGTTTGGAAGAACTGAAGCTAACCAAGGTGAAACACCGGAGTTGGAAGCCCTAAGAAATCAGTTTGCAACTAACAACTGGTTGATTAATGAAGCAAGTTTGACCTTCTATATTGATCAGGATGCGATGGCACAAAGCGTAGAACCACGCCGTATTTATTTGTACGATATGACGCATCGTAAAGTAATAGCAGATTACGCTGCTCGAGATGAGGGCCCTGCTGGTTTTCCAAAATTTAACAAACCCCGATTTGGAGGCTTTATTGAAGAAACAAACGGAAAAGGTGTTAAATACAAAATTAGAATTACTAACCATATCTCAAACTTGCTCAGTAAAGACAGTACTAACGTTCGATTGGGAATTGTGGTCACTGAAGCAATAAACGATACGCGATTTACTCGAGTAAAGCCAGGGCAACCAACCAACCAATTGTTTAGTAGATTGCCTGTAGCATCTGTCCTGAATCCGTTTGGAACCGTTTTATTCGGATCTAATCCAGCGGTTGATGATGCAAAAAGATTAAAACTTGAAATTTATTACACCCAGCCAAACTAATAGATTATGTGTGGAATTGTAGGATATATCGGACAAAGAGAAGCTTTCCCTGTTGTAATTAAAGGGTTGAAGCGTTTAGAATACCGCGGTTACGACAGTGCAGGTATAATGTTATTCGATGGTTTTGACTTGAAAATCTCGAAAACAAAAGGAAAAGTAAGCGATTTAGAAGAAAAGTCTAAGTCGATGTCGCAAACCGGAACTATCGGAATGGGGCACACACGTTGGGCAACACACGGCGTTCCAAACGATGTAAATTCACATCCACACTTATCAAATAGCGGCGAGCTTGCTATTATTCACAACGGAATTATCGAGAACTACGAACCGTTAAAGAAAGAATTAATCAAGCGTGGTTATACATTTTCTTCAGACACTGATACCGAAGTTTTAATTAATTTGATTGAAGAAGTACAGAAAAACGAGAAATGCAAACTAGGAAAAGCAGTTCAAATTGCTTTAAACCAAGTTGTTGGAGCGTATGCTATTTGTGTTTTCGATACCAAAAAACCGGATGAAATTATCGCAGCTCGTTTGGGATCACCTTTAGCTATTGGTATTGGAGCAGATGAGTTTTTTATCGCTTCTGATGCTTCTCCGTTTATAGAATATACCTCGAATGCCATTTATTTGGAAGATGAAGAAATGGCAATCGTTCGTTTACACAAACCTTTGCGCATTCGTAAAATTAAAGATGATGCGTTGGTAGACCCTTACGTACAAGAACTTCAAATGAATTTGGAGCAGATTGAAAAAGGCGGTTACGACCACTTTATGTTGAAAGAGATTTACGAACAACCTTCTGTAATTAAAGATACCTATCGCGGACGTTTGCTCGCCAATCAAGGTTTGATTAAAATGGCCGGAATTGAAGATAACTTAGAGCGTTTTCTCAACGCCGAGCGTATCTTGATTGTAGCTTGTGGAACGAGCTGGCACGCTGGTTTAGTAGCGGAATACGTTATTGAAGAATTTGCACGAATCCCAGTTGAGGTTGAATACGCATCTGAATTTAGATATCGAAATCCGATTATCAATAAAAATGATGTACTTATTGCGATTTCGCAATCGGGTGAAACTGCCGATACTTTAGCAGCTATAAAGTTGGCTAAAGAACGTGGTGCATTTGTGTTTGGTGTTTGTAATGTGGTTGGTTCGTCTATTTCGAGAGAAACACATGCCGGCGCTTATACGCATGCCGGACCTGAAATTGGAGTAGCTTCTACGAAAGCGTTTACCACCCAAATTACAGTTCTTACGATGATTGCTTTACGTTTAGCGAAAGCAAAAGGAACCTTATCAAACTCTGATTACCACCGCTATTTGCAGGAGTTAGAGTTGATTCCAGAAAAAGTACAAGAAGCTTTGTTAACGAATGATGTGGCAGAAGCTATTGGAAAAGTATTCCAAAAATCATCGAATTGTTTGTATTTAGGTCGTGGATATAATTTCCCGGTAGCTTTAGAAGGCGCTTTAAAACTGAAGGAGATTAGTTACATTCACGCAGAGGGATATCCGGCTGCAGAAATGAAACACGGTCCGATTGCTCTTATCGACGAGCACATGCCTGTAATTGTAATTGCGCCCAAACAAGGACATTACGATAAAGTGGTTTCGAATATTCAAGAAATTAAATCGCGCAGCGGAAAAATCATCGCAATTGTTACCAAAGGCGATGTTCAAGTTCGCGAGTTAGCCGATTACGTGATCGAAGTTCCGGATACCTCAGATGCTTTATCTCCGCTAATTACTACCATTCCGTTGCAGTTGCTGTCGTACCACATTGCGGTATTGCGCGGTTGTAACGTTGATCAGCCTCGAAATTTAGCGAAGTCGGTTACGGTAGAATAAGCGTAGATACGTTCTGGTTTGCTCGTTTGGTAACGATTGCCGCAAAAGCGATAGAGGCGGTACCCCGCAACGTACGAAGTGAAACGCAGTACGTGAGGAGTAAAGCCGAAAGCGCGGTGGCGCGTAGGAACGGAGCGGCATTTGCCCAAAAACAAAAAAAGTGAGTTTATATCGCAAACTATTTAAGCAAACGGCAGTTTATGGTCTGGCGACCGTTGTGCCGCGTATGCTCAGCTTTTTTTTGGTGCCGTTGTATACCGATTTACTTGATGAAGCCGATTACGGTGTAGTTACCAAGCTTTTTGCGTACATGATTTTCTTCAATGTCGTGCTTTCATACGGCTTTGAAACAGCGTATTTTCGTTTTATAAACCGCGAACCCGATCCGGAACGCGTGAAATCGACCGCCTTATTTTCGCTACTTTTTTCTACGGGTTTATTTGGTGTTTTTGCCGCGTTGCAAGCCTCTTTTTTGTCGGATTTCATGGAAGTTTCGCTCACGCAAGTGTATCTAGCGATCGGCATTATGGTATTTGACGCCTTAGTAATTGTACCTTTTAGCAGTTTGCGCGCCTCGCAACAAGCCAATTTTTTTGCGGCGGTGAAAGTCGGCAACGTTGCTTTAAATTTAGTACTCAATCTTTTCTTTTTGTTGCTGTTACCTGAAGTTGGGAGCAACAGTTATTTAAGCAGCTTGTATCGTCCAAACAGCGAAGTATTTTACATTTTTGTGTCGAATTTAATTGCCAGCGCTGCTACGTTTGTAGTGCTATCATCCGACTATTGGAAGACGAAATACCAATTTGATGCACAGCTATGGAAAAGGATGCTGCGTTACAGTTGGCCGATTTTAATTTCGGGAATTGCGTTTGCGATTAACGATCAGTTCGACAAGATTTTACTCAGTAAGCTGCTTCCAGAATCAGTTGCAGATCATGAAGTTGGTGTTTATGCGGCTTGCTATAAATTGGGCTTGTTTATGGTTTTGTTTCGAACGGCATACACTTTGGGTATTGAACCGTTTTTCTTTAACCATGCGCAAAATGAAAATGCGCCACAAACTTACGCCGAAATTACCCGCTTTTTCGTGGCGGCAGGAGCCATTATCTTAGTTGGCGTGATTGTTTTTGCCGATGTTTTGAAACGTTTTATGATACCAAACGACGAGTATTGGGAAGCCATGAAGATTGTTCCACTGATTGTACTCGCTAACTTTTGTTTGGGGATTTACACCAACCTATCGATTTGGTACAAGCTTACCGACAAAACCATCTTTGCCGCATACATTTCGCTAATTGGCGCTGCTGTGACGCTGGCACTTAACTTTTGGTTAATTCCGCTCTACAGCTACACGGGCTCGGCAATTGCAACTTTAGGCGCGTACGGCAGTATGATGTTGGTGTCGTATGCCTTAGGCCAAAAGTACTACCCGATTCCGTACGATTATCGAAAAATTGGATTGTATTTAGGATTAGCCATAGGTTTAAGTTTTATAAGTTTTTACCGCTTTCGCGGAAATTTAATCGTTGCCATTTTGGCGTTTGTGAGCTTTACGGCTGTAGTGCTTTGGAGCGAGCGGAAGGTGTTTTTGAAGAGAAATACCTAGCGCAATACTTGCCGTTCGCCTTTACTTCTCGAACTAAAACTACTATCTTGCGGCATCAAAAATGCTTGTATGCTTGCTGTAAAAATCATCAATACATCTGCTTTCCCATTACCTGCTTATGAGAGCGATTTAGCTGCTGGAATCGACCTTCGTGCGGCTATTTCCGAGCCCATTACTTTGCAACCGTTAGAAAGAATTTTGGTAAAAACCGGTTTGTTTTTAGAATTGCCTGCCGGAACCGAGGCGCAGGTTCGTCCGCGTAGTGGTTTGGCACTCAAGCAAGGAATAACCGTTTTAAATGCGCCGGGAACCATCGACGCCGATTATCGCGGTGAAGTAGGCGTAATTTTAATAAATTTAGGAGCAGAAACAGCGGTAATTTCACCGGGCGATCGTATCGCGCAATTGGTTTTTGCTCGATACGAACAAGCTATTTTTGAAGAAGTAAATGAACTAACAGCAACCGTACGTGGTGCTGGTGGATTTGGAAGTACTGGAAAAAATTAAAATCAAAATATGAAAATCATTGTTCCGATGGCTGGACGCGGATCTCGACTACGTCCGCATACGTTAACTGTACCGAAACCTCTAATCCCAATTGCAGGTAAGCCCATAGTGCACCGTTTGGTAGAGGACATAGCCGCAGTGATTAACCAACCTATCAGCGAAATTGCCTTCATTATTCATAAAGATTTTGGTAAAGCTGTGGAAACGGAGCTTGTGGCTATAGCCGAAAAATTAGGCGCTAGCGGAAGCATTTACTACCAAAATGAAGCCTTGGGAACTGCGCACGCTATTTTATGTGCGAAGGAATCGATGTCTGGACCTCTTGTAGTTGCTTACGCAGATACGTTGTTCCGCGCCGATTTTACGCTCGACCAAACGGCCGACAGCGTTATTTGGGTGAAGAAGGTCGACGACCCATCGGCTTTTGGTGTTGTGCAACTCAATGGGCAAAATGAAATTATAGATTTCGTTGAAAAGCCAAAAGACTTTGTTTCGGATTTAGCGATTATCGGCATTTACTATTTTAAATCGGGCGAAACGTTGCGCGAAGAATTGCAGTTTTTACTC
>CALRVY020000007.1:0-35761 GCA_943371725.1 Pseudanabaena sp. UWO311 | reverse complement strand
AATCGGTAAACAAAGCCATTGATTCATCAATACAAATATCTAAAAAAAATCCGGGCGAAATACGACCCGGATTCTTAAGTTTTTATTCAATTTGGTTGAGGTTTGATTTTCGTTTGCCGTATGCGAAGTAAACCAAGATTCCGACTGTTCCCCAAATGATAAAGGCTATCCAAGTTTCTGGACGCACGAAGTACATTAGAAATAAGTTGAAGGCAACACCTAATGTACCAACTACATAAACGAACGGAGTTTTATAAGGGCGTTCTAATTCTGGTTTTTTAACGCGTAAAATCATTACGGCAACGCAAACCATGGCAAAAGCAAGTAGCGTTCCCATGGAGCACATTTCGCTTACCTTGTTAATTGGTGTCAGAGCTGCTGTTACTGAGATAATTAAACCAACTAAAATGGTTGATTTGTGTGGTGTTTTGAAAATTGGGTGAAGTGTTTTGAAGAAGTTTGGCAACAGACCATCTTTAGCCATTCCTAAGAAAATACGGGTCTGACCGAGCATCATTACCAACATTACGCTTGTTAATCCGGCGGTTGCAGCAAGGGTAATGATAAAAACCGCCCAAGTGATTCCGTTTTCGCTAAATGCAGAAGCTACTGGTGCCGCTTTGTCGAGTTGGTCGTATTTCACCATTCCTGTTAAAACTAGAGAAACTAAAATGTACAATACGGTACAAATAAGTAAGGATGCGACTATGGCAAAAGGGACATCTTTTTTCGGATTGATAGCTTCTCCAGCTTGTGTAGATACGGCGTCGAATCCGATGTATGCAAAGAAAACAATTGTTGCGGCGGTAAGTACGCCACCAAATCCGAAGCTTACTTTTTCGACGCCATCGATTAAAGTTGTTGTTTCAGTTGGAATGAAAGGATCCCAATTTGCTGGTTCGATGTAGAAAGCACCGCAAATGATTACGAAAAGAACAACCGCAACTTTAATAACAACGATAATGTTGTTTGTTTTTGCAGCTTCCTTTATTCCCTTTATAAGTATATACGTTACAACCCAAGTAATTAAAAATGCAGGTAAATTGAATGCAAAGCTAGGTTCAGCAATAAGATTATTCGGATTTTCTGCGTTGTGTTCGGCGACTTTAGCTACGGCCGTTGCATAATCGTTGCACAACCAAATTGGAAAATCGATACTAAACAAATGCAGTAATTTTACAAAGTAGCCACTCCACGCCACCGCTACTGTGGTAGCACCCATCATATATTCTAGAATAAGGTTCCATCCAATAAACCAAGCGAAGATTTCCCCTACAGTACCGTAAGCGTAGGCATAAGCACTTCCTTCTACAGGTAAAACCGATGCAAATTCGGCGTAACACAAAGAAGCGAATAAACAACCAATTCCTGCAATAACAAATGAAAGTGCAAGTGCTGGTCCGGCGTAATCGTGGGCAGCAATTCCGGTAAGGGTGAAAATACCGCCTCCGATAATTGCGCCTATTCCCAGCGAGGTAAGCCCCCATTTTGTTAGCACGCGCTTCAGGTCGCTTTTCTTCATATCGGCTTCAAAGGCCGAAACCGGTTTAACTCTCCAAATAGACATAAATATAGTTTTGTGACGTATTAATAGATGCCAAATATATCTTTTTTACGGATATGTCGAACAATTCATCTTGTTCCTCAGAGCAAAATGCCTCTGTACAAATCAAAACACAAACCCGATACTAAACCATGTAAAACGATTTCCAGTTTCGGGCGACCATGAGTATTTTATTTCTGCTGGTCCGATTATGGTTTCAAGTCCATATCCCACAGCATATCCTGAAATTCTTGGACGCGTAATCCAATCAGGTGTTTGAAATAGGTTGTCTCCAATATTCATATAGTTTGCTACTAAATTCACGTGGTGCTTTCGGTAAAATTCGTAATCGAATGTAACTGTTGAGCGTATGTAGCTGTCGGCACTTAAACTCAAAAAGTTGTATCCATAGAAGGGTTTAATGTTTACGATGTCGGTAAAACCAAATCCTCCAAAAGTAAAATCGAAAAAATTTATACTTCTTTCTCCAATGGCAAAACCGGCATCGGATTCTAATTTCAAGGTCGTTCTCGGAAAAAACTTAGTTGCAAATCCAACACTTCCCTTTGCAATAGAGAAAGGTTGGAACTCTTGCGTATAGTTTGTAGAATAAAACAAATGCTGTATGTCGCCCGTAACAAGCCAACCCGACTTAGGATAATACTTGTTGTCAAAACTATCAAGTTTTACGTATCCAAATAAGCTGTAGTAATTGCTTTGTTCTATAAAACGGGTTGTATTTTCAAGAGTTTCTGATTTTATTCGAATATTTTGATGTTCCAAACCACCACCAAGTAACAAACGATCGGCAAAAAGTGTTTGCACATAAAATTGATTTTGCCAATTTTCAACGTCTATGTTTATTGAATTGATACCAAGTAAATCGAGAATTCGCCCGTTGTTAAAATCGGTTTTTGCATTTCGATTAAATGAGTTAAATCGACTCTTAAAACCGTAACTCCAATAAAATCCGTTGTCGATATAGTAATCTAAATTATAGCGTAAACGATCGCCAATAATTGCATCGGCTGATAAAACATCATTTTTAAAAAGTGTTTTTTTATGTGTTACATTCAACAAAACCGCACTTTTAAATAGGCCGTCGTAGTGTGCTCCAATTTTCAAGAATGTTCGATTCGGATTTTCAGTTAGCTGTAAAATCAGGTCGTCACGACCGTCGTTTTCTTCAAATTCATACGCAATTCCGCTAAAGTTTTGGGTGGCATTCAAATTATTAATTCCTTCTTTTAGGATGTCAAAAGTGATATCAGTGTCAGGTTTGATGTTTAGTTTTCCAAGAACGTAAGCGCGCGTATAATTCTTGAGTTTACCAATCTTAATTTTGCCAATTTTTATGTTATTGCCAAAAGTAGCAGTTAGCGATTTGGGTGCTGAAAGGGAATCTCCCAACGCCTTCAGTTTTTCGTAAACGGCAAACGAGGCTTCTTCGCCAGCCCGTATAATAGCGGCACCTTCATCAAATGAGATCACAGTAAAATCAGAAACATTTGGTTTGATGTAAACATCGGTTTTTTGCGTTTTTTCTTTCATCCGCTCGAGCATTCCCATATTTGAAATTTGTACGAGAATTCGGGTGGCATCGCGCAACGATTTTCGGTCTTTAAGTCCGTCTTGAACATCTACCCCGATAATGATATCGGCTCCCATTTCTCTAACTTCTTGTATCGGATAATTATTAACAACTCCGCCGTCAATTAGTAATTTCCCCTCGAGCTCTACGGGAGCAAATAAACTGGGAAACGAACTGCTCGCTAACATAGCTAGTGGCAACGAGCCTTCTTTTAAAAGCACTTGTTCTCCCGTTTCAATATTCGTAGCTACGCAAAGAAAAGGAATCGGTAAGTCCGAAAACTTTCTTACATGACGAACATTAGCGGTAAGTCGCGTCAGTAAATTGTAATTATACATTCCTTTCGACAGTGCCGTCGGAATACCTACCCGAAATTTGTTAAAGGGAAGCGTGAGCGCATATTGCTCGTCAGATCTGCGCTCAAAGTACGTTTTTGATGTTCTTGGAATGTAATCTTGTAACAATTCATCAAAATTCGTTGATCTGAATATCGAATCGATTTGCATAGCACTATAACCAGATGCATATAAGCCGCCTATCACAGCACCCATACTCGTTCCGCCGATGTAATCTACTTTTACTCCCGCTTCTTCTAAAACTTTCAAAACACCAATGTGGGCAAAACCTTTTGCTCCGCCCCCGCTTAAAACCAATCCAATTTTTTTGCGCGGCGGCGTTTGTACTTGTGCTTCTACGAAAGTAAAAAAGAGTAACCCGGTTAATAGAAGCAGTTTTTTCATGTTGATTTTTGTTCGATTGATTGATAATGATTGATGATTTTTTTTGCTTTTGAAGCACCAACTACCTCGGCAATATCAGCTTCCGAAGCTTCTTTTAAACGCTTAACCGACTTAAACTTCTTGATTAGAGAAGTCATCGTTTTTTCGCCAATGCCCGGAATTTCTTCGATTGCCGAAACCAATGCCGTTTTACTGCGCTTGTCTCTATGAAACGTAATTCCAAAACGGTGGGCTTCGTTGCGTAAATGCTGGATGATTTTTAGAGTTTCCGACTTTTTGTCGAGATACAGCGGTATCGGATCGTTCGGATAAAACAGCTCTTCCAAACGTTTCGCAATTCCAATTATAGCCACTTGGCCGCGTATGCCCAAAGCGTCGAAACTCTTTAATGCCGCTCCCAATTGTCCTTTGCCACCGTCAATAATTACCAAATTGGGTAAGGGCTCGTTTTCTTCGAGTAGGCGTTTGTAGCGGCGGTAAACCACTTCTTCCATCGATGCAAAATCGTTCGGACCTTCAACGGTTTTTACATTAAAATGGCGGTAGTCTTTCTTGCTCGGTTTCCCGTCTTTAAAAACTACACAAGCCGAAACCGGATTCGTTCCTTGAATGTTGGAGTTATCGAAACACTCGATATGACGCGGCTCTACGGGCAAACGCAAATCTTTTTGCATCTGTGCCATAATCCGATTCGTATGTCGGTCGGGATCCACAATTTGCAACTGCTTCAATTGTTCAATGCGGTAATATTTGGCATTGCGTTCCGATAATTCCAAAAGTTGTTTTTTATCGCCCAATTGCGGAACCGTTACGCGAATACGCTCGCCTAAATCAATGGAAAATGGCACTATAACTTCGCGAAATTGCAAGGAAAAACGCTCTTGAATTTCTACAATGGCCAACTCCAAAAGTTCGGCATCCGTTTCGGCGAGTTTCTTCTTGATTTCAAGCGTATGCGAACGAATGATCGCGCCGTGCATGATTTGCAAATAGTTGATATACGCTGCACTTTCGTCGGAAACAATCGAAAAAACGTCGACATTGGTGATTTTCGGATTGGCAACAGTCGAGTACGCCTGATACTTTTCCAAAGCTTCGATTTTCACTTTCATGCGTTGCGCCAATTCAAATTCCAAATCCTGGGCGTATTGCTGCATTTGCGTTTTAAATTCGCGTAAGCTGTGCTTGAAATTTCCTTTCAACAATTGCCGAATAGCTTCCACCTGCTTTTCGTAGTGTTCGCGAGTTTCGTATCCTTCACACGGACCTTTGCAATTGCCAATATGATATTCCAAACAAACCTTGAATTTATGCGATTCGATGTTCTTTTCCGACAAGTCGTAATTGCACGTGCGCAGCGGATACAATTCTTTAATCATATCCAATACGGTGTGCACAATTTTAAAATTGGTGTACGGGCCGTAGTATTCCGAACCGTCTTTAATCATGCGCCGTGTGGGAAAAATACGCGGAAACGGTTCTTTTTTGATGCAAATCCACGGATACGACTTATCGTCGCGAAGCATTACATTATATCGCGGCTGGTGTTTTTTGATGAGGTTGTTTTCCAACAGCAACGCATCGTTTTCGGTTTCAACCACAATGTGTTTAATGGTAGCAATTTTGCGCACCAATACGTTTGTTCGTGCATTGTCATGCACTTTATTGAAGTATGACGAAACCCGCTTTTTCAGGTTCTTTGCTTTGCCAACGTACAGTATTTTGCCCTCTTTATCGTAGTATTGATAGACCCCTGGATTGTCGGGTAGAGTTTGTATTTGAAGTTGAACAGACGGCTCAGACATTTTCTAAAAGATCTAGTGTAAAGTTACAGCGAACCTTCTAATTTTGGTAATGACTTTGAAAAATATGCTACTTTTAACAACGCATATGTCAAAAAACCAGAAAAAACTAACGCTTTTAGGCGAAGAAATACTGCCCGGACAGTCGAAAACACTGTATCTGGAGCTGGCGCGCCTGCCCACGGCAACCAAACTTAAAATACCTGTAATTGTTTGTCGAAGCAAGAAACCAGGGCCAACCGTCTTGTTTTCGGCCGGAATTCACGGCGATGAAATCAATGGTGTCGAAATTGTTCGGCAGCTTATTGTGCGAAAACTAAATAAGCCCGATGCCGGAACCATCATCTGTATTCCGGTAATCAATATTTTCGGATTTGTCAATCAATCGCGCGAGTTTCCCGACGGTCGCGACCTCAACCGCGTATTTCCGGGAAGTAAAAAAGGATCGATGGCCGGCCGTTTTGCCTATTACATTCTCAAAGAAATTTTGCCGGTCGTCGATTTTGCAGTCGATTTCCACGCAGGTGGCGCCAAGCGATTTAATGCTGCACAAATTCGAATCGTTCCCGGCGATCCGCAACTGCTCGAATTGGCACAAGTGTTCGCTGCTCCGTTTATATTGTATTCCAAAAACATATCCGGATCGTTTCGAACTGCTGCCGAGAAAGCAAAAGTTCCTATGCTGCTCTTCGAAGGCGGTATGTCGTTAGATATCAATCCGCAAATTGTGAACTGTGGCGTTAACGGCGTTGTTCGTTTGCTGAATTTTTGGCAAATGCGAAAAGATAAAGACGTACCTATTGCGTCCGAAGCAACAATTTTGGAACGCTCGGGCTGGGTGCGCGCAAAAGCATCGGGTTTTTGTCACGACCGCGGATTTCTCGGAAAGTTCGTGCAAAAAGGTACCGTCTTGTGCGAGATAACCGATCCGTTTGGCAAATTCGTGCAAGCCATCAAAGCGCCGCATCACGGCTACGTAATCAATGCCAACTTAGGTTCGATTGTTTACGAAGGCGATGCGCTGTACCATCTGTCTATCGAGAAGTCGGCTGCGGCCGAATCACAATTCTATAAAAATGACGGACAAGAATAGTCTTCGCGCACTGTATAAGAAAAAGCGCTTGGAACTGACTCCAGCTGAGCTTACAAAAGCGAATAGTCGGATTTTCGAACAGTTTCAAAAAATCGACTTTTCGGAGTGCAATCTCATTCATCTGTACACGCCCATAGCTAAATGGAACGAGCCGGATACGGTTTTGTTGCGCGATTTTTTATATGCCATCGGCAAACGTTGCGCCACCGGAATTGTGGTCGAAAACAGTACCGAAATGCAGCAAGTCGAGATTTTTCCCGATACCCAATTTCGCAAAAACAACTGGGATATTCCAGAACCGGTTGAGGCCAAAACTATCGCCGTTTCTGAGATCGATTTGGTAGTTGTGCCGCTGCTTTATTGCGATAAGGAAGGCAACCGCGTGGGTTACGGCAAAGGCTTTTACGATATTTTTCTACGAAAGTGTAAACCAAATGTTCAAGCAATCGGACTTTCATTTTTCGAACCATTGCAGGAAGTCATTTCCGCCGAAGCGCACGATGTTAAACTCAGCGGATTATTAAGTCCGAATCAGTTTTATCGATTTTAATTTTTTGGGTGCCTTGCCCGTCCGAGCCAGATCCCAAGCGGGCAAGTCGCGCTTTTCATTCCAATAAACCTTGTTCAAGCGGCTTTTGGTAAGGTATAAAACGGGCTTCTGAACCTGAGTTCGATTTAAAAATTGCGGTCAGAAAACAGATAAATGGTTGACTACAAGGCAGAATTGTTTTGGGATACTATAGTATCGCAAAAAATTCTAACGAAGTAGGCGACCGTTTATCTGTTTAGCGTCTGGGTCGTTCATTTCTAACGATACTAGATTTTACAATTTGTTCATTTTCAGAGTTCTGACAAAGATTTTTAATCGAACTCAGGTTCTTAGGTCGCCGTTTTACACCAACCGCCAGCGCGCTTTCTCGGCAGTTTATTTCCATTGCAATCGCTCGCACGGAAAAACGTCTGTGAATAACCGTCTTAGATTGACGATTTTTGGCAAAAACCGATTAAATAAGGCAGTAAATGGATTTTATAAGTTGCGATTCTTATCCAAATAGAACTTTTGACCTAATTTAAGGTGAAAGTAGGAAAGGTTGGTTTTCTCTGGAAGTCTGTTATTGACATTTTTTAAGTAATTTTAATACCAGATTCAACTAAAAAATCAAAGCACCCTCATTCTAAAATTCTGATAAACAAATTGTTATTTAAAGAAAATGACGGAAAACGAAATTGCGAATAAAATAATTGGACTAGCCATAGAAGTACATGCGGTTATTGGACCGGGTTTGCTCGAAAGTGCGTATAAGGAATGCTTAAATTATAAAATTAAAACTGCCGGATTAGCTGTTGAAAAAGAAAAACCAATGCCGTTAATCTTCGAAGATGTAAAATTGGATTGTGGCTACAGAATAGATTTGTTGGTAGAAAATAAAGTAGTAATCGAAATAAAAAGTGTTGAGGCAATCAACGATGTTCATTTAGCTCAAACCTTAACATATATGAAGCTGGGTAACTATAAGTTGGGTCTGCTAATTAATTTCAACGTGTCGCTTTTAAAGTACGGCATACGAAGAGTTGCAAATGGAATTTAAATTAGAGCTTTTTAATCAACACATAGTTATTTTACCGCAAAGTACGCAAAGAAGTCGCAAAGCACGCAAAGCTTTTAAAGAGAATTTTTTAGGTCAAACCACGTCTTTGTTGTTAACCGTTTTTGAATCGGTACTGTTTTGAATTTAATCTAGTAATATTTTTGTTCAGAGACGAAGCGCTCCAAAAGCGCAGCTTTCTTTAGTCCTTTGCGTAAAACTCTGCATTCTTTTTTATTAAAAACAACTTTCTGCAAAAGCGCAGCTTTCTTTGCATCCTTTACTTAAAACTCTGCGTCCTTTGCGGTTGAAAAGGACCTTTTGCAAAAGCGCAGCTTTCTTTGCGTCCTCTACTTAAATTCTGCGCTCTTTTTTTATTGAAAACGACTTTCTCTAAAAGCGCAGCTTTCTTTGCGTCCTTTGCGTAAAACTTTGCGTCCTTTGCGGTTGAAAAAGACTTTCTGCACAAGCGCAGCTTTCTTTGCGTCCTTTACTTAAATCCTGCGCTCTTTTTTATTGAAAGCGACTTTCTCTAAAAGCGCAGCTTTCTTTGCGTCCTTTGTGCAAAACTCTGCGCTCTTTTTTATTGAAAACGACTTTCTCTAAAAGCGCAGCTTTCTTTGCGTCCTTTGCGTAAAACTCTGCGTCCTTTGCGGTTGAAAAGGAATTTCTGCAAAAGCGCAACTTTCTTTACATACTTTACTTAAAAATCTGCGTCCTTTGCGGTAGAAAAGGACTTTCTGCAAAAGCGCAGCTTTTTCTCTATAGATCTCCGCGCTCTTTGAGGTTAAAAAACTCTTTTGTAAAAGGTTGACTATATTCACATTTAGCGTTAAAAAAAAGAAGCTTTTAAACGAGCTTTACACGCTTAGTGGTTTACAAGTAGCTTCCTGCCTAAGTGCTTGCCAGCTTGTAAAACTTAGGCTATCTTTGCACTTCTTTTTTACATCAGATGAATAAACTACTTATTGTTGGGACCGTAGCGTTCGACGCTATAGAAACGCCTTTCGGAAAAACCGACAAAATACTCGGCGGAGCAGCAACCTACATCGCGCTTTCTGCCGCAAATTTTAAAGTCGATTCAGCGGTGGTTTCCGTAGTTGGAAACGATTTCCCAAACGAATATCTGCAATTACTTCGCGATAGAAACGTAAATATCGACGGTATCGAAATTGTTCCAAACGGTAAAACGTTCTTTTGGGCTGGTAAATACCACAACGATTTAAACTCGCGCGATACACTTGTAACCGAGCTCAATGTATTAGCCGATTTTAACCCAATTGTTCCAGAGAATTACAAGGATTCAGCTGTGGTAATGCTCGGAAACTTGCATCCTTTAGTGCAAACATCGGTGCTTAATCAACTAACAGCAAAACCTAAATTAGTAGTTCTTGACACCATGAATTTTTGGATGGATTGTGCGCTTCCGGAACTGCTCGACGTCATTAAACGCGTGGATGTAATTACAATAAACGACGAAGAAGCACGTCAGCTTTCTGGAGAATATTCGCTTGTTAAAGCGGCTGCTAAAATCCACGAAATGGGACCAAAATATGTGGTAATAAAAAAAGGAGAACACGGTGCCTTGCTCTTCCACGGAAGTGAAATTTTCTTCGCACCTGCGTTACCGCTTGAAGAAGTTTTCGATCCAACTGGCGCAGGCGATACGTTCGCAGGTGGTTTCTCAGGATTTATTGCACAATCGGGCGATATTACGTTTGAA
This sequence comes from Pseudanabaena sp. UWO311, assembly GCA_943371725.1. Lineage (GTDB taxonomy): Bacteria > Bacteroidota > Bacteroidia > Flavobacteriales > Flavobacteriaceae > Flavobacterium. Next base: position 25,683 of record CALRVY020000007.1, on the reverse strand, counting down.
AACCTCAAACAAGCTATTATTCACGGTTCAAATCTCGCTTCTTTTTGTGTAGAGAAATTCGGCACAGAACGTATGGAAAACTTACAAACGCATGAAGTCAAAGAAAGATTGCAACGTTTTAAAGCATTAACTCAGTTTGAAATGGCAAACATCTAAATAAAACTACGCCCCGAATTTTCGGGGTTTTTTGTTTTCTAAAAACACAGATATGAAAAAAATCAGCTCATTACTAGCAATCATTAGTTCATCGTTACTTTTCGCTCAAGCACCAGGCTGGGGCTGGGTAAAACAATCTACGGGCGCTATTAATGAAGCTTTTGCATGTGTAACAACCGATGCTAATGGAAACGTTCTTGCCGGCGGCAGCATTATTTCAGAAACCGCCGATTTCGGTTTAGGTCCGGTAACAACAAACGGCTCTGCAGATTATTCAATCATCAAATACGATACAGCTGGAACGCCTCTATGGATGAGAAACGGCGGAGGAGTAGGCAATGAAGTCGTTTTTTCTATAAGTACCGACGCTGAAAACAACGTGTACGCCTTAGTTAGATTTGAATCCCCAACCGTAACTTTCGGGAATTTCACTTTAAACTGTACGTTAGGTTCAGCTTTGGGACCAAATCCACCACTTCCCTCTGATATTGCTTTAGTAAAATACGATACCAATGGAACTGTTTTGTGGGCAAAAAAAATTGGCGGAGCAGAACGAGATTTCACCTCTGCCATTTCTCTTGATACTTCGGGAAATGTATACGTGTCTGCGTTTTCAGAATCTAATACGACAACTGTAGGTAATTTATCTATTTCTGTTGCTTCTAGCAGTATTGTCGGTTCTTTTTTAGCGAAGTTTGATTCGGCCGGTAACGCGTTGTGGATAAAGCGCTTTCAAAATGATAATATGTACACCAGTTGCCGTTTAAGCGGGCTTGTTTTTGATGATTTGGGCAACTATTTTTTAACGGGAAGTTTCAGTTCCGACACTTTTACCTTAGGAGCAACAACCTACACTAACACGGCTCAAGGAGGATTTGACTCTTTTATCGCAAAACTTGATCCAGATGGAAACATCTTGCAGCAGGAGGTATTGCAGGGAACCGTCGATGATTTATTCGGTGGTGTGGTTAAAGTCCAGAACGAATTATTTGTCCCTTTCAGTATTAATTTATATCAAATTTCCAATTCTGCTACTTATTCGTTTGATGGGGTAAATTATTCTACAACGACTTCGACAGGCGGTTTATTAAAACTGGACTTAAACTTACAATTTCTTGGATTAGTTCCGAATATTAATTTTCCGGGTACAGTTTTTACCGACGGCGCAACGCTTTACTTAGCCGGTAATTTTTCAGAACCCACCAAAACATTCGGAGATTTTACCTTAACAAATACAAACAGCAGCACAACGGTACCGACTGGCGATATTTTTATAGCAAATGTGGATACTTCGGGTCAGTTTCTTTGGGCAAAATCGGCAGGCGGAATGGGCTCCGACGATTCCTTGGGTTTTGCTATTGATACAAATGCCAACATATACGCCGCAGGTTATTTCAATTCTTCTCCCTGTGCTTTCGACAACTTCACGATAAACAATACTTCCGAAGATAACTATCTCGATGCCTTTGTAGCGAAGTTAAACTCGGCTATCCTTTCAAATACAGATTTAAGTAATGAAAAGGTAGCGCTGTATCCGAATCCAACGCAAAATGAAGTTCATATCGAAACCGTTAACCTGTTGAAAAAGGTAATCATTTCTGATGTAAATGGACGAATCCTCGACACTCAATTTGAAAAAACAGTAAACCTAACTAATCTAAATACGGGAATTTATTTTTTAACTATTGAAACCGAATCAGGAATTAGTTCTCATAAAATAATCAAACAGTAATTTGGCGGGTAATTCTTAAAGAAGTTCCGCTTTAGCAACACAACAACTACAATGAGCGACACTTTAAAACACGAATGCGGTATTGCACTTCTCCGACTCAAGAAGCCGCTTTCGTTTTACAAAGAAAAATACGGCAGTGCTTTTTACGGCATCCAAAAAATGTATCTGCTAATGGAAAAGCAACACAACCGCGGTCAAGACGGCGCCGGTTTTGCTTCCATAAAATTCGACATGAAACCCGGCGAACGCTATATTTCGCGCGTTCGTTCCAATGCTTCGCAACCTATTCAAGACGTTTTCTTGCAAATCAATACGCGTATCAATGCCGAAATGAGTTTGCATCCAGAACGCACCGACGACGTTCGCTGGCAGAAGAACAACTTGCCCTACATCGGCGAGCTTTTTCTTGGTCACGTTCGTTACGGAACCTTCGGCAAAAACAGCATCGAAAGCGTACACCCATTCCTTCGACAAAACAACTGGATGCACCGAAATCTGATCGTTGCCGGAAACTTTAACATGACTAACGTAACCGAACTATTTGAATCGTTAGTCGAATTAGGACAACATCCGAAAGAACTAGCAGATACCGTTACCGTCATGGAAAAAATCGGTCACTTTCTCGACGATGCCGTTACCGATTTATATCAAGAATGTAAGCAAAACGGCTTGTCTAAACGCGAAGCATCACCCGTAATTGCCGAAAAACTCGACATTACCCGAATTTTAAAACGCGCATCCAAAGGTTGGGACGGCGGCTACGCCATGGCAGGTTTGTTTGGTCACGGCGATGCGTTTGTATTCCGCGATCCAGCCGGAATTCGCCCAGCCTACTTCTACGAAGACGATGAAATTGTAGTCGTTGCCTCAGAACGTCCGGTTATTCAAACGGTTTTCAACGTTTCGTTCGATTCGGTTCAGGAATTAGCGCCTGGACATGCACTGATTATCAAAAAATCCGGACAAACATCGGTTTCCGAAATCATTACGCCGGTAGTCAAAAAAGCCTGTTCGTTTGAGCGCATCTATTTTTCGCGCGGCAGCGACGCCGAAATCTACAGCGAACGCAAAGAACTCGGTAAATTGCTGTTTCCAAAAGTGTTAGAAGCCATTGAAAACGATACCGAGAACGCCGTTTTCTCGTACATTCCGAACACCGCCGAAGTTTCCTTTTTTGGAATGGTCGAAGCCGCACACGAATATCTAAACCAACATAAAAACGACGAAATTTTACAACGTCGTAAAACACTAACAAAAGAGCAATTACACGAAATTCTGTCGCGAAAAATCAGAACCGAGAAAATTGCCATTAAAGACGCAAAACTGCGCACATTTATTACCGAAGACAGCAGTCGCGATGATCTGGTGGCGCACGTGTACGACGTGACTTATGGCGTGGTAAAACCGACAGATCATTTGGTAATTATCGACGACAGCATTGTTCGTGGTACCACGCTAAAGCAATCTATTCTTAAAATGTTGGATCGTTTAAGTCCAAAAACGATTGTCGTGGTTTCATCGGCGCCACAAATTCGTTTTCCCGATTGCTACGGAATTGACATGGCAAAACTCGAAGGTTTGATTGCCTTTACCGCGGCAGTTGCGTTGTTGAAAGAACGCGGTTTGACGCATATTATCGATGAGGTTTACACGCGTTGCAAGGAACAAGAAAACCGAAAAGACGATCAGATTATCAACGCTGTGAATGCCATATACGAACCGTTTACCGACGAAGAAATTTCGGCAAAAATCGCCGAGTTACTCACTCCGGTCGATATCCAAGCGAACGTGCATATCATTTTCCAAAGTGTTGCGAATTTGCACGTAGCTTGTCCGAAAAACTTGGGCGATTGGTATTTCACGGGCGATTATCCAACTCCGGGCGGAAATCGGGTGGTTAATCGGGCCTTTATGAATTATTACGAAGGTAAAGACGCGCGCGCCTATTAAACAATTTGTTAAAAACAGCATTTTAACGACTATCTCAGCATTTTATCTAAAATTCTTGGTAAGGCAGCGGTGCGCTAGTACTTTTACATCTCCATAAAGTTAGTAGGTTAAATTTATGGTAGATTTGGGGCAAAAAGGGTGAAGCGCAAGTTTCACCTTTTTTATTTTATAGGATTTTTTACTTATTTGGGCAATCCGCTGCGGCAAACGTTTAGTGGAAATTCATCTGCCGCACCGTCACGCCTTTCACTGCAACAAAACGCTCGAAAAAACACAAAAACTGGTCGCCAAAAAGCTTCTAGGGTCGCTTTTTCGCTTGGGTTTTTGTAAATTTTTTCGCGCGTTTTGGTTTTCGTTGCAGTCGTTATTGCGGGCAAAGTGCGCAATAGCGTTCGTTTTTTGCGATACTTTATAAGCAAAAAGAAATCCACCTTGCAATCGATGCGTACCGTACTTTTCGATTTCAATTTTTAAATCAACTTCAGGTTAAGAAATGGACTCTTTTATTTTTTACCTTTATAAACGACATTTCAAAAGACAGTTACTTCGCATAATTTAAACATGATAGATTCTAAACGAGACAATAGAGACGTATGTGAAGAACATAACTATAAAGTCCTGTTTCAGCAGTTCGGGAACAAATTGTATCAATTTTTATATTATAAGTTTAATAACGAAGATTTAGCCAGAGACGCGATGCAGGAAGCGTTCATTCTACTTTGGGAAAATTGCAGTAAAGTTTCGTTTGATCGCGCCAAAAGTTACGTCTTTACAGTTGGGAGAAATAAAGCGATAGATGTTATTAGAAAAGAGAAGCTACATCTGACTATATCCGATGATAACAATACAATCGTAGCAGATGAAATCATAGAAGATGATTCAGACCGATTGAAAAGAATGCAAGAAATCGTTGCCAAAATGCCAGAAGCCAGTAGAGAAGCTTTTCTGATGAACCGAATAAGCGGAATGACCTACATAGAAATAGCCGAAGCGCTAGAAATAAGTGTAAAAGCAGTTGAAAAGCGAATGTCGACCGCCTTAAAAGTAATTCGAGATGAATTAAGTAAAAAATAAAGTAGGGTAAATCAAAGCACAAACGATATATATGTAGATGGAAACGAAAAGTATAGAAATCATACACAAATACCTCAATGGGGAAATTGCTTTAGAAGAAGTAAAGAAGCAATTAACAGAAGAGGAATTCAAAAGTTGGAAATCGACTTTGGACACTATTAGTGATTTGCCAAAACCTGCATTTGACGCTAAAAATGAATATGAGCTATTACTGAAAAAACGAACGGCTCGAAAGCAAAGTAGAAGCTGGTGGAGCTACGCTGCTGCGGCAGTTATCATTGGTTTTTGTTCCTGGGGAGTTTCGTTCTATTTGAATTCTCAAACAGAAATCGTTACCTGTAAATATCAAAGCCAAACTAAAAACAGCAAAATCTATCTTCCCGACAGTAGTTCGGTTGTTTTAAATCAAGGAGCTTCTATTTCTTACGATGCTTCCAATTGGAATGCTACACGAAAAGTTCAGTTAAACGGCGAAGCCTATTTTAAAGTAAAAAAAGGGAAACGATTTGTAGTTGATTCCGACTTGGGAAGTGTTCAAGTATTAGGAACAGAGTTTAATGTTGCTTCCCAAAATAAAACGTTCATTGTTTCTTGTTATGAAGGACGCGTTGCGGTTACGCACCAAGGAAAGCAGTTGATTTTAAATGCTAAAAATTCGTTTTCAAGCGTAACAAATCAACTAACAAAAATTGATGTTGATTTACCTGCATACATGCGAAAATGGTCCGTTTTTGAAAAAACAGCGCTATCAGAAGTTGTAAAAAGCATTGAAGAAATTAAGGGAGTCAAAATAAACGTAAGCGTTTCCAAATCGTATTCATTTACGGGAGGCTTTTCGAACGACATGACTACAAATGATATTCTTAATCTGGTTTGTCGCACTTTAAATTTAAACTACATTAGTACAGCTACAGATCAATATGAAATTAATGAGTCTGCTGCGCGCTAAAAACGGCTTGCTTTTATTATTCGTGGGATTCTCTTTCTTTGGTTTTTCACAACAACAACCGCGTTCGGAAGTTGTTTCCGTTAGTTTGCTCTTGAAGAAAGCCAGTAAAAAATACAACGTCGTTTTTAATTACAATGACCAAGAATTAAAAGACGTTCGCAGTTTGAATCAACTACCGAAATCTCTTCTAGAATTTCAAGAATTGGTAAAAGATTATGCTGGTTTAGAATTCGAGTCGTTTGATGAAAAGATTTGGATCGTGAAAAAGAACTATTCGCATCAAATTCGATTCCTAGATTTCGAAAACAACTACGCAACAACAGTTACTCTAGATTCGTACAATACATCGACAAACCGTTTCGGAGCCATCTTTATACAAATCAAAAAATATCCGACAACACTCGTTTTTAAATGTCAAAACCATCCCGATCAAACCGTAATTATTAACCAAAACAGCCCAAACGAAATAACGCTCACCGTAAATCCAAACATGCTATCGGAAGTCGTTTTAAATAATCTTTATGTGAAAGGAGTTTATCTCGATGCAAATAAGCATGTTGTTGTTAAGCATAAATACACACCACTTCTCGCAGGTCAAGTACAACAAGACGCTTTCGTAAGTTTGCTAAACCTTCCGCAAATCGCAACAAATTCAGAATCTATTTCCGAATTAAACATCAAAGGTGGTGTAAACGACCAAAATCTCGTGCTTTGGAATGGTATAAAAATTTTTCAAAACGCACATTTTTTCGGTCTCATCAGTGCGTTTAACGATAACCTTATCGAAACAATGACCGTTATCGACAACGCAACTCCAGCACAATACGGAAATGCACTTTCAGGAACCGTCAAACTAGATTTTGATCGAAATTTCGCTAAGCAAAGTACCTACGGAATCGGATTAAACGCCTTAAGTGGGCATGCATTTTTGAGACAATCATTAACCCATAATTCCGAATTTTCCTTCGCGATGCAAAGATCTTTTACAGATGTACTGCAGTCGCCGACTTTTGAATCCTATCGCAAGAAAGTTTTTCAAGACACTGATATCGAATTGTCAGAAAACCAAAACGTTACAGATAATATAAGTAGACAAGACGTCTTTTTTTACCAAGATGCGCAATTTCAACTTAAAAAGAAAGTTAACGACAAACTGAATCTGAGTTTACACGGAATTTGGTTCGAAAACGATTTAAACTACACCGAGAAAATAAACGATCTAAACAATAAGAGAAGTACCTTCAACAACAGAAATGCAGCCTTGGGCTTTAATGCCAGTTATTCTTGGAATGAGACGAATATCGTTGATTTTACTTATAATTTTTCAAGCCACAAGTCGGTTGGAAATAACGATACTTTTACTGGAAACCTAAACACGGCACAAAAAAATACAGTTGATAATTACTTTTTGCAAGCGCGATGGGCAAAAAGACTTAATAAGACAAAATATTCCGTCGGAGCAGATTTCGACGGAACTACCGTTACGAATCGATTCGATAATGAGGTTACGTCGGCTTTTTTAAATTTGGTTCAAATCGCTAATATCTACGCTACTTTTGCCGATTTTAACTTCCAATCTGATAAATGGCGTTTTTATGCCGGCTTGCGAAATGTTTTTTACCAACGAGACAGCAAATGGCGCTTAGAACCCAGATTTAACTTGAGTTATTTGATTAATTCCGATTTCGAATTGGCGCTGCGTGGCGAAGTCAAAACACAAAATTTAAAACAGATTATCGATCTCGATCAAAACTTTCTGGGAATCGAAAAAAGAAGATGGCTCTTAAGCGGACAAGGCGATTCGAATTTGCAACAATCCAATCAAATCGAAACGCTTTTAAAATTCACCAAAAATAAATTCGGAGGCTATACAAGTATATTCTTACGAACAATCAACGGACTTTCCTCCAACGATCAACGTTTTCAAAACGAAAATCAGTTTACTAATTTTCAAAACGGAACGGCCAACATTCTTGGTGCAACAGCGCACCTTTTTTATAAATCCGAAAATCTAAGTTCGTGGATTAGTTACGCCTATATAAAAGAGGAAATTAAAACACCCGATCAAACTTTTAGAGGAAATAACGATTTGAGATACCGAATCACGTGGGGAAACAACATCATCTACAAACAATGGAACTTTTCTTTTTCATGCATTTTTCACGACGGCCTCCATTACACTTCTGTAAACCAAATAACGCCTGTAAATACTCAGCCATTGGAGCAATTAAACACCATTAATTTCAACAAACCAAACAACGAAAAGTTGCCTGCTTATTTCAGATTGGATACTTCGTTACAATACAATTACAAAACTTTGAAAAATCAAAAACTCACATTTTCGTTGGGCATTTTAAATCTAACAAACAATCATAATGTGCTTAGAAAAAACTACAGATTAAGCCGCGTCGATCCCAATCAAGTGCAAGAAATCGAAACACTTGGTTTTAACTTTACACCGAACATAGGAATTTCCTATCTTTTCTAAATTTTTTCAAAATCAAGGTAGGGTATTTTGATGCGCATTCGTTTAACTAATATAAAACTTTAAAAAATCATGTTATGTTACTAAAAGAATTAAAAGTTGTTTTATTAGCCGGCCTATTTCTAGCTACGTTTGCAAGCTGTTCAACAGACGATGAAGTGTCTGAACAACAACTTCCACAATCGGAAATAAGCGATGCCTTAAAACAAAAAATCCAAAACAGCGCTAATCGTGCTTCGGGAAGTCAAACGTTTAGTGAACAAGTAAATTGGTATGACAATGTGAATCCAGCTACTTGCGGCGTAGATGCCATGATACTTGCTTACGAAGTTTTTGACATAAGCGGAAATTCCATGAATATTATCAGCATTTTTTCTTGGGATGCACAATCTGGAACACTTGCAAGCGCTGTAAATGAACATGTCGCTATGTTAAGCGAGCAATCTCAGCAAGAAGTGAATTTGGTTTTTACCTCTGGACTTCTTTTCAAACTCGGACAAGCCAATGAGGAAGTGCTTTACGCTGAGGTGAATTCGTATGATTTGTTCCTGTCGTATTTCGATAATTGCGAAAGCACTGAAGTTGTCTTTCAACCAGTCGATGAAAACTTAGGGCAGTGGTTTACAATGAACGTTCCAGCTCCCGTTGAAGAGGTTCAGTACCCAGAACAGGCTTGTATAAGCTATGCATTTCCACTTGAATTGCTCGTTGTGAACAATCAGCCAAATGCCGAACCGTTTCAAGTTACGGTTAACAGCGAAAATGATATTGTAAACCTGTTCTCAGATGAGTCTGCAAACATTACAATTTTAGATTTTGTATATCCAGTTTCAGTGGTTTCTGCCAACGGTACGCAAACAACAGTAAATAATGTACAAGAATTAGAACAAGCTATTGACGCTTCTTGCAACTAGACTAATCCGATTTTAATTTCGAAAATCTCAGCACTTTTGCTGGGATTTTTTTCTTTTTGGGCAATCCGCTGCGGCAAACGTTCGCTGGAAATTCATGTTGCCGCAGCGTCACGCCTTTCACTACAACAAAATGCTCGAAAAAACACAAAAACATCCCGCCAAAAAGCTTCTGGGGTCGCTTTTTCGCTTGGGTTTTTGTAAGTTTTTTCGAGCGTTTTGGTTTTCGTTGCAGTCGTTATTGCGGGCAAAGTGCGCAAATACGCGTACTTAAAACGTATCGACAACAGCAAATTTATCGCGGATTTCGAAAAACAAATCGGTTAAACCCGCAGCGTCGTCGGTGGTAACTAAACGTTGGCGGTATTCTTTAAATCCGTGAATACCTTTAAAATAATTGGTGTAATGGCGTCGCGTTTCAACAATTCCCAAACGCTCGCCTTTCCATTCCATGGCCCATTTCAGATGGTTTTCGGCAGCTTCGACACGATCCGAAAAGCTAGGCTCTGCACGGCGTTCGCCAGTTTTCATGTAATGCTTGATTTCGTTGAAAATCCACGGATAGCCAATCGCTGCACGGCCAATCATAACGCCATCTACGCCGTAGCGGTTTTTGTATTCCACTGCTTTTTCGGGCGAATCAATATCTCCATTTCCAAAAATCGGAATCGTAATTCTCGGGTTGTTTTTTACGCGTGCAATATGCGACCAGTCGGCTTCACCCTTGTACATCTGTGCTCGTGTTCGGGCATGAATCGACAAGGCTTGAATGCCCACATCTTGCAAACGCTCTGCCACTTCATCAATGTTAATGCTATCATCATCCCAGCCCAAACGGGTTTTCACCGTTACGGGCAAATGCGTTCCTTTGATGACGGCTTTGGTTAAACGCACCATTAAATCAACGTCTTTTAAAACACCGGCGCCGGCTCCTTTGCAAACCACTTTCTTTACCGGACAGCCAAAATTTATGTCAATCAAATCCGGATTTACCGCGCTAACAATTTCCGACGACATACCCATGGCCTCTTCGTCGCCGCCAAAAATTTGGATTCCAACCGGACGCTCGTAATCAAAAATATCGAGTTTCTGCCGGCTCTTAATTGCATTTCGAATTAGTCCTTCGCTGGAAATAAATTCCGAATACATCAAATCGGCACCGTGCGCTTTGCAAAGTCTGCGAAACGGCGGATCACTGACATCCTCCATCGGAGCAAGCAAAAGCGGAAAGTCGGGAAGTTGGATATTTCCAATCGTAACCATTGCGGGTATTTTTGGCAAAGTTACTAAACAAAGCCGAGTTGGTAGTAACATGACGGATCGGGAACTGTATGGGCAGATTTGTTTGCGCAGATTTCAAATCGACGCAATTACCTTTTAGGTTTAGATCGAATTTTTATACCATAAATAGTATAAAAGTAAGTTGAGTGCCTATAATTATGCTATAAAAGGTATAAAAAATATGATTGGTAGAAAAATTATACCTTTTGTGGTATTTTTAAACGATAAAATGATATTTTTGTAGTTGAAAAGGTATAAAAATGAAAGAAAATCTGACGCCTTTGAGTAAGCACATCAAATTAAAGCGAAAGCAAAACAGGTTGACGCAGCCCGAACTTGCGTTAAAAGCGGGAGTAGGCCTGCGTTTTGTGCGCGATTTAGAACAAGGAAAAACAACCTTACGAATAGATAAAGTGAACGACGTGTTGCGATTGTTCGGCGAAACCTTGGGTCCGGTTGCACTTGATCGCGATTTATTGTTGAAACAAGATGAATAGAAAAGCAAACATCTTTGTAAAAGGAGATTATTGTGGCTACTTGCTTGAAAACGAGCGCGGCTACACCTTTGCTTATGATGCTTCTTACTTGACAAATCCGGCAGCAACGGCAGTAAGCGTTACTTTACCCTTGCAAAAAGAACCGTACAACAGCAAAACTTTATTCGCATTTTTTGACGGATTGATACCCGAAGGTTGGTTGCTTGATTTGGCAGAAAGAAACTGGAAAATAAATTACCGCGATCGGATGGGATTGCTTTTAGCCTGTTGTAAAGACAGCATTGGCGCAGTTAGCGTTTTAGAACATGAAGAACTATAAAAAGAAATATTTAGAGCGAAGTTCGGCAGCAGTAAATCTGGTGCAAGAACCGCCTGCTTTTTATGGAACGCGCTGTTTGCATTGTTACGAACCGCTAAACGAAGGCAACGCAACAGTACATCAAGCGTGCAATAAGCGCTTTTACGGACAGTTAAAAACTCCTGAATTGCACTACGGTTTAGCAGATTTGCAAGAACTTGCTACACAAGTAATCCAAAGTCAGATGGCTGTTACCGGCGTTCAAGCCAAAGTATCGTTGAGTTTGTATCGAAAAGCCTCGAAAAATCTGACTAAAAAACTAACAATCGTTGGTTTGTACGGTGATTACATACTAAAGCCACCGTCGGAGTTTTACCCGCAACTGCCCGAGTTGGAAAGCGTAAGTATGCACATGGCTCAGGTTTGTGGTTTGCAAGTGGTTCCGCACAGCTTGTTGTATTTGCAAGATGGTACGTTGTGTTACATCACGAAACGCGTTGATCGAACCCGAAACGAAAAGTTGCATATGGAAGACATGTGCCAGCTTAGCGAGCGACTTACCGAAGACAAGTACAAAGGAAGTCATGAACAAGTAGCAAAGTTGATCTTGAAGTATTCGAGTTCGCCGTTGTTGGATGTGGGTAATTTCTTTGAGTTGGTTTTGTTTAGTTTTTTTACTGGAAACGCCGATATGCACTTGAAAAATTTTTCGCTATTGGAAAAGCCGGGGCAAGGTTATGCGCTATCGCCAGCCTACGATTTAGTTCCCACGGCTTTGGTAAATCCGGGAGATACCGAAGAATTGGCACTGACCTTAAACGCGAAAAAGCGAAAAATTGGCTATAAAGATTTTAGTGCCGCGTTTGAGAATTGCGGATTGAGTAAACGATACTTAGACAATACCTTAGACTTGTTTGTGTACGCAAAACCCGAAATGCTCGACGTGTTGGAAAAGAGTTTTGTATCGGTTGAATACCAGCAGCGTTATCGGGCGTTGATCGATAGTAGATACAAGCAATTGGGTTTGGTTTAAAGAAAGATTTGCAAACGGTGAAAAAACCCAAAAAATTTGCCGAAATATCACAATAAGTTGTGAATAGTTCAAGCAAAAAGCCCGTAATTAATGAATATATTTGCACGATTTTCGGTAACGATTTTTCGCGTTAAGGATTGCAGCGGCAGCCCCCGATGAAAGAGGGGCTACAGCGGAAAGCCTGACGGCGCGGACGCACAAACATCTTCCGATGCACTATTTTCGCGCCGGAACGCCCAAAAAAGAAAGAAAAAGCAAATGAAGAACATCAGAAATTTTTGCATTATCGCGCATATCGATCACGGTAAAAGTACTTTAGCCGACCGGCTGCTGAGTGCTACGCAAACAGTTTCGGCACGAGAGGAGAAAGCGCAATTGTTAGACAATATGGATTTGGAGCGCGAGCGTGGGATTACCATTAAGAGTCACGCGATTCAAATGGAATATACCTACAAGGGCGAGAAATACATCTTGAATTTAATTGATACACCCGGCCACGTAGATTTTTCCTACGAAGTATCGCGTTCAATTGCCGCTTGCGAAGGCGCTTTACTTATTGTAGATGCCGCGCAAAGCATTCAGGCACAAACGATTTCGAACCTATATCTCGCTTTGGAAAACGACTTGGAAATTATTCCGGTTTTGAACAAAATTGATTTACCGAGTGCGAATCCCGAAGAAGTTAGCGATGATATTGTTGAATTATTGGGTTGCAAGCACGACGAAATTATTCCGGCATCGGGTAAAACGGGTTTGGGCGTTGAACAAATTTTAGCGGCCATTATCGAGCGCATACCACCGCCGAAAGGAGCTGAAGATGAGCCGTTACAGGCGTTGATTTTCGATTCGCACTACAATCCGTTTCGCGGTATTGAAGTTATCTTCCGTGTGAATAACGGCGTTATCAAGAAAGGCCAGAAAATTAAATTCATGGCAACGGGCAAGGAATATTTTGCCGATGAGGTTGGAACGCTTAAACTCAACCAAGTTCCGAAACAGCAAATTGGCGCCGGCGATGTGGGCTATTTGATTTCAGGAATTAAGGAAGCGAAAGAAGTAAAAGTAGGTGATACAATTACCGATGCTTTGAACCCAACTCAGGAAATGATTACCGGTTTTGAAGACGTAAAGCCTATGGTTTTTGCAGGAATTTATCCGGTTGAAACCGAAGATTACGAAGATTTGCGCGCCAGTATGGAAAAGCTGCAACTTAATGATGCTTCGCTAGTATTTCAGGCGGAGAGTTCGGCTGCACTTGGATTCGGATTCCGTTGCGGGTTTTTGGGTATGTTGCACATGGAAATCATCCAAGAACGTTTGGAGCGCGAGTTTAACCAAACGGTTATCACCACAGTACCTAACGTAAGTTATTACGCATACACCAAGAAAGATCCTGATGCGGCATTTATCGTAAATAATCCGAGTGATTTGCCCGAGCCGTCGCGTTTGGATCGAGTTGAAGAGCCATACATTAAAGCAACGGTGATTACCAAAAGCGATTTCGTGGGCCAGGTAATGAGTTTGTGTATTGAAAAACGCGGACAAATTACCAACCAAACCTATTTGACTCCAGAACGTGTTGAATTAAATTTCGACATGCCCTTAGCGGAGATTGTTTTCGATTTTTACGATCGTTTAAAGACCGTTTCAAAAGGATACGCTTCGTTTGATTACCATCCGATTGGCATGCGACAGTCGCGTTTAGTGCGATTAGACGTATTGCTAAACGGACAAAATGTCGATGCACTTTCGGCCTTAATTCACGAAGACAACGCGTACAACATTGGTAAGAAAATGTGTGAGAAGTTGCGCGAATTGATTCCACGTCAGCAGTTTGATATTCCGATTCAGGCGGCTATTGGGGCGAAGATTATTGCACGCGAAACGATTAAAGCACTGAGAAAAGACGTAACGGCAAAATGTTACGGCGGCGATATTTCGCGTAAGCGTAAACTTTTAGAGAAGCAAAAAGCAGGTAAAAAACGCATGAGACAAGTAGGTAATGTAGAGATTCCACAATCGGCGTTTATGGCAGTTTTGAAACTGAACGATTAAGTTTTAACTGTGCTAGAATATAAAAACCGCCTCACTGTTGAGGCGGTTTTTTGGTTTTTGAGATTTTATTCTACAAACCCTTTCGGTTGTCGGTTGCATTAACATCGATGAGTTTGTTGTACGGATCGATACCCACCTCTGTTGGTTTTTCATTGACGATAATCGACACGGAATTTGAAATTTTATCGACCTTTACTTTTTTCAAGTATAACGCCTTTTCTTTCTGTGTTTTATCCTTTCCGAAAATTCCGAGTTCAATGTAATCGGCGAGTGGTGCCGAAGTTACTTTCTTGCCTCTAACTGTGCCTGTAATGCTCTTGCCTGCTTTGTTGGTAAAACGCTCTTTGCCCTTTCCATCGGCATATTGCTTCGTTACCGAGAAGTTAATAGTTACCCGATATTTACCGTTTTTCAGGTCTTGAACTTTTGCGTTTTCGATACTGTTCGAGTATGTCGTGATTTCCCGGAACATATCGTTGATTAGATATTTTAACGAATCGGGTGTGATGGCATCGATTTCTTCTACAAATTCAACGGCTGTGGTGTAGGGCGCTTCTTGATACGCTTTCTTCTGGATGAAGCTTTTAAGTGCGGCATTAAATTTTGCTTCGCCGATGTAATCGCTTAAAGCATAAAGTACTAAAGAGCCTTTGTTGTAATGAATGTATTGTTGGTTTTCATTAAACATAAGCGGTTGTTCCTTTTTAGATTCAAATGCTCGTCCTTGCAAATAGCTGTCAAGTGCTTCTTTTAGGAATTTACGCATTTGTCCTTTACCGTATTGGTGTTCGAGAACTTTTAGCGAACTGTATTCTGAAAGCGATTCAGAAAGTACCGTTGCACCTTGCACATTTGCACCAATTACCTGATGTGCCCACCATTGGTGCGCTACTTCGTGAGCGGTAATGGCAAACGGATAATCTACCGCATTTTCGTCGGTATCGTCAACATCGGCAACAAAGCCAAGACCTTCGGAAAACGGAATGGTGTTCGCAAACGATTGTGCAAATCCGCCTGATGTTTCAGGAAATTCGATGATACGCACTTGTTTGTGTTGGTACGGAGAAAAGTTTGCTGAGTAATAATCGAGCGACTTTTTAATTCCTTTTACCATACGATCCAAATTGTATATATGGTCTTTGTGATAGTAAATTTCGATGTTTACGTTCTTCCATTTATCGCGAAGCACTTCGTATCTGCCGGAATTAAACGCATAGAAGTTCAGCATTTTTTGATCCATTTTGTAATGGAAGTAACTGCGCCCTTTTTCTTTCCATTGCTTTTGAAGGTAACCGGGTGCTATGGCAATTTGGTCGCCGGCGGTTCCGATGGTTGCTTGGAATCGAATCCAATCGCTATCCGAAGAAATGTAGGTGTTTTGCCTTGCTTCCATATCGAAAGGCGATGGCATGCGATCTTTCGGCGGCAAGTTGTATTTTTTACGCAGATCGTCGTCGGTAATTTCGCCACCATCGTTGTAGCCAAAACTTGGAAACATGCCGTTGTTAATGAACGTCCCGTTGTACAAAATCGGCGAGTCGGAATTGAATAGGGTATTCGGCTTGTTTTTCATCGTAAACTCAAACAGTAGCGAATCGCCGGGAGCAAGCGCTTTTTCTAGTTTAAGAATATCGAAATTCAAGACGGTATCGATGGAAATTTTCTTCCACTTTTCCACGGAAGTGTAGGTGGTTCCCTTTTGATAGTTTACCAAAAGCGTATCGATGGGTTGCTCAGATTTGTTTTTCAGGTAATATTTTCCTTTCGCTACGAAATCGCGTGTTTCGGGATAAATTTCCAAGTTTACGTTCACTTCAACGATTCGCGGTTGCTTGGTTTTTTCGTATCGTTTGTATTTTGTTTCCCAGGATACGGCTTCTTTTTCGAATTCGAGTGCCGTTTTTCGTTTTTCACGAACGTTCGTTTCGTAATAAATTTTACTTCCTAAACCAATAAAGCTAAATAAGAATAGAGCGCACGCTACTGCAATTGGAGTTGTAAATGATTTTTTGAAATTTCGAATACGCTCTTTTGCGTTTGAAGAGATGCCACGACGGTACAAGCCAAATCCGATTAGTAATAATGCAAAACCAAGTAGTAACCAATAAATCTTATAAAGATAATAGGAAGGTAGCGAGCTGCCGTAACCATCAAGATTCGAAAACGAATATCCGGTATCTTCATTGAATAAATACAAAATTTGCTCAACTCCAAGACTAGGAAGGAACGTAATTACAATGGAAACAGTAAGCAGAATAAAGAATCCTACTAAATAATTGCGAACCCAGCTTTGAACGAACAAGGCAAGGCATGCCCAAATGATTTGATTAATCCAAACCAAACCGTACAGATGAAACAGATATTTGCCTATTTCGAAATCGGTAAAGCCATTGAGTAATTGATACCCAACGCCTGCAATAATTACAGCAAAAAGCACGGTAGCCTGCATGATAATTAATGCTAAAAATTTAGGTGCAACTATAGTGAAATTTGATGTTGGCGTACTATCGATTAGCAAATTCATTCGTGAAATCGTACCGCGATGAATCAGTAATCCAGCGAATAAGAACGTCAAGGCATTGATAAATAGATTAACGATGCTTGAACCTCGCAATAGCGTTGAGGTTAGCGGTAAGGTTTTGGTTCCGAAGATCACGCCAAGTGCAAAAAACGCTAGGAATAAGAATAGAACGGCAACACAAAAAATAACAATAAAAAGCCAATTTTTCAAGATGTACTTAAGTTCGAAACCCGTAAAGTGAATCAGGTTTTGAAGTGTTGACTTAGTTGAGAAATCGAGCTTAACTTCAGGTAAGTTTACGCGTAATATCGCACTGAAATTCTCTTTAGTAAATCGTTCGCTCTTTTTGGATTTGAAAAGTGTAATGCCGTTTTGAGAAAATGAGAATGCGCGGTAAATGAGACCGAGTATAACTAAACTAATTCCCAACCAAAGCAAACGATTGTAAACGATGTATCCTTCGAAAGGAAGTGCGAGGTTGTTTCGTTCGTAAACGGTCCAATATTGCGTGTAATACGAAAGTGCTTCGTATCCAAACGGATCTAGATAAGCGGCAAGAGCTCTATTTTCGGCTTCACTTGAGTACGATTGTACCACGCTTTGTCCGATAATGAGTATAAGAACTGCTAGAAATCCTACTGAGGCATTTCGTGTAATGGTAACTACAACAAAAACAATAACTCCGTAAAAAAACATGTTTGGAAGCACAAAATACAAGTAAGCTTGCCAGTACGCATCGAAGCGTTGTGGCCCGAGTAAATCGGCGTTAGCATTGGGAAGTACCGTTGCCAAATAAGCACCCAGACCAATGAAAAGTGTGATGATTACGCAAATGGTAAATCCCGACAAGAATTTTCCGAAGAAGTATGCCGGTTTTTCAAACGGATAGCTGTACATAACCGGGTGCACATTGAAACGGTAATCGCGGTAAATAACCGTACCGATAATTCCCGGAAGTAAGAAGTAGATAAACGTTGACAATCCGTTTATTGCATTATTGATTGCCAAGGGCGAGTTTGCAAACTGATTACTAGTTGTGGTGCTGGTGAGCGCATCAAAATAACCCAACGAATCGGCCATTAAGAAAAAGGCGAACAAGAAAAACAGTCCACTGTACAGATAAACCTCGAAGCTGCGAAAAAAGCGCTTAAGTTCGAACGTATATATAGTTTTAAACATCATGCTTTATCGTATTTAAGAGCGGTGAAATACACGTCTTCGAGTTGTGCTTTCGTGGTTTCAAATCCGTTTGCTGGATTTTCGTCGGAGTAAATTCGAATGAAAAATTCGTTGTCTTCGTTAAAACTTGAAGAAAGAACTTGGTATTGCTTGTCGTATTCTTCGAATTTTTCACGGTCAATTTTCTTGTTCCAAATTTTTCCTTGAAGGTCGGCAGTTGCTTGTTTTGGTGTTTTGTGTTGTAAAATTCGTCCGCCGTTAAGAATAGCCATATCGGTGCAAAGTTCTTTCACATCGTCGACGATATGCGTTGAAAAAATTACGGTATTATTGGTTCCGATTTCGCGAAGTACGTTCAAGAAACGGTTTCGTTCGGCAGGATCGAGACCAGCGGTTGGCTCGTCGACAATGATTAATCTAGGTTTATTGAGCAGCAATTGTGCAATTCCGAAACGTTGTTTCATACCGCCCGAATAGCCGCTAACGCTTTTGTTACGCACTTCGTACAAATTAGTAACACGCAGTACTTCAGCAACAAGCTCCTGACGTTCTGTAGCATTTGAAACGCCTTTTAGACGCGCAAAATAGTCGAGCAGATTTTTGGCAGAAATATTTGGATATACGCCAAATTCTTGCGGCAAATAACCCAAAACGCGACGCAAGCCCATTTTATCTTGTAAAACATTAAGGTCGCCAAATGTAATTTCGCCTTCGTCGGGCGTTTGCAGTGTGGCAATAGTTCGCATGAGCGATGATTTTCCGGCGCCGTTTGGACCTAATAGTCCGAACATTCCCGTTTCGATGGTTAAGTCGAGGTGATCGAGGGCTTTCACGCCATTCGGATATGTCTTCGTGAGATTCTTGATGGTTAATGTCATATTCTGTGATTTTTACAATGGGACGGTTTTTCGATTAAGTTGTTACTAGTTAGATTCATTTTTACGAGAATCAGCGATCTAAATGTAATGTACTTTTTTGATTTTTTGGCACGTTATTTTTTGGGCGTTCCGGCGGCTAAATTCGTAACGCTTCGCAAACTAATTTTCCGTACGGCCGCCGTCAGGCTTTCCGCTGTAGCCCCTCTTTCATCGGGGGCTGCCGCTGTAATCCTTAACGCGGAAAATCGTTTCACGGCGGAAGTGCTTGAACGAACGTTTGGTTTCAAAGTTTGTAGATTTCGTAGCCCTATTTCCGCAATTTATCAAATGCTAAGTTTTAAAACTTTCGAATGCGAAAAAAAATGAAGATTACGGTTTTTCCGTAATGCTATGTCGATTTTTTTCGGGAACTTCGCCCAAACGGGAAGGGGAAAACGGGTTTATCCCAACGAAAAAAAAACGAAACTCGATTACGGAAAAACCGCATATTTGAAAAAAATAAAAGAATTTTAATTTCGAATAAAAAGTAACGACAAGTGACGCGATTATCTGTTTAACTACAAGGTCGAATTCTCAAACCAACAGTTACTATTCCACCAAAATTTCATTAATAACGATCTAACCACGATTTTTTGTTGAATGCACGCTATTTTGTGCACATTGTTGCACAAGGGGTTGCAGCGGAAAGCCGTGCTGAGCGAAAACCTGTGGAGCCTGCAGCAGTGCGGCGACCAGCGGAAGCCGCACTGCTGCTTGGCGTAACGGTTTTGGCGAGGTGCGCCTTGTAGCGGAAAACCCGACCTGCCGCAGCTGTATTTCCACTAAATTTTGGCGGCAGGATGTGCCCAAATAATGGGATTGCGAAACTTCTTTGAGCGGAGAACGCTGCAGGTTTGTGTACCTTTGCTGAAAATTTTGGCGCATGTTAGAAGATAAGAATCAGCCGCGAACACCGTTGGCGCAACTGGGCGAATTTGGTTTGATAGCACGTATTTCGGAAGGATTTCCGTTAAAAAACAGCAATTCTAAGACAGGTATTGGCGACGATGCCGCTGTGTTGCTTACTTTGAATGAGAACACATTGATAACGAAGGAGTTATTAATTGAGGGCGTGCATTTTGACCTCAGTTTTATGCCGTTAAAGCACTTGGGATATAAAACGGTAGTGGTTGGTATTTCGGACTTGTGCGCCATGAATGTGAAACCCGAACAAATTTTGATTTCGATTGCGGTGAGTAATCGCTTTACGTTAGAGGCCATTGATGAATTTTACAGCGGAGTGCAATTGGCATGCGCGCGTTTTGGAGTTGACTTGGTGGGCGGCGACACCTCGAGTTCGGTTACGGGTTTGATTATTTCTGTTACAGCTGTTGGTCAGGAAAAGGCAAAAGAAGTAACGTATAGAAGCACTGCGAAAGACACGGATTTATTAGTAGTTACAGGCGATATTGGTTCGGCATACATGGGCTTACAAGTTTTAGAGCGAGAGAAGCAAGTTTTTTTAGCGAATCCGCATAGTCAGCCCGATTTAACACCTTATACGTATTTGATTGAGCGGCAGTTGAAGCCGGAAGCGCGTACCGATATTAAAGCTTTATTAGCGTTATTAAACGTTAGGCCTACGGCGATGATTGATGTTTCGGATGGTTTGGTTTCGGAGGCATTGCAGCTTTGTAAATCGTCGGGCTTAGGTTGTCGAATTTATGAAGAGAAATTACCGTTAGATCCGCAATTGATTTCGTGCTGCGAGGAATTTAATATCGATTCGACCACAGTAGCTTTAAATGGTGGGGAAGATTACGAATTGTTGTTTACGATTTCGTTGACCGACTTTGATAAGATTAAGGGTAATCCGAATTTAACAGTAATTGGACACATGACCGCTGCGGATACGGATAAATTGTTGATAACAAGAGCGGGAACAACGATTGGTTTAACCGCTCGTGGATTTACGAATTAGATGTATTGTTTTCTTCGATAATTTTTAAAACACTTTCGCTGTAGTAGTTTTTGTCTCGGAGAATGTGATCGAAAGCATTAAGAAGCTCTTCGAAGGTTAGGTCGTTTTTTATGATTAATCCGGCGGGATTTACCGTGTCGATAACTTCTTGGAAGCGCACTTTTTCGGTGTGCATGGTTAGCAGCACAATTTTACATTCGGGCATTTTTTCTTGAAGTATGTTGGCGAGGTCGAGACCGGAATAAACTTGAAATTCGGTACTTTCTGGAATACTTATATCAAGGAAGGCTACATCGAAATTGCTGTTGTTTTGTATAGCGGTTATTGCTTCATTAGCATTTGCGGCTTCGATATGCGAAACGGTGTATTCGTCGGGTTTAAAACGGTCAACAGTATTTTTGTATGCACTGAGTATAAAAGGGTGATCGTCAACCATAAAAAGACGAATATGTTTTTTCATTTGTAGTTTTCTATTAGGAGTATGAAGTTAAGGGAAATTTGAATAAAAAGGTAGTTCCTTTGTTTTTTTCTGAAGAAATTTCCATGATTGCCTTCGTTTGTTTGACGCGAAGGTCGATGTTTTTAAGGCCAATTCCTTTTTTCTCTTTGGACGCGTTGAATCCGATTCCGTTATCAACGACTAGCAGACTTAAATTTGTATCAACTTGTTTAATAGTGAATTGTGCTTCAGATGCTTGCGCGTGCTTATTGATATTTTGCAAGCATTCTTGCATGATTCGATACAGATTGATTTTTGTTACGTTATCGATTTCTTGCCATTTGATATCATCGGCGATTTCGAGGACAATGTTTGTCGATGTAATTTGTTGTTGTTTTTCGAAGTAATCGCGGAGTACGAGTACGAAATTATTAACCAGCGCTGCTTTTTCTTGGCTAAGATCGTGCGAGATTTCCCGGATTTCCTGTTCGATTTTTTTGAGTTCTTCGATGAATTGGATTCGTTCTTCGGCGGCTTTTTCGGTATTTTTTTCGTTGAGTAGTCCGAGGTTAAGTCGGGTTCCGAAGAGTTTTCCGAGTACGCCGTCGTGGAGTTCTCGTGCAATGTTTCGTTTTTCGGTTTGTCGAACGGCTTCCATTTTACTTTGTTGGGTAAGCATGAGTTCGTAAATTTCTTCGTTGGCTTTTTGTTGTTGTTGTATGAGAATAAGTTCGCGATTTTTAGCCATTTGAATGCGAATAATGAATACGAATGCACCTATTGTAAGTAGGGCAAGTGTGATGTAAATGATCGATTTTCGTTGTTCAATTAGGCTGTTTTTTTCTACGATCAGTTCGTCGGTTTCGTATTCGATACGTGCTAGTTTGTTACGAATGCGCCGTTCGGCAATTTGCAGAGAGTCGCTTATTCTAATGTATTCTTCTGCGTATTTTGATGCGTTGGAACGATCGACTTTGATGAGTTGTTTGAGGGCGAGGGTTTGATCTAAAGTTCTTTCGTGAATTTTAGCTGAGTTATATGCTTTTTCGGCATAGTATTTAGAATTATTGAGGTCACCTAAAATTTGATAATATTCCGATAGGCCTCGTGATGCTGTTACTTCGCTTGAGACTTGATCTACCTTTTTAGCAGATTTGTATACATAGCGAAAAAGACTAAGTCCATCATTTAATTTTCCGAGTTTAACGTACGATAGTGCTAAATTGTTAAGGATTGATAGGTGAAATTCTGCAGTTCGTTTACCAGAATCTTCCTTAATAGCAGAAGAAAAATATTTAACAGCAATATCATGTTGATTCTGATTTTGGTATACCAATCCTGTATTATTGTCATTTAAGCATTTCCTAGTCGACTTGTTTTCAAGATTATCATTCTTTAGCAGTTCTTTACACTTATTTAAATATTCAAGCGCAATATTATATTCACCAAGTTCATTATTTAAAATTGCGAGCAAATTGTAACAGTCGTAAATGTCGTTAGTCTTATTAAACTTTTTATAGTATTGCAGTGCAGAAATAGTTGATTTTTCGCAGCCGATAAAATCTTTTTGACTGTATTGAATCAATGCGATACTGAACAGATTTACGGCATAATTAATGTTTGGCAAATCTTTACTAGCTAAATTTTTTGCATTACGGTAATAAATATATGCACTGTCTGGCCGATTATTCTCAAAAAAGTAATCTCCTAAATAGGATTTAATTTTTATAATATTGGTTGTGTCTTTGTTTTTAACAGTTTGTTTTTCAACTAAGTCCAATTGTTTTTTATATCCATTATAACCACGATAATACATTGCATTTGTAACTGCAATACAAAACTCCAATTCAATTTTTGAGAGTTTTTCTTTCCGAAGAAATTCATCGGATAACTTGAGGCTATCATTAAAGTTGGCGAATTTCCGATCTAATATGATATTCTCGGAATCTTCAAAATTCTCACAAGAGTACGTTCCAAAGATTAGCAATAGAGAAATAAAAAAAAGAGGCCTTTTCATGGCCCCTAATTTAATATTTTATATAACGAAAAACTATTCTGCTCTCCTTCTTAAAACTAAAGGCTCCCCACCTTTTTGACTCTTAAGCTGTGCAAGTACTGGTTCATTTTCGCTGTTTGTTTTAGGTTCACTATTATATGAAACTAAACCTACTAATGCTACAACTGCTACTACTACTAAGATGGCTAACTTTTTCATGGTGTCTTAAATTGGGGTTATTTTTGTATTTTTGTTTCTATTATTATGCACCAAAAGTACATCTGCTTTAGAATTACAAAAACTTTTACAACCTTTAGGTTGTAAGTAGGGAAACATATTTTTCCAATCAACTTTTATAGTTAGTCAACTGAAATTTTTAACATTTTCTACTGGTTTTTTCGACAAAATGAAAGATTTTTTCGGCGAATAGCTATAGGGATAGTATGATTTCAACCAATCTGTCGAGGTTGTTTTTATACGACTTCGAAATCGGAAGCTGCAGTTTGCTCCCTTTTAAATACAATATATTATTAGCTACATGAATACGACTAATGTATTGTGCATTTACTATGTAGCTGTTGTGAACTCGAATAAACTGCGGCGGCAATGTTCTTTCGAAATGCTTTAAAGTTTTAAAGGCGGCTATTTTTTCACCGGTTGTTAAGTACAAATCGGTTGCATTATTGTCTGCTTTGGCATACAACAGTTCATTTAAAGCAATAAACCGATAATCGCCGTATGACTTCAAAAAGAGCGTACTACTTGAAAACTCTACCTTAAATTTAAGTCTAGAAATAAATTTTAGAACGTCGGCTGTTTCTATAGGTTTCAGAAAATACTCTACCGCTCCCTCTTTTAAAGCTTGAAAAGCATACTCTTTGGTATCGCTAATAAGTACAAGTTTAGGAAGCGGAACGTCGTTTTTACGCAACTCCGTTGTAATCCACCATTCTGAAGTGTTTTCAGAATTAGTTGCCGGCATCCCCAAAAAAAGGATATCAGGTTTGCTTTCAATTATAATGGGTAAGGCTTTTTCTGCTTCGGAAAATGCTCCTAGCTGTAAAAATCCGCCTTGTTCATCTAGAATGTCGGTAATTCTGATAACGGCCTTTACGTCGCTTTCTATGATTACATAACTAATACGCATTAGGCAGTTCTTCCAGGTTCTAACGGGTAAAGTTCAGAAATCTTCGAACTTTGAAAAATCTTTTTTGTGCTTATTTCCATGGCGCTCAAGTAGTCACCAAAACCAGCTCCTGTATCAAGATTCCAAATACAAGCTAGTTTCGTAGGGGTCTGCATACCAATTTGAGTAACGGGGGTATGCCCGATATATATTTCTTCATATAATTTAAGACGCTTAGGATACCTCGAAGAGGTTTTATCAAGTAACGGATCTAAAGCTATTGCTAGCTCCCATAGCGTGCGGTCCCATGAAAAAGTTCGAGCATCGTACTCGTGTAAAACACCTTTTAAATTCGAAAATCCGGCATGAATAAAAAGCCGACCATTATCTATAAAGTACGGGAGCAAATTTGTTAAAAAAGAAATGTGTTTTTCCCGTCGCAAGGCATCAACATTTTGATATGCGTTTACAGTGCTTTTTCCTCCGTGATTGAGCCAAAGCGGATTTTCAACCTTATTAGTGAACCAATTGAGTAGTAACTCATCGTGGTTTCCTTTTAAGAAAATGCAGGATTGTTTTTGCTGTAAATCAATTAAATAATCTAGGACGGCAGGAGAATCGCTGTATCCATCAACGTAGTCTCCTAAAAAAATAAGACGATCTTCCGATTCGATCTCAATGAGTTCGATAACTTCTACTAATGCTTTTAAAGCACCGTGTATATCGCCAATAACAAAGGTTCGCAAAATTTTTAGAAGATTTTACGTAAAAATAGGAAGATTTACGGAAAAACCGTAACGGAAAAATTTTAGAGTTGCTTAATTTCGAACTTAAATGAGAAGAATAGTTGGTTACATAATAGTTTTAGGAATTATTGGAGCACTTGCTGCTTTGATTGTTTACTTCTATCCAAGCGAAAAAAATCATGCGCTGTCGTTAGAGAATTGTCAAGCACAACCTTATGACGAATTTTTAGATGGTTTGGAAGAGTGCGACCCAAAGGATAAATTAAAAGCTTTAGAACTTAGTAAAGAATTAAAGAATTTAAAATACAGTGACACATGTAATTTAAGAAGACACAAAAAGATATCCAATTATTTTTTAAATCAAAACGACATGCGCTCATTCAACATCATATTAGACGATGTTAAAGACGCAGTTAT